>NZ_JCAIUM010000005.1:0-311045 GCF_059445545.1 Paenibacillus sp. Y568
CTCATTTAAAACAAACTGACGAGAAATTACTTTCTCTATCAAATGATTTCTCATTTGTTTTGACTTCACTTTCGTGAAATCTACTCACTCGTTGTTCAGTTTTCAAAGACCAATTTGTTCATTTTGTTAGTCGCCATGTAATGTCTGTGACAACTTTTATATCATAACATGTCCGGTTCGTTTGTGCAAGCTTTTTTTTCGTTTAAGTTTCATTCGAGTTTGGCTTGCCGATTCAATAAATGTGTTATTTACTGGCCGGACTTAGAATATACCATGTCTATCATTAGGTTGACAAGTTGTAAAAATTGACAGTTAACTAGATCCTTTTTAATAGTCTTACAACCTACTCTCTAAGAATAACATAACGATATTACACGCCTACGTATCTCCTATTAAAACAATATACTTTCACTTCTCTACCATACCCCTATCTGAATTGCTGGAAACTTGAAATATTCTATTCAGTCTTCTCTACCATCATCAATATCCTTCTAAGCAATACCGCAGTCTTACAACTACCTTCACTATAGCAACACCCCAAAAGTCATATCTCCACTCATATTAATCATAATAACTTCTATATAAGGGAAGACTACTTTCATATTTTTAAGTGGAGGTGTATGGATTGAATACAAACGAATCAACTGAATCGACGCTGTCGATTGCTGCCTTAGGCGGTGTTAATGAAATCGGGAAGAATATGTACGTGCTCAGATATGGTGATGATATCATCGTCATTGACTGTGGCTCCAAATTTCCTGATGAAAGCTTATTAGGGATTGATCTAATCATTCCTGATATATCTTATCTACTGGAGAACCGCGACAAAGTCAGAGCCTTAGTTGTTACTCATGGTCACGAAGATCATATTGGTGGTATTCCATATATTCTAAAACAGTTGAATCTACCCGTTTATGCAACACCATTAACTCTGGGCTTAATTGAAGTGAAGTTAAAAGAGCATAGTCTTCTAGGCAGTACAAAAATGATAACGATCAATTCCAAATCTACATTAGAGATCGGAAAGATCAGTTTAAGTTTTTTTAGAACAAACCATAGTATCCCTGATTGCCTCGGTGTCGTATTTGATACTCCAGAAGGAACGGTTGTACATACAGGAGATTTTAAGTTCGATTTAACACCTGTAAATGACGAATATCCAGATCTGCACCGTATGGCTGACATCGGTAAAAATGGTATCCTAGCTCTGTTGTCTGAAAGCACGAATGCAGAACGCCCAGGGTTCACCCTCTCTGAACAACTCGTTGGGGAGAATATTAAAGAAGCCTTTATTAAGGCAGAACAGAAAATATTTATATCAACCTTCGCTTCCAATGTTCATCGTCTACAACAAGTGATTGATGCAGCAGAGATAACTCATCGAAAGATTGCTTTGCTGGGAAGAAGTATGGTTAATGTGGTATCTATTGCTCATGAACTAGGTTATTTAAATATTCCTGAAGGCATGTTAGTCGAAGCAAATGAAGTCAGCTCCTATGATCCTCACCAGATGGTTATTCTATGTACTGGAAGCCAAGGAGAACCTATGGCTGCTTTATCCCGTTTAGCTAGTTCTGACCATCGACAAGTAGAAGTATTAGCAGGTGACACTGTTATCCTAGCTTCCACACCAATCCCCGGAAATGAGCGGAATGTGGCACGGGTAGTGGATAATCTATATCAATTAAAGGCTAAGGTTATTTACGGATCGGCTTCAGTAACAGGAATGCACGTATCGGGTCATGCCAGCCAAGAGGAACTTAAGTTAATGCTGTCATTAATGAAGCCTAAGTATTTCATTCCCATTCACGGGGAATTCCGAATGCTCCATCAACATCGTTTGTTAGCGGAATCGGTAGGCGTTGAACCAGATAACATCTTCATTATTAATAATGGTGATGTCGTCGATATTACCAATCAAAAGGCTATTCAACGTCGAAGCATACCTACCGGGAATACACTCGTTGACGGTCTCGGAATCGGTGATGTTGGAACGATCGTCCTTCGAGATCGTAAATTATTGTCCGAAGATGGCATTCTTATCGTCGTGGTCACGCTTAGCAAGAAAGAAGGTAAAATCATATCTGGGCCCGAAGTCATTTCTCGTGGGTTCGTATATGTGCGTGAATCAGAGGGTTTATTGGATGAAGTAAGCCGGATTACAGTAGAAAGCATCCATAAATTACAGGAAAAGAACATCACCCAGTGGGGAATATATAAGCAAACCATTAAAGAGTCCGTGGGGAATTACTTGTATAGTAACACTAAGAGAAGACCCATTATCCTCCCGCTTATTATTCAAGTCTAGATTGAGCTATTTAGACTCTCAGATAAAGGACACTCCAAACGGACACTACCTCATCGAGGATTGTGTCCTTTTTTTGCTAATGATCAAGTGCTATACTCAGGTATCCAGAGACTCATTCAATGAGTCATAGATGAACTTTAATCTAGTCTCGGTACTGTTTTTATTATCACCAGTGAGCGTTGGCCACTACGATTCGCAAAAATATCATAACATCTTAAGTTTCAGTTATTCCGTCTCTACAGAAACAATCTAACGTATGGTCGTTCACCATACCAGACGCTTGCATAAATGCATAACAGATGGTGGTGCCAACAAACTTAAAGCCTCTTTTTTTCAGAACCTTACTCATCGTATCTGATATAGGTGTGCTCGTAGGAACTTCAGAGCGGCTTGTCCATTGGTTTACGATCGGTTCACCATCAACAAAACGCCACATAAAGCTAGAAAAGGAACCTTCCTCACGTTCGATCTGCTGATACACACCAGCATTATGAATAATAGCACGTACTTTCAACTTATTACGGATAATTCCTGAGTCCTGAAGAAGTTGTTCCACTTTCGATTCATCATAAGCAGCTATTTTTATAGGGTCAAAATGATCAAATACCTCGCGATAATGTTCTCTTTTCTTCAAAATTGTATACCAGCTCAACCCTGCCTGCATTCCCTCTAACATTAACAATTCGAATAGTTTCCGATCATCACGTAGTGGCATTCCCCACTCCTTATCATGATAATCCATATATAAAGGATCTTGATTCACCCAGGCACAACGTTGCTTCAATTGTTCCATTTCACGCATACTCCTCTCATCGAGCTATCGCTCTATCTCAATGTATCTCATTTAGATTTGGAAAACCTTAAACTCAGATAAGACTAGACTTGCTTGGACATGATAAAATAATACTATCAAATCAAAGGAGCGATCCAATACATGAAACAAGAACTTATTGAACGATTTATTTCCTACGCCAAAGTAGATACGCAATCTAATGAAGATATGGATACATGCCCTACGACCTCTGGACAACTGACTCTCGCAAATATGTTAGTGGAAGAACTAAAGAGCATCGGCATGGAGGAAGTAACGGTTGATCGCAACGGATATGTTATGGCTACACTTCCCTCTAATACAGAGAAAGAAGTCGATACCATCGGATTCTTAGCTCACCTAGATACTGCCACAGATTTCACTGGAACAAATGTTAATCCGCAGGTGATCGAGAACTATGAGGGAGGAGATATTACTTTAAATGAATCCTTACATATTGTCATGTCACCTACAGAATTCCCTAGTCTAGCAGAATATACGGGCCACACATTAATTACAACGGATGGTACAACGCTTCTTGGCGCGGATAATAAAGCAGGAATTACAGAGATTATGACAGCTATGTCCATCTTGATTCAACATCCCGAAATCAAACACGGGAGAATAAGAGTCGCTTTTACCCCTGACGAGGAAATTGGGAGAGGACCAGAGAAGTTTGATGTCACTGCGTTTAATGCTACCTATGCTTATACAGTCGATGGAGGTCCTCTTGGCGAACTAGAGTATGAGAGTTTTAATGCAGCAGCTGCCAAGATCACTTGCAACGGAAGTAATATTCATCCAGGAACAGCCAAGGGCAAGATGGTGAACTCCGCCAAAATAGCGATGAAACTCCAAAGCATGCTTCCGGTTATGGAAGCCCCTGAATTCACAGATGGCTACGATGGGTTCTATCATTTGCTTGAAATGCAAGGTGATGTTGAGCAGACAACACTTCATTACATTATTAGAGACTTCGACAAAGAGAATTTTCAGGCTAGAAAGGCGAACCTCGAACGGATTGTAAATGAGCTTAAAGCGGAATACGGTCCAAAGAGCGTAGTGCTAGATATGAAGGATCAATACTACAACATGAAAGAAAAGATTGAGCCTGTTAAACACATTGTTGATATCGCGTATGAAGCGATGAAGAATTTAGATATTGAACCTATTGTTAAACCTATTCGTGGAGGTACAGATGGCTCACAGTTATCTTATATGGGCCTTCCTACACCGAATATTTTTACTGGAGGAGAGAATTTCCACGGCAAGTTCGAGTATATATCCGTAGATAACATGGTCAAAGCGACACAAACGGTGATTGAAATTATTAAATTGTATGAGCAAAAAGCTTAAACTAGTAATACTGCCATAGGTCACTGGTAGATCATACACTATAATTTACTTCGACCTTTCTATTCATAACGTATATTTTATATGCGGCCATCATTGGCTCAATAGAAAAAGAAGGACACGGCTCTAGTTCAGAGGCCGTGTCCTTCTTCTATATATACTCATTTAATCTTTTGACTCGGATTTATTTCCCAAGGGCTTCGTTAGTAATCGTACGATATACGATTTCAGATCCACGATACGAGTATGATCAGGCTCTTCATCGGTACCGCTAATGATCAATGGAACTAATGACTCCGTACGGTTAAGTGCCCCGTGGCCACCCCCACCTTTATGCGTAGGTGAGCTCTCACCCGCAAGTTCGTATCCCGACTTCGCTGTGACTACTAAGAAGTCTCCCTCATGGGAATTTAAAGCGCCGTACAGTCTCTTTAATGCATCAGGGTATTCTCTATATTGAACTGTGTCTTGATCTTTATCCAATTGTAGATCTAATACCTCGGGATGATTGCCTATGGTCCATGATTGTCCGTAAGCGTCTATCGTCTTCCCAGTTGGCTTATATCTGAATTCTTTCGTTGTGCCTCCCTGCAGCACTTGAATCCATCCGTTTTGTTTCCAAGCAATGAAATCGATACGTGCCTCATCTTTTAACCTATTAGCCATACTCCGGAGTGAATCTGTAGTATTCAATTTATACACATAGGCCATCGTTTCATTCACAGCCAGCGCGATTTCTGTATCCCTGGTAGTGTGTGCACCTGATTGTAAAATGGAGTAGTTATGCAATATCTGTGGCAGCTCAATAACCGGTTGTTTGCTTTTCGGCATAATAGCACTCATGCCACTGTCCCCAACAATCATGATGACGGCTTCGTCCAACGCCTCTTTTGGAGAACCAAATGAGTTCAATACCGTCTGAAGTTGCTTGTCCATTTTAATAACACCATCGAGCACTGAGGGACCCTTCTTATGTAGCTCTTGGTCTAAATCAGGTAAATAGACATACAGAAAGTCAGGCAGCTTTTCCGTCTGCACTAAATGCTTCACAACTTCTACAGCATAGTCATTATTGAATCCCATTCGCTTAGTTAACGCATCAGGTAATTCCTTTACACCTTCTAGTGGATTCGAAAAGGAACCTAACGACAGAAAATCAGGTCCTTTCACTTTTATTTCTTCGGGTAATGAGGTTGGCTCTTTAATCCACTTAGGGACAGATATTGTATGTTCCACGTTTCCTCGGTATATCAATCCATTGACAGAACCTGTTTTTAGACCCTTTTTGTTCAATTGCTCATAGATGGTTGCGGTTTGTGTATTCAGATGATCCCCGTTTAAATGAATCATAGCATCACTCATGACAGGGTCTATTCCATGTTTAAGGATTTCCATTGGCCCGGTTCCATAATTAATGACTTGATGATCTTTCGCTGAATACCAGATCAGACCAGGAACATGATGTTCGTTAGGGTACGTCCCCGTAATTAAAGAACTATCGATTGCAACAGACATTGTTGGAAAAGAACTCACGAGATTCTTATGATACTTGCCA
This sequence comes from Paenibacillus sp. Y568, assembly GCF_059445545.1. Lineage (NCBI taxonomy): Bacteria > Bacillati > Bacillota > Bacilli > Caryophanales > Paenibacillaceae > Paenibacillus > Paenibacillus sp. Y568. The sequence goes on from NZ_JCAIUM010000005.1 coordinate 6,028, forward strand.
TGATCTATCAGGAATTTCAATGTAGGGAGCTTGTTTTGCTGTATTCCTTTATCAATGGATTGAGCCATTAGAGAGTCTACTAAGATCAGAATGACTTTTTTCGCTTTGTGTTCCGTTTGGGACTTCACATGGAGCAGATCGTCTTCCTTGGGCTTAGCTTTACTCCCATAACATCCTGAACAAATGATGAGCGGCACAACGATCCAAATCAAATATCTGACGATACGCACTAGTACCACACCTTTTCTGTAGTCTTTTCAACTCAGTTCTTAAGTCAATATACTTCAGTTTGTTCGTTTGTAAATTTAAGTATACAAGGAAAAGTTGGGCAGTTTATTTGGAGGGATATTCACAATATATAAGGTTATGCTAATCATAAAATTTCTAGGGAGTGAATAGATTTGGATTTTCTGAACAGCCAAGAATCATTAACAACCATTGAATGGGTCCTTCGAGGCATTATTAGTTTTGTATTTCTGCTATTGGCAAGCAAAATAATGGGCCAACGCTCGATTTCCCAATTAAGATTTCTCGATTTCATTATTGCCTTAATCCTTGGGAATATTATCGCTCACCCACTTTCAGATGAGAAGTTAGGTTTAAAGGGTTCTGTGACTACGACCATTGTTCTCATTATTTTATATGTTGTAGCGACATGGTTGAGCCTGAAATGGCCTTTATTCAAAAGATATCTCGATCCACCACCCATTACGGTTATTAACAATGGACAAATTCATTTTAAGAACCTATCCAAAGCTAGAATCTCGATTGAATTCTTATTTAGTGAACTACGCAAAGAAAAGGTAGAGAATATAGAAAAGGTAGCTCTAGCCGTTTGGGAACCCGGTGGTACCATTTCTATTTTTATGAATACGCAAAGCCAGCCACTTACCCCTGCAGATATGAAATTAAAGACCCAACCCTTTAACATCATAAGACCCATCGTCATTGATGGCGTAGCCGACTTATTCCTTCTTCATGAGATCGGCAAGGATATGAACTGGCTTGAGAAAAAGGTGTCTCCTACCCATACAAATATTCGCGATTGTGTATTAGCTACTGTTGATGAAAATGAACAAGTGAAAGTTTACTCTACTCCTACCTGAGGTCGACCTTTACTTACCTCTTATATCTGAAAAGTCAGACAACAAAAAACTAACTCGGTACGAATCATACCAAGTTAGTTTATTAAAATTTTAAATTCATTTATAGAGAGTTGAAGAGTTAGTCTCTTTAACTCGTGAAGATTGCCGTTTCTTAAAGAATAAGGAGACAGCAATCTTAGCACACACAAGCGAGAAGGCTAGAAATAATAGTGCCCAGAATACTGCAGGAACAGATGTCCAAGAGGCAAGATTAGAAGCGTCACCCGCCCTTCCCTTACTTGTAAGGGAAAGTACAACGAGATGAAAGGGCCCTACTACGGACTCTTCCAATGTAAGAAACGCAAGTAGCCCATAATATATAGTGCGTAGTGCTGGTGGTAATACCATCATCACAATGTTCAGTATGATAAACCCTACAAGCCAGAATACACCATAACCTTGGTGCACATACAAGATGAGCATGACTAAGGCAATCGTAGTTAGTAGGACTAATCCCCATTTCTCTCGGCGTTTATTCATCCAATAAAATAGTAACACCGCAAATAATGACGCTAAGGTATACCCCGCAAGTGCAACAAACATGGACATCCATTGCGATGTCGTTGTGGAATAAGTGACCCCGCTGTGGTTTGCATTCAATTCAATAGCTAGTACGCGTCCCGAGGTAAGTAGTGTCACTAATGCATGACCAAACTCATGAATCATCGTGTCTACGGTTCGAAATACATAACTAAAGGGTATAAACCTCGTTAGGATTGCCGAACCGACAAGCAATAGAATGGTCTTGAGCCATTTATTCAAATACATCCCCCTACTTTGCCTACATTAGGCAAGTGTTCTTACTCTTATATTAACAAGAATGAACGGGATTCACATCTATTACTCAACAGGAAACCAACCAGGTCTACCTACGATACCTTGCCAAAGCGGATCCGGAATCACCAGTTGCTTCTGCGCAGTAGTGCTCACAGTTGTAGCAATGTCTTCTTGACGTCCTGATTGTACTTTCTCCACCCAATCCGGCTCTACAATCAATTCTCTCCCTAGAGCAATTAAAGGGATATCAGTCTCCAATGCCTTCAAAGCCTCATCTGGCGTATGAATAGAACCTACACCCATGATAGGAACACGTTTTCCAACACGATCTCTAATGTATTCCATACGAGAACGACCATCCAATTCTACCCCACGTCTTGGCTCTGACCAGAAATCCATAAGAGAAATATGAATGTAGTCTAGATCTTTATCTGCTAAAGCATCAAGTAAAACGAGTGTATCTTCCATGGTGAAACCCAATTCCTCTGGCTCTTCTGGAGATAAACGATAACCCACCAGGAAAGGCCTATTAGCATGCTCAGCTACAACTTTCTTCACTGTATCCACGACAGCTAATGGGAAAGTCATTCTCTTCTCAAGACTTCCACCCCAACGATCATCCCGGCGGTTTGTGTGACCAGAGAAAAACTGATGTATTAGATAGTTATTCGCCCCATGAATCTCTACACCATCATATCCAGCTTCTATAGCTCTACGCGTTGTTTCTCCAAAATCATGAATCATAGCTACAACTTCTTCATCTGAAAGAGCACGCGGCGTTACTTGGCCATCATCCGTTGGTACTGCACTCGCACTGACAACATCACCATTTACAAGTTCAGGAGGACACATACGACCACCATGGAATATTTGAAGTACAGCTTTCGAACCCTTTTCCTTAATTGTAGTTGCTAGTCTTGTCAAACTAGGAATCATCTCATCGCTATAACCAGCGAATTCACCATGAAATCCTTGTCCGTTCTCGGAGACATTGGTGCATGCAGTAATAACCATGCCCACGCCACCAGCTCTACGGCTATAGTAATCAATCTCACCATCTGAGACTGTACCGTCTAAATTCGAAGACCAATTCGTCATCGGAGCCATAACAACACGATTCTCTACCTCAACACCACTACGAAAAGTAAACGATTTGAAAAGCGGTTCATATTTAGCTTCCATTTGATTAGTCCTCCATGATTATATATTTTCCATACTGTAACTATTATAATTACAATTAATTTGATTTGCAAATCTGCCGAATAATGATGATAAAAAAGAACAGAAGCTTATCGCTCCTGCTCTTACATGATTCCATTAATCTATTATTCAATTCCTGCAATCCATTTATTTACCTTTTCTTCATTAGCGTCTACCCATTTCTTAGCCGCATCTTCTTCGGACATCCCATCAGCGATATCACCCATCACAGCTTCCATATCTGCTGGTGCCCATTCAAATTGATCTAGAAAACGATACGCATTGGGTTGATCTTCTTTCAGACCTAAGCGTACAAGTGTATGGATTTGCTCGCTTCCACCGTACACCTTCTTAGGATCATCAAGGTATTTCAAATCCATATCTGCGAACATCCAATGTGGAGTCCAACCTGTAATTACAATCGGTTCTTTTTTAGCATAAGCATCCTTAAGTACCTTTACCATTGCCGCTGAAGAGCTCTCTTGAAGATTCCACTTGCTGAGATTATACTCTTTAACTGCATTTTCTGTTTGGCTCATTATGCCAGCACCCGGTTCAATCCCGGTAATTGTATAATTAACCGACTTACCTACTGCTTCTTTATTTAAATCTTCGATCGTCGTAGCATCCATGTAGGTTGGTACAACCAATCCGTTCTTGGTTCCATCTAAGTTAACGCCAAGATCTTCAAGCTTATCTTTATTGGGTTCATAATAGTTCTCACCGTGTGTGCTTGGTAACCATGCAGCGACCATTCCATCTGCACTACCATCTGCAACACCTACGTACATAGGTCCAGCATCAACCTGAAGCATCTCTACTTTATAGCCTAATTTACTTTCCAATACTTCCTTTACGACATTGGTGCTAGCAATTTCTGAATCCCATGCGACATAAGCTAGCGTAATTTTTTTATCTTTCGATGCCGTTCCGTTTCCTGCATTATTCGCGTTCTTGTTATTAGAACATCCTGCAATCACCAAAGTTATTGCCATAAACGCGACCATAAGTACACTCATTTTCTTTTTCATCATCAATTATATTCACTCCTTCTTATTTTTCTTAGCTAATTTCTGAGTCATTCGATCCAGCATAATGGCTAACACGACAACGGCTAACCCTGCTTCGGTACCCACACCAGTCTTCGCTTGCGTTACTGCTTTATAGACATCTGCTCCGACACCTTGAGCACCGATCATTGAAGCAATAACAACCATCGATAGTGACAGCATAATCGTCTGATTAATTCCCGCCATAATGGTTGGAATCGCAATGGGTAACTGTACTTTAACTAACTTCTGCATACTTGTTGAACCAAATGCATCTGCTGCCTCTACTAAATCCTCAGGAACCTGGCGAATACCCAAACTTGTTAATCGAATGGTAGGTGGAATAGAGAATATAACGGAAGCAATTACGCCTGGTACAACACCTAATGAGAAGAAAGCAACGGCTGGTAATAAATAGACAAACGCCGGCATCGTCTGCATGAAGTCCAAAAGTGGTGTGACAACACTTTGTACTTTCTTATTTCCAGCGCATAGAATGCCAATCGGCACACCTAGTACAATAGAAATGATGGAGGCAGTTAACACCAATGCAAGAGTATCCATCGTATGTTCCCAGTACCCTAAATTAAGAACTAACAACAAACCTATAAGTGTGAAAGCACCGAGTCTTACTTTTCCAAGCCAGAAGGCAAGGATTGTAAAAATTGCGATCAATACTAGCGGAGGTAAAAAGTTAAATCCATCTGCTAAACCATTGACGACATTACCTACGACTAGTTTAACGCCGTCAAAAAATGGCTCAAAATTCGTCTCTAACCAACCTTCAAGCGATTCTACCCATTCACCTATTGGGATCTTAGGTACATTCATTGAGGTTCACCTACTTCCGCCTCATTATTTCCAGTCAGTGCTGCGAGGACAGCTCCTCTGATCACGATTCCTACTAGACGGTTGCGATCATCAATCACAGCCACAGGAATCTTAGCACTACTTACAACATCGAATAGTTCTACTAAAAGAACATCCGGGGAAATCGTCGGAGTATCGCGAATGATAATCTCCCCAAGCGTCTGGCCTGATTTGATTGCAGCTAATGCATCCTCTGCTGTCACGACCCCTATTAGTTGACGAGACTTGTCTACAACATAGAGATTGGATATTCCTCGATCACGCATCAGTTGTAAAGCTACTCTTGGTCCACGGTCTATACCAATTGTCTCTGCACGAATCATGACATGTGCCGCAGTCAGTACCTTGGACAAGTCTACATTCTCAACGAATCGTTCAACATAAGCATTGGCAGGATTCATTAGAATTTCTTCAGGTGATCCAATCTGTACGATAGCCCCGTCTTTCATCAACGCTATACGATCACCAATACGTAAAGCTTCGTCGAGATCATGGGTGATGAATATAATCGTCTTCTTCATATTTGCCTGAAGCTCGAGTAATTCATCCTGCATATCTTTACGAATAAGTGGATCCAGTGCGCTGAAGGCTTCATCCATCAATAGAATGTCAGGATCGTTAGCCAATCCGCGAGCTAGTCCAACGCGTTGCTGCATTCCTCCGCTTAATTGATCCGGTTTCCGGTCTTCAAGTCCCCCTAACCCAACTAAGGCTAAGGATTCCTTCGCTTTCTTACTTCGTTCCTCTTTCCCTACCCCTTGAACCTCTAATCCATATTCAACGTTCTCTAATATCGTGCGGTGGGGAAAAAGAGCAAATTTCTGAAAAATCATACTCATTGTCTTTCTTCTGACCTGTCGTAACTCTTCCCGATTCATTCGAACGATATCTTTACCGTTGATGAGAACCTGTCCTGCAGTTGGTTCAATAAGACGGTTCAATAGTCTTACCACCGTCGATTTGCCGCTACCCGATAAGCCCATAATGACAAATATTTCACCAGCTTCAATGGAGAAGTTGACCTGATTAACCCCTACTGTTAATTTTGTCTCTTTCGCAATACGTTCCTTAGTCCAACCTTGCTGTAGCAAAGGAAACGCCCTTTTAGGGTCATTACCGAATACCTTACTTAACGATTTAACTTCTATAATCGCCATCTATATGCCCCCTTCAGTCAATCCAAATCTAATATATGGCACTTATATAGTGTAGACTTCATCAAAAATAGGGTCAAAATGGAGAATCGAGCGTATAGTACGTACAGTTTTAACTTTACGTACTATATTAACTGTATGCTCCGTTTAACTTACAATTCCTTCTTTGCTGTATTCTTTACTTTTCAAACACTTTTTTTTACAATGGATGCTGTGGATATTGTTTCCGCTCATCGCAAGCGTTATTCAAGGGAGTGTACGATATGACAACATTTGATGGATTAACTGAAGAGCAAGCTAAAGTGATCGAGAAATCGCGTCAGCGCGTTATGGATTCTATTGGAACAAATATGGATCTATATGGGGTCACAATGTCCATTGGTCATTTGTACGGAAATATGTACTTCCACAATGGTCCCGTCACGCTGGACGAGATGGGTCAAGAAATGGGCATGAGCAAAACAAGTATGAGTACGGGCATGCGTGCATTAGTTGATCTGAAAATGATAAACAAAGTATGGGGAAAAGGTTCGCGGAAAGATCTGTATGAAGTTGAACGAGACTGGCATCAGAACTTTGTTGATTTCTTCTCTATAAAATGGCGAAAATCTATGGAAATGAATATAAATTCTTTACACAAATCGTTAACAGAGCTTAGAAAGTTACAGGAACAGAACTGTGATAATGAGCAGCTGATTACCTATGTGGAAATGGACATAGAAAGAATGACCCACGCTGTTCAATACTATAAATGGTTAGGTCAATTCATCGACGCATTGGAAACCGGGAAAATATTTGATTGGATTCCAAAATTGGAGGAATAACTCCAGCTCTTTTATTCATTCCATCAAAAAAAGCCACCACTCTTGAATCATTCAGAGTAGGTGGCTTTTTATGTTTAAGTAAATCAATTCGGACGTTCAATAGAAAATAATTCACCCAACTTGGCGTATGAGGTACCCGCAAGCCGACTCACCGGTCTAAGGGAATGAGGATTAATATGCCCGTTCTCATACACCGATTCATCAATATGGAAACAGACTACACGTCCAATTAGTAGATCAGCTGTTGGAGATTCCTTCGTTCCTCCGAGTGGTATACAATGTTCAAGCGTGCACTCCATCCGAATCTTAGCCTCCGCTATGCCAGGGACCACTATCTTGTCACTTGTCACAGGAGTAAGTCCTGCCAGAACAACTTCACTCTCTTCTGGTGGTAAACTGGCTGCTGTCTCATTAATCTGGTGAATGTAGGATTCATCAGATATATGAACTACAAAGGCCCCCGCCTCTATCGCATTTCGGGCTGTATCCTTTGGTATTCCGTTCTTTCGCTGTACAGATATAGATATCAAGGGAGGATCAGCGGTGACAACATTGAAATAACTAAACGGTGCAGCATTCAAAACGCCTTTGTTTGAGAGCGTTGTTACAAATGCCACGGGTCTTGGAATAATGCTACCACTTAGTAGTTTATAGTTATCACGTTCGCTTTGTTCTAATGGATCGATAGAAATCATAATAATTCCTCCTCTCTAAATAAGGATCTCCTCATGTTTACGATACCCTCGTGGTCTTTGACTTGTCGTGTCCCCTTTTCCAATAGCAATCATTAAGGCCGGTACATACCCCTCTGGAATCTTTAGCTCTGTTCGTATCTTCTCGGGATCAAACCCTATCATAGGACAGGTATCCCACCTTTTTCCCTGAGCAATTAACATGAACATCATAGCGCTTAGACTTGCATTACGAATAGCCTCTTCCCGCTTGAATGTCTCTCCTCTCGTCTCATAGAAGGACTCAACATAGTCTACAGTCGAATCGTATTCCTGTTGATTGATAACCCCCAAATGAAGTAATCCCTCGTTCATTCTTCCAACGCCCTTATGGGCATTCATATTACCTAATACTAGAATAACAGCGGAATCCGTCTGTATTTTATATTGCTTATTAGCTGCTAAATATACCTTATTTATCATTTCAGGATCTTTAACGACCAAGTAATGCGTATGCTATTTGTATATCTCCCTTTATCTATTATCTAAGTAATATAGCGTCCAGGGAGTAATCCCCCGCACCTATGAAAGCCAACCCAATAGCAACTGCAATCAACAACACATTGTATTCATACCCATTAGCTGTAGCCCAATAGCCATTTGCACCATGTACTTTAATGATAGCTCCAAGCATCGTCGCGATGATAAGGATAGAACCAACTACGGTGAATAGCCCTGTAGCGAACAATAACCCAGCAACCAGCTCCATTAGTCCAGCCGTGACAGCCATCAGAACACCCGGTTTCATCCCCATGGATTCCATCCAGGCACCCGTTCCCTTAGGTCCATGACCTCCAAACCAACCGAACAACTTTTGTACACCATGACCCATATAACTCAACCCAACAACCAACCGTATAATCAACAACCCTACTGCGATACTCATTTGTAATTCCTCCATATTTTCGTATTTGGTTATCTGTTTAACTATCTTAATATTAAGATATATATTCAAAAAAAATGATTAAACCCTCCTTTTTTTTGGGTCAACGCCATAACTAGTTCTTGACGAGTATTCTCGTAGGATACCGCTACGATGACGGATTGTCCTCCGACCGCTGTTGCCTTCTGATTTCTTGATTGAATATGGCTTGAAGCGGTTGAAATCAGAGGGCAAGCTTATGCTTCCGATATAGCTTTCCTACGGAAAACTTATAGGCGAACGCTATCGCTTCTCCAGGACAATTCCGTCACCTTCGCTACTTCATACATTTTCCATAGTGTTCTGCAAGTACTAATAATTAAGATTTAGGACCTGTTTCTTAGCTTATTACCTCCACACATTTAATCTTAACTTAAAGATACTTTATATAAAGTTATTGGTCAACATTGTTTTATAGTTTTTTTTAAAAATGATAGTAGCCCCTTTCTCTATCAGGTGACTACTACCTTTACTCTTTATCTCATATGTAACGCTATGATATTACACTAAGATATCAATACCACCACTCGTATTCATTGTGTTGGCCGTTTTTTGAGTATTGTTGTTTGTTTCCTTCTTAGTTGTCTCCACTTGGCTACTACTCTGACTTGCGTTCGCACTCTTTTGGGCAATCTGAGCTGTAACGAGTTGAATCTGTTGTTGGATCTGAGCAACCTTCTTTTCTTTGGTTGATGCATCGTCTTTACTTGCATTCTCTGTCTTAAGCTCTGCCTGAAACGGATGAAATACTCAATGATAACTCCTCCTATAGATACTTGATGATGAACACTCTAAGTATAAAAGGAATAATTACCTCCTACCTGAATGCCCGCTGAACGAACGCTGAAAGTTATGATATTTTAGCCATGTTCCTCAGGGCTATTTATATTCCGGAATACTTCTCTAGCATGGCTTGTCAGTTCTTCTCCATCGATCCAACGCACATCCACTTTTTCCAAAAGTCTCATGACGCTAAAATGACCTTGCTCCAAAGCATGATAGATGGAATCTTTCATCCTAGCATTAAAGATAGAAACGATTGGATGTTGTATACCGTCCACTTCCACTGCGAGAACATCTTCACCCGTATAGCTTGCAACAAGTTGCTCCATGACATCCCTGCTTATATAGGGCATATCACAAGGTAATACTACATACCGATCTGCTTGAAAAGCATTCATGACAGAGTATATTCCCGCAAGGGGGCCACATCCCATATACTCACTTACATCAACGATCACGTTCAGCCCTTCTCTAAATCGCTCTAGAAACTCTGGGCGAGCTACCAATACTACTTGATCACTCACCGTCGATATAGCTTCATTGGCAATCTCATAATAAAACTTACCTTCTTGTTGCACAAATGCCTTTGGAGATCCATAACGCCGCGATAATCCACCCGCCAAGACAATACCTACTGTATTCATGATCTGCTCCTCTATGGCTATTTCATTATTAGTATTCCTTCATCCACTACTATAAAACGAACTATTCCGTTTGCAAAGTATCTACTTCTACATACTAGTGAAACAACCCATTTCATAGATTATTCTATTCATGAAAGTTTAATAACTATAGCACAATGGGTAATCTGTATAAGAGAAACTATGAATGAGTGCTCATGTGAGTGGTAAATTGGACATGCTATTACACAAAAGGGGATTACACATATGAATCGCAATAATACGATGATGCAATTTTTTGAATGGCATGTTAATGCAGACGGAACACATTGGAAACGTCTTAAGGAAGCTGCGCCCGAATTGAAGAAAAAAGGAATTAGTACCGTATGGATTCCACCTGTCACCAAGAGTCAATCTAAGGATGACACAGGTTATGGTGTATATGATTTATACGATCTCGGAGAATTCGACCAAAAGGGGTCCGTTCGCACGAAATATGGAACAAAACAGGAATTAGAAGATGCTATCACTGCCTGTCACGATCAAGGACTTGCCGTTTATATAGATGTAGTCATGAATCATAAAGCAGGAGCAGATGAGACAGAAACCTTCAAAGTTATTGAAGTAGATGGCAATGATCGTACGAAAGATATCTCCAAACCCTTTAATATTGAAGGCTGGACGAAATTCACATTCCCAGGACGAGGGGATAAGTACTCATCCTTTAAGTGGAATTCGGAACATTTCAACGGAACTGATTATGATGCGGCTAATGAGCGAAGTGGTGTTTTTCGAATCTTGGGTGAGAATAAACATTGGAATGAGAATGTTGATAATGAATTTGGGAATTACGATTATTTAATGTTCGCCAATATTGATTACAATCACCCTCAAGTGAAAGAAGAAATGATCTCCTGGGGCAAATGGCTTGCAGAAACGTTATCGTGTGATGGCTATCGCTTAGATGCGATCAAACATATTAATCATGATTTCATTAAGGAATTCGCAACTGAAATGACTAAAGAACGAGGAGACGACTTCTATATGGTGGGCGAGTTCTGGAACCCAGAGCTCTCTGAATGTCAGCAGTTTCTAGATACGATCGACTACAAACTGGATCTATTCGATGTCTCTCTTCATTATAAATTAAACGCAGCTTCAGAGGCGGGTAGTTCGTTTGATCTCAGAACTATTTTTAACGATACGCTCATTAGCTCACACCCCCAAAATGCTGTAACATTCGTAGATAATCATGATTCACAACCTAATGAATCACTTGAATCTTGGGTGCAGGATTGGTTTAAACAAAGTGCCTATGCGCTAATTTTGCTAAGACAAGATGGTTATCCAGTCGTCTTTTACGGAGATTATTATGGAATTGGTGGCGATCAACCACTGAAAGGAAAACAATCAGCCATTGATCCCTTGTTATACGCTCGTTACCATAAGGCCTATGGGAAGCAGATAGATTATTTCGATCATCCCAATACCATTGGATGGGTCCGGCAAGGTGTGCAAGAATTTGAGCATTCTGGTTGTGCGGTTGTCATCTGCAATGGCGATGCTGGAGAAAAACGAATGTGTCTTGGAGAAGATCATGCAGACGAAGAATGGGTCGACCTAACCAACTCGAGGAAGGAACGTATTACCATTGAAGCAGATGGATTTGCAACATTTCCAGCCAATGGCGGTAGCGTATCTGTATGGGCATACCCAGACAACGCATAAAAATATAAAGGGATGTCTCGTAACCTACGTAATAAGGCTGCGGGACATCCTCTTGTTCGGTTTAAATGTATTTTAATCTCTTTCACAATGGTTCCTCCAAACCTCCTCAATATTACTGGCTCCATCTTATGATAAAATACGATATTGCAACATTTTAATGTACCTTACCGTCTAAGATGATGTAAGCCGAATAGAAATTTAATCCATTATGACATTCTAAAAACCATTGGAGGAATGACAACATGAACCACATGTTAAAAGTATTAACAACAGCATCTATCCTAACAATGATAGCTATCCCGGTGGCAGCAAGTGCACAGGACGTGGCCACGCCAATTCAATATGGACAAGAATCTACAATAAAGATAGTTCCTGGTACAATGGGTCAAATAACCAATTTCGCGAACGATAAAACAGGTAAATTTATTACAGTAACAGGCCGCGGCCTTAGCTTCGCTGATCAAAACGAAATCATTCTATCCATTACAAAAGACACTAAAATTATTGATTCTAAAGGAAAAATAATACCTTTAAAAACGATTATTGATGAGAAAAAGGTTGTAAAAGCATTCTACGATTCTAAGATTACGAAGAGCCTTCCAGCAATAGGAACAGCGCTAACCCTGATTGTTAAAGACCAGAGCTTTACTGGAATTAACGGAACAGTATCTGATGTTAATGACAGTAGCATCACGGTTACAGGAAAAGATATCTATTCCGAATTGGAAGATAGTATTGTACTTCACTTTGATGACCGTGCACAGATCATGAGCCAAGATGGAAAAACCATTGAAGCAAGTTCGATCAAACCAGGTATGACTATCAAAGCATTCTATGGCCCTGCTGTGACGATGAGCCTTCCTCCTCAATCCACAACGAACTATGTCGTGGTAGACACTACCGCTGAAGAAACGGTTCCAGCGAAAGCTCCTGGTACATCTGGCGTGATAACGAATATCCAAGATAACAAGTTCACTGTGATCGGGAGTCCTATGGAGCAAGGTGGAGTGAACTATGTGATATTGAAGGTTGATAAGAACACTCAAATCGTTGACCAGAATGGAACTTCATTAACACTAGATGCATTGAAAACAGACATTCGTGTCGATGCTTATTATGGTGAAGTAATGACGATGATCTATCCAGCTCAAACGCATGCTGACAAAATAGTTGTGAAAGAAACAGAAACCAATAAAGTTGAAGGCACCATCGTTGAAACTGAGCAAACAACGAAAGGCCAAGTCTATGTTAACGTCGGTTCAGACTCAAGTATCGACAATGATGTCATTCTCAACATTACAGATGATACAACTGTAATTGCAGATATGGGTGGAAATGAATTGAGTGCAGGCACGAAAATTGTCGCTTACCATTCCCCAATAATGACTAAATCATTACCAGGGATCACAAATGCTGAAATTGTCGTCGTAACCTCTGGCAATATAAAATTGCCTCAGTAATCATGTTACATGCCAGTATATTAAAAAAACGAGCCGATCTATTGAGATCAGCTCGTTTTCTTTTTCATGTCATAACCATATAAATAATGACTATTTATTTCTTCTTAAACAGAGCAACCGTAAAGTGGATCGCTTCTAATACCTCTTTTACAAAAGGTACATTCTCAGGTTCCCACTCCGATGGACTATCCATCCCATATTCATCGACGTACTCCATTAATTGTGCCGCCGCTCCCTGTAGTTGAGCTCCCTTGACCGCAGATTTACCTCTTAATACCTGGACCGAGAGTTTCATGGCTTTGGACGTTTCCTTAATAAAAGGGAATTCATCCTTCTCCCAGGCCTTTGCATCGTCCATATCATATACGGATATCCATTTCTCTAGTAACTGTGCAGCTCTTTTCTCATCCATTCGACTCATACCATCGTTCTCCATTCTCGTGATCTATTGATACAGGATCATGTCCTTGTTTGCTTTCATCTTACCATGCTACTACCTTCGGATTCGCATTTTTTTTGCTTTTCTAGACTTTTACGGATATGGTTGAGGAGAAAGATCTATTAGATGCTATGAAGGATGGGAAATTATTGAAACAAAATATTCAACAACCGGAATTTATATATACTTTTGCATGTAGTGCAGATGAGCAATCTTTATACAGCTTGGAAATGCGCTCCCTATTTGGGATGGAAACTGATTCCTATATTATGAAGAGCTCCATGGATATCGATCCAAATCGAAGTCCATTTATTAAAGAACAAATAGAAATCATGTACGAAGGCGATCAAATGTCCGATATTCTGAAGCAAGTGGAAGAGATTGTTCTTCATGATTCGACATTCAAAGTCATATTCATTAAGATTAATGACCTTTCTTCAGCCGACAAAATATCCTACGAGGATAGACGTCTCATAGAACGCGATTTAGGCCTCCATATTGAGGGGGAAGCAGATGTACACAACCCAGATCATGTCTTTGGCATTGTTGCCTTAGGTGGTCGCTGGTATTTCGGCAAATACCGAAAAAATGATGCTCTATGGTTCCTTCATATGAAGAAGCCGCGTAACTATTCGATTGCTCTAGGTACACGTCTCGCAAGAGCTGTGGCTAATATTGCTGCTCCAGAACCAGTAGGATTGAAGGTAATCGACCCTTGTTGTGGGATCGGAACGGTGTTAGTAGAAGCTCTCTCCATGGGCATCGACATTGTAGGCCGTGACATTAATCCACATATCGTCCAAGGTGCACGAGAGAACATTGCTCACTTCGGGTATGTAGGTGAAGTCACCTTTGGCGACATTTCCGACGTATCTGAGATGTACGATGTAGCGATCATTGATATGCCTTACAATCTATTCTCTACAACAACACCCGAGGAACAATTATCTCTCCTTAAGAATGCCCGCCGTTTCACAACTAAGGTGGTTATTATTACAATTGAAACCATTGATGACATGATTAAAGAAGCAGGTTTTACAATTCAAGATCGATGTGTAGCCAAAAAAAGATCATTCTCCAGACAAATTATTGTCTGTTCCTAATGTTCTCCACCACGTCGAAATAGGATAGTTGGATGATCCAATCCCGACAATCTCCCCAATTCCTGTCCAAACCATATGCCATGAGCTTGTTGGGTCGCTTCTATCCAAAGAGAAATGTAAAGCAATCATATATTTAATTCCAATTATAGATGAACTATATAGATTATTATGATCATATTTGAAAAACGTAATCACAAAAGAGATGCCCATATCATATGGACACCTTTACTTAGAACTTATTCACTACTGCTTTCTTCCTCCTATTCACAGAAAATACGACTAGATTTTAGGATCCAACCTAGTCGTGTTAGTTATTGTCCTTAAACAACAAAAGTCCCAAATCCTTAAATCAGGATTCGGGATTTTTTATATGGAGATCATCAGCCCCTAGAATTTAATAATTCCAGCTGAATGAAGGAATACGAATACAACTAGGATCGGTGCGACAAATCGCAACATGAACAACCATAAACGAAACCATACTGCAGTGAGGCCTGCTTCTTCTGCCACACCCTTCCAGAAGTATCCTGCAAATATCGTGACCATGAGTCCTCCCAACGGTAACAATATGTTAGAAGCCACAAAGTCAATCCAATCGAAGAATGGCTTACCCCCGAAGGTTAACCCTGGTGAAACTCCCAAGGACAAGGCAGCAGGAACACCTAATATGAAGCATCCGACAATAAAGATCCATACGGACCGAGTTCTACTCCATCCAAAGCGATCCATAGCGTATGCTACCGGTACCTCTAACAATGACACTGCTGAGGTTAACGCTGCGATAGCTAGCAAGATAAAAAAGAAACCCCCAACAATGGAGCCGAAGGGCATCGCTGAAAATGCAGCAGGCAATGCAATAAATACGAGTCCCGGGCCTTGTCCAGGATTTAGTCCAAAAGAAAAAGTGGTCGGGAAAATAATCAACCCGGCGATAAGCGCATAGAGAAGATCACCTGCTCCAATAGCTAATGTTGCCGTTCCAAGTGATTGACGTTTCTCGACATAAGAACCATAGGTAATCATGGTCCCCATACCAAGGGATAATGAGAAGAATGCATGCCCTAACGCTACAAGCGTGGACTCGGTTGTTAGTTTTGAAAAGTCAGGATTAAGAAAGAATGACACACCAGAACTTGCACCTGGTAATGTTAAAGCGCGAATCATTAATGCAACTAGTAGAATAAACATTCCAGGGATTAGAATCTTGTTGAATTTCTCAATTCCCCCAGAAACCCCTTTAACCACTACAGCGCCTATAAGTACTAATACGATGGCCTGCCAAAGTATTGGCGAGTTGCTATCCATGAATCCATTGAACATGACGGTGAAATCTGTATTCGGAACTAATTTACCACTAAACGATTGCACCGCATAATGAAGAGTCCATCCTGCAACAATAGCGTAGAAAGACAAGATGACAAATGGTGCTACCACCGAAATCATGCCTAATCCGCCCCATATTTTTTTTCCGCTTAATTTAACAAAAGAAGAGGATGCACTTCCACGGCCACCTCGACCAATTGCAAGCTCTGCGAGAAGGACAGGCAGACCTACAATCACTAAACATACAATGAATAGTAAAAAAAATGCAGCCCCACCGTATTGTCCTGTAATGTATGGGAATTTCCACATGTTACCCAGCCCGACGGCACTCCCGATCGCTGCAAGTATAAATCCCGATGATGAGAACCGTTCCCCTTTACCATTAGATAAATCCTGATGATCCTGTTGCGAATTCTTCATGATTACCCCCCGATGTTATAAGCCTTAGCATAATACTAGGATCTCTCTATTAAACACACGTATTATACTAAACAAAGATACGAACCGTATACGTTGAATATTATAATATTCCTTGCTATTCTATTTTGTTTTATGCCAATAGTAAAAAGGAGTCGACCCCATGATTAGAGTTCACTCCTTCATAACTATACTCGATATGGCTCAATCGTTATTCCCTATGTCTTAAGCTTCATCTTTTTAACCAATAAAACAATCAAAAGTAAAGCTACCACAACGATAATGGTATTAAACCATAATCTCTGTTGTTGCCACCAAGCTGGATCCTTGTCTGCAGTTGCAGAAACTTGGGATTCCACTTGTTCACTTAACTTTCCAACGGCAACGCCTTCTTGCTCGATATGGATCTTGAAATTGACAATATCGTATTGGGATTCCGATGCAGAGGCATTCCCGTAAAGTAATGTATAAGGGCCTTCACCTTTATCCTCGAACACTACCTTATCAAGGATATATTCAATTACAACTCCCGTAATACTTAATGGTGCATCATCTAGATTATTAATTTGTATTGTGTAGTAAGGATTCCTGATTGAGCTCGCCGTTGCGATGGTATAATTCCTGATCCACCAGTCTTTAAATTCCATATTGTATATATTTTGTTCTCCAACCGTATCAAGCCTCATGCCCTGATCATCATAAAGTTTATATGACCTTGTGAAGTTACTATTGTCCACTCGTAATAGTGTTTCGTTAATTCGAAGACGACTCGAATTGTTTATAACGATTTGTGTAAACCCATCTTCCTGCTTCAGTTCAAAGGATGCATCGCCAACTTTCTTGTAATCCATCCATTTGAAGTCTTTCGTATTATGAATCAATTGTAAACTTGGAAAGGTTAAATTCTCCACGTTGTTCCTTACGATCAATCGATAATATTCATATTTGTAAGCTGTACCCAGTGGAATACTATCCTTCACCAATTGATCTGTTCGGTATATTTCGCTCCCATTAATATCTAAAAATTCCCACCTGTTGCCATCGTAACTGCCCTGCACCTCAATATACTTCAAGAAATCTACCTTCGGTAACTCTAATGTTAGAGTATTCCCTTGAATATCCACATTCTCTGCCTTTGGCGTGATCTTATAATCCAATATAGAATCTCCATCTTTCATGGCTGTATGGACCAATGAAGAGGAATACGTTACGGTCTTCTCCTTAGCTTCTCCATAGCCACTATCGATATAATAAGGGACGTACTGCCCCTTATGATTGACAATACGTAGGTCACGCAAATCATCATCTGCCCCAGCATACACTTCTTCATCTAGAAAAAAGGCCTGATATGGACCTTCACCCTGCATTTCAATCCCCTTCGAGTAGCGCCATTCTTGCTCCTGACCTTGCTCAGTTGCGACAATCACATCGTTGCCTACGAAGGTACATACCCAAAGCGTTACCGCCACGATGAGACTAGCTCTTCGAATCTTCTTCCACTCCTTCATTCGCATGAGTCTCCCCCATTCTGCTCGATACTTTCTGATAGCCATAAGAAATACCAAGCAATACGATTCCAAAAGTAAAATAAGCGATAATTGTACTACCCGTCGATAATAATCTCAGATCATTCAATATTAATTTCCCAGTTGCCGCGAGCGTCAATCCTAATCCGAACCGTCTAATGTACACATATCTATAACGGAATCCGAATGTAATGTACAAGATAGCCAGAAATAGATATAGCAAACTGAAGATCAACCCGATCTCTTCCATCTGAAATTGAACCACTAGGAAAGACGTTAATATACCCAGTAAATATACCCCTAGAGCTACCGGATAGATCTCAATACTCTTATACTGCTGACGAAGGAATGATATTAACACCTCACGTATGCTAAAGAATACCAATACATTAAATCCAACTAAAATCCCCAATGCAACATATTCCGTTGCAGAGTTATAAGCATAATTCGACTGTAATGCTGGGGTAGTTAATGTAACTACGATACATACCAGGTAACCGACCCCGTATAAGAACATCATGTAGTATTTCACTACGCGGTCATACAGCACCTTAACCTTAGAGAATGCGTAGGCAAGCCCAATGGTTACTGTCGCAACTAAAAGGAATTTATAGAAATCATAATGACTGAATTCTCTCGGTACCCATGTATTATACATATTCTCCATCTCATACAGGAGATAAAACCACACGTTTAGTAACGTAGCATATTTAAATACCGTAACGATCTGAGCTTCATACGGACGACTGAAGAGTCTACCCTCCCGCTGTTGCTGAACAGCATAGAATAACGTAACCACCACCATTCCTGCGGTGACGAAGCTGTATTTTATTACATAGAAGGTATCATTGTAATCAAACAATAAGACATTGCCCAATAGATCTACATAGAGGAATGCCCCTAGACACAACGTTAGAATGCCCCAGCCAACTTTCTCTAACTGCTTAAACCGATTAAGACTACCGTAGATTGTTAAAAGAACACCTTCGACAAGCCAACCCATCGAAATCCACTCTGCTCCGAACTGGAATGGAATCATAAGTACCGCAAAAGTAAGTGATGTGGCATAGAATAATAGTGTTGTTTGTTTCTCTTGCTGCATGAACTTCTCAACGAATTTACCCAACCCGATATAGACAAGACAGAAGACCAATGCTAATAATCCTTGGAAATTCTCCAAGTGCGGCTCACCAAACAAGACATACATCATCACACAACTAATGAACGTATTTAAGGCCAGCAGTGTGAAATCCCACCATGACAACTTCATCTTATACTTAAATGAGTATCCTAACGTGATACCTAGATACATCGCAAATGTAATGCCCACATAACCCATACTTATAGGATTGCTAACCGATAACCACACCAGAGCTATCATAGAAGGAACATTAAATAAGAAACTGATGTAATTGACGATGACCCAACGCTTTTTAAATGAGACAAGTAGAATGGATACGTTCAATAAGAACAAATAACCCATAGCCACGTATACTGCATTCCCCTCAAGTCCGTAAGCCCACATATATGAGAATAACGGTAGATACCCTCCTACAAGACCCAGTGAAATGATACTCCGCGAGTGATACCTTAAAGACAACAGTACTGCCGTTAACGATACTAATACAGATAACAATAGCCCCACGTTCATATCTATAATCTTGAGCAAAAAATAACTATAAAAGATCGACCCATACAATACAGAAACACCGCCACCCAATAACCCTAAGGCGAACGTCTGTCTCTGCTTACGGAATAGCCATTCTCCACCCACAAGCATGATGACACCAAGCAGGAAAAAGGCACTGCCTTTCATATAACCATTGAACCAAGTCGAATATGTATATTTAAAACTAACGCCTACAGCTAAAATAATAAGCAAGATAGCGACCTTATTTAGCCAGTTCAATCCGATTTTCATTTCGAACTGATTCTGCTTGATTCTCTTCTGCATCACTTCTTCGGTTACTTCTTCTGAAGCAAATTGATCTAACCCACCCTTTACAACTTGATGAAGTTTTTGCTCATCTTCTCGTAATCGTTCACGGTGAAGCATAATCTTATGATTTAACTCGTCAGAGATCTGCGTAAGCTTAAGCGCCATCTCTTCTTCCTCTTCCTTCAAGTGCCTGGATGTTCGCTCAAAGAGACGCTGAACCGCAGTCTTTGTCTGAAACTCGAAGGCTCTTAGACGATTCGAATGACCGTCTGCACGATTTGCAAAATAGGTATTAAACTTCTCCCGTGATACGTTAATGATATTCAATTTCTCGTTAACGATCTGCTCTGTTAAAGAAGTACGGAGCTTCACGTTCTCTTCTTCCAAATGGGTTACTTTCTTCTGTAACGTTGTTAGTCGAACCTTCTGCTGCTTATGTTGCTCCTGAAGTTGTTCATTCTCATGGACTAAATCGTGCGTCTGATATTCATCAATTAAGATCTGAACCTCTCTCGTCAATTGGTTCTGACTGTCTTGAATGTGAAATAGACGATCTTTGAACTCCTTCATGTGTTCCCTCCATTGTGGATTCATGGTAATATTTCCATTTTACTATATATAACAATCAAAAATAGAATTATTTAGGAAGTAACTATTCTTTTGTCTTGCGAGTGATGACCTCAACCAAACAAAAAAAGACGCCGTCCGTAGCTTATAAGCCTTGGACTGCGCCTTCTTGATATATAACCTTACTGAGTTGCCTTTCTAAATCCAGAAGCGACCGCTTCCTGATCTGTACAGAACATCATCTCTGCTTTGGTCTCGTTATAACTTTTACCACCGGGTACATGATATATTTTTTCATTCCGAGCATTAATATTACCTTTGATCTTAGGATTACTACAAGATTTAATCTTGTCTTGTTTACCCCATAATCCGACTTGGTTATCCTGTGCTTCACTTTTTAATAGTGAAAACCTCTTCGTATATAGAACATCAGGAGGAAGCGACATCGTATTCGCATATCCCTTAACAATCAAGGTTTCGTTGAACATGACTGAGTCACCTTCTATAAAGACAAAACGTAACAGTCGATCATACTTATCTGTGTCACTTACATCCTTGAATAAATACACGGTCTTGCTCTCCAGTTGTTGCTTGCTGAAGTCACTTGCTTCTTGCCCATAATATTGGGCTTCACCAAATACTTCAGGTGTATTCATACCAATCATGCGCACCTTCTGACCGGAATTGGTCACAAAAGTATCTCCGTCAACGATACGCTTGATAGTTGTAACCTCATACTCTTTATCTTTCAACTCAGGATATTCTCTAACAATCTCGGTAACAAATGCGTCTTCGTCATTTGCTACAGTGCCCATATTGGTACATCCTGAGATGAAGATGGAGACTAATAAACCGATATAAAGAAAGATTCTCATCGTCATTCCTCACTTATTCCTGCGATAGCTCTTCACTAATTGATGATTTATCGACTACTTATTCGCTACATGCACTTTTAATAATTTGCCCTTAATCGTTGTATTCTTCATCACTTGAATGACATGTTGACCTTTACCATTCAATATCTCAACGTAAGACACGTTATCTTGAATCGTAATAATACCGATATCATCCGCAGATACGCCTTCAATCTTAGCCATGGTACCGACGAAGTCTACCGCTCTAATCTTCTTTTTCTTTCCACCGTTGAAATATAGCTTGGTAATCCCTTTATTTAATTGCTCATTCTTATCTTGCTTCAAGATAGGCTCAATTCCAATTTTGCCTTGGAAGGCATCCTTATTACTCGCAACTTCTTCTTTCGTGGGAACACTTTTCTTAGGAATAGCAAATCCAATATAACTCTCAATCTCATGCAGAAATTTCTCTTCATAAGGAGTTACGAACGTGATGGCTTTCCCTGTTTTACCCGCGCGACCCGTTCTTCCAGTACGGTGAACATAACTTTCCTTCTCCATAGGAAGATCATAGTTGATGACATGTGTGATGTTATCAATATCAATGCCTCTCGCTGCTACATCTGTAGCGACTAAATAGCGGAATTGGCCCCGTTTGAAGTCATTCATGACTTCGAATCGATCCTCTTGGATCATGCCACCATGGATTTTGGAACACGTATAATTGGCATTCGTTAATTGCTCAGTCACCTGATTCACATGTTCCTGCGTCCGGCAGAAAATAATACAGCTATCCGGATTCTCAACAACCGTAATATCTTTCAGTAAGCCGAATTTCTCTGATTCTCTGACTTCATATAAAGAATGCTCAATCGTATCTGTAGTGAGCCCCGTAGCTTTAATCTCAATCATCATCGGATTACTCATATATTTGTAACAAAGTTTCTCTACATCTTGAGGTAACGTAGCCGAGAACACCATCGTTACTCGTTCTTTAGGAAGTTTCTCAATAATCGATCCGACCTGCTGAATGAATCCCATATTCAACATTTCATCGGCTTCGTCAATGACAAGGTATTCTAAGCGTTCTAACGCAAACGTACCACGTTCAATATGGTCCAATACGCGTCCGGGCGTACCTACAACCACATGACTTTTTTGCTTCAATTCAGCCGTTTGTTTCGCATAAGGGGTCTTACCATAAAGCGCTGTTGCTTTAATCCGTTTGTATCGACCAATATTCGTAATATCTTCTTTCACTTGCGCAGCAAGCTCACGCGTAGGCGTTAAGATTAATGCCTGTGGTTTGTTCTCGTTCCAATCAACCAAGTCACAGATCGGTATTCCAAAGGATGCTGTCTTTCCGCTCCCTGTCTGTGATTTCACAACAAGGTCCTGTCTCTTGAGTGCCATTGGAATAACTTCACGTTGCACCTCAGTCGGATTGTTATATCCTAAGCTATCGAGTGCTCGTACGATTTCTTCACTTAATGTATAGTCCTTAAAACTTTGCTCGCTCATGTAGTAACCTCATCTATTCTAAAATTATTGTTATGGAAGCTCAGCACTACAACCAGTGCTAACAAAAAGCCATCTATAATGACCGCTACGATAACGGATTGTCCTTCCGATCGCTGTTGCCCTCCGATTTCTTGATTATATACCGGTTCACGGTAGAAATCAGAGGGCAAAGGCGAACGCTATCGCTTCTCCAAGACAATTCCGTCACCTCCGCTAGGTTTCAGCATAATCCATCTTTTTGCAAGCACGAGTTATGGGTAAGAGCCCTTATGGACATATGTTTCCACGAATCATCTATCACATATTCCCCATTATACTCGAAAAGGAGAAAATACTTTAGTGATTCCATGGGAAATAGCCGAAATTAGCTTATAAGGCTACCCTCGGCTTCATCAGAAATTAAATACCGCCTATTGCAATCTAATAGATATATTTATTTCACAGCTTTATCAGTTCGAATTTCGTCAGGAATGGAATGAACCATTCCAACTAAAAAATTAGAACTATCATCTCTCATGCCCCTTAAAACATCTTTAGAATCCATTCTGCCATAGGCTACATCTTTTGAATCTCTCGCAAGATCAAAATAAATATCGATATTTCTGTCAGCGGGTCTCTTCCCATTCTCTTTTATATAAGTATCATCGTCCATCGATGCTACCCCTTCCCAAACTAAATAGCTCAAATCATTTTTAACCTCATAGTAGGAAATTAAATTACCCCATGTATGGTAGTATCTCAAGACCTCCCCTTCTCGGAAATACAATGCATGAGATGACATTTCTTTACTCGAAGAGAATTTGTTTTCTCCAATTATAGGAAGTGATAGAGCTATTTTACGAGCAGCGACTAAATCATCGCCCTTATATAGGGTAGCATAGGTATTTATCTTATCGACACTATGAATAATAATTGTGTTTGTATCTTTAACCCATTTCACTTCTGCTTTAAATGCTTCACTAATAAAACGTAAAGGAACCATAAGCCGTTTATTTCTTAATTGAGCAGGCGACTCCAAATTTATCTTATTCCCTCCAAATGTCACCTCTTTTTCGCCTACTTTAAGAACCATCTTATCCTTATTCGCCTTTGTCGTTACCGTAACCGTTTTATTTTTTGAATTCCAGTCTAAATTAAGATTTAACTTTCTCATGGAATCTAATGAGACCATTGTTTTTCCATCAATCACCACAGGTGGTGAATCTGAACTAACGACTTCACTATTAATAATAAGGCTAACCTGTGATCCTGCATATATTGGTATTGAACTACACAAAAATACTAAACACATTACTAATAAAGTACTTATCGTTTTTTTCATATTCTTTCACTAACCTCCATTTTTAGACTCTAATTATATTAGACGCAACTACATATAGAAGTGTTATACAAATCAAAATATATATTACGTACTATTAAGTCAATAGGAAACTAGGCCCCTCGTGTCTCATTTTCTTCGAGAAACGGAGTAGCCTCGTAATATTCAATTAGTTATGTAATCGGATGAGATGTTAACAACAAAGTAAAAAGCCCCACTCCGCAACCTGGGAATCAGTTGCTTTTCTAGTTGGAAAGGTAACTGAAGCAAGTAGAGGTTTAAAATTCCAGAAGATTGTCGAAGTGGTTGAAGAAAATCTAAAGTCATTTTTAATTATCCCCTAAGATACTATTTCTTTTTTTGTGGTAAAATAGTAATTATTTGAATTATATTTGATTCTCAAAGTAACTACCATTTAAATTCTTATACTATAACTAATAAATTTAACTCAGAAGCCCTCGAAAATTTATTTAAATGAGTCATACAATTATGTTGGAGACTGAATAATCGGTCTCTATCCTTTTTCAGCGGGAGGTAGTTTATGAAAAAAAGTAGAATCCTTTCAATTTCACTGATATTTTTATTGATTTTGATAGTTGTATTAGTCAGATCACAGCAAGAGATTGCTAGCGTTAGGCTTGTGTCCGAAACAACGGAAATCACTTATACTGACAGTGAAAGCATCCAAATCTTCGAAGATGCTATAAGAACTGTAAAAAAAGTACGCGGGTCTGTTGATGTGGGTGGTCCACCAGATTATCGAATGACTGTTACTTACGCTGACTCTAAGGTTGATGAATACAGCCTTTATATGGATTTTAAAACTAAAGATGGCTACCTGATTAAAGATAGCCATAGCGAAAAGATGCTGGATTTAAGAACTAAGAATTCGGCAGAACTAGCTGATCTGTTAAGTCAAGAAAAGAGAGAATAATATTTGATATATTCTTCAAAAAGCCATATGTGTACATCTTTTGTGCAGAACTAATGTGCAGAACTAAACGGAAGCTGCGCCCAGCATGGGCGCACTAAAAAGGATCCGCTGTTCACAGCGGATCCTTTGAATTATACGAATCATTGCCACTCCTCAAATTGAGGCCACACTCACTTTAACTGTCCGTTAATGCCTACCGCTGAACCGTTTGATCGCTTCCTCGGTCACCGGCGTAAAGAGGTTAACTAGGTTGCCGTCGGGATCACGAAACAGCACAGCACGGTTCCCCCAAGGCATCGTGGTTGGTTCCTTTACCCATTCGTCGATAAACGGCTTCAAGCGCTCATATTCGGCATCGACATCGTGGACACGGAACTCGAGGATAACAGTGTGATTGTTGGCCGCCACTGCAGAGCCAGCGCCGAACAGTTGCACCGTCTGGGAGTGGCCAATCGCCAGGGTGCACGATGGCACAACAAGTTCAGCAAAGACGGGCGCGGGGCGTTCCGCCGAAACACCCATGACTTTCTCGTAGAACTCGACGAGACGATCCACGTCGTCGGTAATGATGCGTACAGAAGCAAAATTCATAAGATCCATCCTTCCTATAATAAATGATACATTTCAAGTAACCTTATTGATTATATAAAAACACTACTGACAACATTATGTCAGTAGTGTTTTAACATTTTTCTGGGCTTCCTTCCTCATGAATTCGAGCCATTCGTCTTCCATGCAACAATGAAAAAACCGTGCTTTGGCCAACAAGCCAAACACGGTTTCTCTTCGATTGACTTCATATTTCAGGTTCGCCTCATATTACTCTTCAGTTTAATTTCACTTCGTAATCAACATAATCAAAGAACGCCGAAGTCTTACTATCCTCACCATTACCCGTTGCATAACATCCAATAAGTGCTCCTGTGAATCCACCATTTCGTTCTGGCGATACGATATGGGCTGATGCGCGCGCAAGCGAGATCCAGTTCGATCCATCGATGCAATAAGCCAACTCATATTCATGTTCATTCGAAAGGATTTGAAGGCAAATATGATCTTCTGCCACAGGCACCTCTCCCAGTAATGTGAGCTCCCCACGATCAACCGCGACTGCCATTAACATTCGTCTGCCATCGATTCTGCGAATTCCGAAGGTAATATGCCCTTGTTCGTTCAGCCTTACCGCAAGTCCCGCTTCCTCACCA
This sequence comes from Paenibacillus sp. Y568, assembly GCF_059445545.1. Classification (NCBI taxonomy): domain Bacteria; kingdom Bacillati; phylum Bacillota; class Bacilli; order Caryophanales; family Paenibacillaceae; genus Paenibacillus; species Paenibacillus sp. Y568. The sequence goes on from NZ_JCAIUM010000005.1 coordinate 32,437, forward strand.
TCGGTTTGAGGTGCGAAGACTAACGCTGTTGATACGTTCGTTCTTAGATGCTGTTGCCGAACACCGACGAATAGGGAGACCTCAGCATCACGAAGCGAATGTTTATTCCCTTTTAGCGCCATATAACCAGGTCGTTGACTCAACGATACTCGTTCTTCTTGCACTGTACGGATAAATGCCCAACGAAGGTCAAGCTCCTCGCTATCGAAGTCGTCTCGCCAACCTAACTTGCCAGAACCAACAGGATCAGTATATTTAGTCGTGGTTTCCCTTATTACATTGTCCGAACTCTTTTTTCCATCTAATAAAGATTCTTCTGAATTCCGACCTAGTCCTGCTACAGTCATCTTCAACGCTACCGTTCCCTCATTATTATCAATTGTTGGCCAACCATCTTCTGTCCAAGTCACAGGTGCAAGGAATGTTTCCCTACCAAGGACGCTATATTGCCCATCAACGGGACGTATTCCAAGAAACATCGCCCACCATTGTCCGTGTAAATCTTCAACCAGTTCAGCATGACCTGTATTCTGGATGGGATGATTAGGAAGAGAATTATGTGTCAACATCGGATGCGGCATCATTTCAAATGGGCCATTCGGTGTACTCGATCTGTATACTAAAGCACGATGATCAGATCCCGTTCCTCCACATGCGCAGATGAGATAATATAAATCATTGATTTTATAAAGATGGGGCCCTTCTGTCCAGACGCCACCATCACCATGCGCAACAATAACTGGCTCAGACAAGGCTCTACCTGTCTTAATATCAATCTCATATTGAATAATGTGTGATTCTTTATCTGCACCACGTTGGGCTGTTACATATACTTTTCCATCGTCATCAAACATGAGAGAAGGATCTATATTCGCATAGGGAACTGTAATTGGATCTGACCAAGGTCCCTCCGGTTTCTCCGCTGTAATATAGAAGTTACCAATCCCATAGACATCTGTCGTAATCAGATAAAAGAGACCCTCATGATAGCGTAGTGTTGGTGCATAGATGCCTTGAGAACTTTGTCTGGTGGACATATCAATCTGACTCTTACGAGCTAGCGCATGTCCTATTTGTTCCCAATGGATCAGATCCTTGCTATGAAATATCGGAAGACCCGGGAAATATTCGAATGAACTTACTGCCAAATAGTAGTCATCGTTCACACGAATAACGCTCGGATCTGGATAAAATCCGGATAAAACAGGGTTGTTGTACGTTATAGGGTTGCTCATTATTGGTTCACTCCTAAAGGTTACTACCTATGAATGTGATAGCTATCACTTTATCAGGATATTTTCAGCACGGTAGCTACAATCCGTGTTGACTATCAAATGAAACTTATACGTTCTTATTTTTCAATAAATGATTCTACCCTGCACATCAGGCACTCCCGATTTACGATAAAAGTACGTATTGATGACATCTCGCCATTGATGAGCATGCTCAGCCTGTTCTGCTAATCGTCCAGCTACTTGACTGAATCGATCCGTGTCCACCTTGTTCTGTAGTTCAGACCACTCTTTCTGTAGCTGTACAGCTTCTTCTGCCCCTGCGAAATGAGTATCATAAATATGCTGAATGACCGTCTTACCTGAATGTAAAAGATGCGTATAAGGCACGTGGTGGAAGAACAATAACAATTCATCTGGGCATGATTCAAGAGATTCATATACGTCTGCATTCTCACTGTAATACTGTACTGCATACCCTGTGCCGGTTGCTAATGTACGATCTACTCCAATCCCGTTTCGGTCAGCGAAATGGTACGTTCCCCAGCGCGAGTATTCATATCCATCAATGTCTGGGCCGTAATGGTAATGTGGTGTGACCATCCAACCTACACTTAGAGGCGCTGTATAACTCTCATATATAGGCCAAGATTTCATTAGCATGGCACATATCACATCCACCACCTGAGGGTCATTACCGAAGGAGAGCCGTACCCACTCTTCTGCAATCCCTTCCGATGATAAGTCTGGATTCCAGATGAGTCTGCCATATCCATATAGATTAGCCTGTGCTAACGTATGACCGGTCCAGTTCTCATCGTTCCCGATATTAGAGACTGCTGCTATACCACTGTACTTCATATTGAACACTGAACCATCTACTATATGTTTCACTTCAGCACCAGGTCCGTTAGCATACGTATCGAAATCGAGGACTGTCTTCCATTGAGGAACTAAATAACAGACATGTCGCTGCTGACCGGTATACTCTTGTGTAATCTGAAACTCTAACACCTGATTTGTCTGCTTCATGGCACCAAACAATGGCGAGACCGGCTCTCGTACTTGGAAATCCATTGGACCATTCTTAATCTGTAGAAGGACATTGTCTCGGAACTTACCATCGAGTGGACTGAAATGGTCATATGCCGCACGTGCCCGATCCGTAGAACGATCACGCCAATCTTGCATACAGTTGTATACAAAACATCGCCAGATCACAAGCCCACCATGCGGTGCTAGCGCATCTGCCAGCACATTCGCCCCATCGGCATGATCGCGATCATAAGTAAATGGACCCGGTCTATGTTCCGAATCTGCCTTAACTAGGAATCCTCCAAAATTGGGAATTTCCCGATATATCGTATCTGCCGTGTCACGCCACCATTGGCTAACTCCTTCATCCAATGGATCTGCCGTTGCAAGTCCACCCACCTGCATAGGAGCTGCGAAGTTAACGCTAAGGAACAGACGAATACCATATGCACGGAACACACTCGCTACTCGAGCCACATCAGGTAACAACTCATCCGTTATGAAACGTGTCTCTATCTCATGCACATTGACATTATTCATAGATATACTGTTTATTCCAACAGAAGCTAGCATCCGTGCGTAATCTTTCACTCTCTCTAAGTGAGCGGTGATCTCTCCGTTGTGATAAAAAATAGATGTCCCCGCATATCCCCGCTCAATGGAACCATCAGCATTATCCCATTGGTTAATCATTCGAAGTTGATTCTTTGGTTCTTCTAGTACATTAATATTCTCAGGGCGAACGCCGCTTGCGATTAGACGTAACAAGTGAAATACACCATACAATACACCTGAAGCTGAACCCCCAATGAGCATCAAGTATCTACCTTGTTCTGTTGACACGTACTGTAAACTAAACCCTTCTAAAGAAAGATCACGAAGCTCACGGTCTGTATTTCCTATGAATCTCTCATCCGCGCCTAGTTCAGTCCAGTTCGTTATTTCTGTAATGGTGCCTATCCGAATATATGAGTTCTCCACAGCCTTCGAGGTCACTTCCGGTTGAATACCTAACGAAGATGAGACGCCTTCTTCCAACTCACGTATTGCAGTAACCATGACCTCCGATGATTGATCTTCTACGACCAGATTGCTTAGAAGTTGTGCATACACTGTACGTAATTCTGAGTCCTTCACTTCGGCATGTTGTAGCCATGTTTTATATAAAGTACGTTCCATGCTATAGATTCCCTCCAATGATAGTCGAATTAGATGATGCATCTGGTACAAAACAACAGATGCCGGTCACAAAGACCGGCATCTCGATTAAATACGGCTATGCCGTCCTTCTTATTTGTCCTAACTATTAAACACAACATTTAGGATGTTCCTACTTACCTCACGATACTTTGGAACGCCGGCTTCGGCTGATGTAATTCATCGAACAGGAATGGCCAATTCTTTCGACCCCGTACTGGGAAGTTATCTAACCAAGTATAATCATCTGCTGCTCCCCAGAATGTCACTGAAGTAATCTCACTATGATATTCTCTCAATAATTTAAACATCACTTCATATCGTTGTGCTTGTAACTCTAGTAATGCTTCGGGTGCTACTGTCAGATCTCTACGCTTATCATCGAAGCGGAATAGGGAAACATCCAGTTCAGTTAGCTGTAATTGCAGACCCAGTGAGGCATACTTCTCAATCGCACGACGGATGTCATCTAATAAGGGATCGTACAGATTCCAATGGGCTTGTAGACCAACACCATGCACAGGTACATCTTGTTCCACAAGCGACTTCACTAACTTGTAAATCTTATCTCGCTTAAGTGGATTTGACTCGTTGTAATCGTTATAGAATAGTAATGCTTGAGGATCGGCCTCATGTGCATATCCAAACATCTTAGCAATAAAGTCAGGACCAACAATATCCAACCACTTCGACTTGCGGAGAAGTTCTTCACCTTCATCCGCTATCACTTCATTCACAACATCCCAAGCATAGATATCTTGCTTATAGCGACCTACAACGGTACTGATATGGGACTTAATTCGCTGAAGTACCGTTTCACGATCTGCCGTCTTCCCATCCTTATCTTCGAATAACCAATCTGTTGTTTGATTATGCCAGACTAGGGTATGACCCCGCATACTCATCTCATGCTTCCGCGCAAATGCTACCAATTGATCTGCAAGTTCGAAAGTATAGGTCTCCTCCGATGGGTGAAGACTCTCGAACTTCATTTCATTCTCAGCCGTAATGCTATTGAAATGATAGGCCAGTAGTTCCTCCTGACTTACGATGGTCTTTGGATTCACTGCTGCTCCGATTAGAAAGTCCTGAGCGAATACTTCTTTTAACTTAGGTTCATTACGAGTTCCTATGTTACCCATTAACCCTTCACCCCGCCAATGGTCATCCCTTGTACAAAGTACTTTTGTAAGAATGGATACACCATAATGATCGGAACGCTGGCAACTATTGTCATCGTAGCACGAATAGATGTTGGCGTTACTTGATTAGCTTGACTTGATGTTGAGAACATGGATGAATAATCCTGAGAGTTCATAGATGCACCTGAGTTCTGAAGAATCTTCATAAGCTCATACTGTAACGTACTTAAATCTGGATAAGATGAGTTGTAAAGAAACACATCAAACCATGAGTTCCATTGGGCTACTGCCGTAAAGAGTGATACCGTTGCGATAACCGGTAGACATAACGGAAGAACAACACGGAGAAACGTTGTGAATTCCCCAGCTCCATCAATTCGAGCTGATTCTAGAATTCCCTCAGGCAATCCTTCAATAAAGGAACGGATAACGATAACGTTAAATACACCGATCAATCCAGGAATGATGTATACCGAGAAGCTTCCAATCATACCAAGTTCACGAATGAGTAGGAAGTTAGGAATAAGTCCTCCACTGAAATACATTGTCAAAATAAATGCAAGCGATACAAACTTACGTAGTACATATTCCGGACGGCTAATCGTATAGGCTACCATCGAGCAACATAATACGGAAAGTACCGTACCTATAATCGTTCTCATCGCTGATATAAAGGTTGCCTGGTAAATCGATGATTCTTTAAGAACAAACTTGTAATTCTCAAGCGTCCATTCTCGTGGCCATAAATATATTCCACCTTTAAGTGAATCAGTCGCTTGGTTAAGAGATACTGCCAGCGTATTAATAAAAGGATATAGCGTAACTACGACCAATAATAACATCATGATAATATTGAAGGTGTCAAATACCCGATCTCCAGGGGATTTGAAACGTGCATGTGCTTTTAATACCTTTGCTTTTGCCATTATAAATCCTCCCTAGAACAGTCTATCTTCGCCTAATTTTTTCGCGATGCCATTTGCACTAAATAATAGAATAAAGCTGACGACGGTTTTGAACATTCCAGCTGCAATAGATAATGAGAAGTTACCCATCTGAATACCATATTTGAGTACGAAAATATCTAAGTTCTCAGAGAAATCGATATTCATCCCGTTACCAAGTAAATATTGCGGTTCAAAGCCAGATTCAAGTAAATTACCAATATTCATAATCATGAGAATAACAATAACGGGTTTAATCCCTGGAAGTGTAATATGCCAGATCCGTTTGAAGCGTCCAGCTCCATCAATCTCAGCTGCTTCATATAGGGATGGATCTACTGATGTTATTGCTGTTAAATATATAATGGTGTTCCAGCCTACGTTCTTCCAGACTTCCGAAGCACCTAGTATTCCCCAGAAATAATTACCTTTTCCCAGCCATAGAATTGGTTCATCAATGAAACCAAGCCATATAAGTATTTCGTTAATAACTCCGCCGTCTGCTGATAGCACGGTAGTGATAATACTGGCAGCAACTACCCAGGATATAAAGTGAGGTAGATAACTTATGGTCTGTACAACTCTTTTAAACATCACTCTACGTAACTCGTTAAGTAGTAAAGCTAGAATAATTGCTGTGAAAAATCCTAATACAAGGTTTATAAAGCTCATTGCTAATGTATTTCGAAGTACTAATAGGAAGTGTTTATCTTGAAATAAGAAACCGAAATGTTCAAAACCAACCCACTTTTGATCCGTAAAACCTTTTGCCGGTTTATAATCTTGGAAAGCAATGGTCCAACCCCAAAGAGGGACATATTTAAAAATAAACAACCAGATTAAAAAAGGAACAGACATGAATACTAATGTCTTTTGCTGAGCAATTCTTTTCATGAAAAGTCTCATTCCTGTTGGTGCATTAGCTATCGTTGGCATATCATGCGGTACTATTGGAGTGCTATTGCTCACAGTATATTCTCCTCTCTATCCTCAGTAGAATCGTTAGATGATAAAGGAAGGGTGTCGACCAAATCTAGACAACAGCCCTTCCCCTCTCAAACAATCGTTCTACTTACCTGCTAATATATCTATCTTTTTGGCTACTCCAGCATTAATTATATCTTCAAATTCCTTAACATCTAGCTTGTTAAATTCTGTGTAATATTGGTCCCAAATCTTCTCGAAATCAGCAGGAGCTGCAAGAACTAGTTGTGGGAAGTATTTGCGTTGTAAGTCACTTCTCTTCTGTTCGAATACTTGCGCTTTAGATCCCTGTGGAATCGCAATACTCCATGCTGGATACCAAGGACGTTCGTCTGGTGCAGCAAAAAGTTGAGAGAAGGATTCAATATTGTAAGCCTTCAATAACTCTTTATCACCATCGGTATATGTCATTTGTGCAACTTCTGGTTGAGTTCCTGGCCCTACAGAGTTACCGTCCGGAAACGATGATCCCCCACCATACATCGGCCAGCTATAATTGAAATATTTGAAACCAAATGATTCTTGGAATGCTTTCTCATTCGTTTTTACAATTTGTTCTGCCGTTCTATTGAAACGTCCTTCTTCATTAATTTCAAACGTTTCTCCCTCAATTCCCCATTGACTGAGGACTTGGTTCTCATCGGTTAGCAAGTTATTGAAGAATTTAATAATACGAACCGGGTCCTTAGCACTAACTGTGATACCGATACCCCGATTATTTACAAAAGATGGTGGATCAATATATTGATCCTTGATGTTCTCGTCAAATACGATAGGAAGCGCCATATAATCTAGATCGTGGTTACCTGATAGTACTGCAGCTTCTCGTAGAACATTCATCCCATCTTGTGCTTGCCATTTGTAGTCAAAGAATCCAAGAACCTTACCGGAAGCAATCTTCGCGATATATTGATCTTTCGTATCTACGAAGGATGACTTATCAAAAATTCCTTCAGCATTGAGCTTATTCAATTCTTGAAGATAACGTTTCGTGCTATCTACATCGTCTCCATAATCCTTTGCTTGGTGAGTCTCCATATCAATAATAGTGCTACCATCATTCGGATAGCCTGCCAAATGCATTGGTGGATTAGTGAAAGCGAAGAACTGATCTTGTGCAGTCAGTGCCAAGTAACCAGTTAATTTTTCATCTTTATGTTTAGCTACATAATCACGAATTAATTTAAGATATTGATCATATGTCTTAATTTTTGGGTATCCAGCTTCTTTCAACACTCGACGTTGAATCCAAAATGCACCTTGTGTTATGTTTGGCTCTGGCTTAAACTCTCCTACGTTTGCACTGAATGGTAGAAAGTTGATATTACCATCCTCATCCTTCATTAAGTTGAAATAAGGCTCATATACTCGTTTAATGTTCGGACCATACTCCTCGATTAAATCATTGAGAGGAATGAACGCACCTCCATCAACAAGCTTATCAATAGACTCTCCTGGTACAATGACATCTGGAAAGTCATTACTTGCGATGAATGTTCCAATCTTGGTATTCTCATCCCCTACGAGATGCTCAATTTTCCAGTTAACACCCGTCTGCTCCTCATACTTTTTACCAATCGTTGTTTCATTTGTATTAACATCTTTACCTGCAGCAGCATTAAAGTAAGAGAATGTGACTTTATCTACCTTTTCTTCTGTTGCTACTCCAGGTTCATTGGATGAAGTCGTTTTACCGCTGTTCGCTGTATTACCATTGTTGCCTGAGCAACCTGCAAGAATAGATCCCATCATGACTGCTGTAAGACAAATAAGTCCTATCTGCTTCTTTCCCATACTTGTGACAATCCCCCTTCGAACTTTTAATTATTTTGTAAGCACTTTCATTTATATTATAAGGGAGATATCTCCCTAGTTTTACCCACCATTCTAAAGATGGTACTTAGAAAACTATAGATACCACTTTGGTATCTTACTTATGTTCATTCTTCTAATGGTATCCGAAGGATGACCTGCGTCCCTTCACCTGGTTGACTATGAATCCCTAATTCAAAGCGGCTGCCATAATACAGCTTTAGCCGATATATGACATTCTGAATACCGATTCTCTCACCCATTTCCTCCTCATTGGTGATGTAACTGTACAACTGTTCAACTTTATCTGGCTCCATACCTGCTCCACTATCACTTACAAGAATGACTAGATCATTTCGTTCTCTCTTAATATTCACATGAATGACCCCACCTCGTTTGAGAGGTTCAATGCCATGAATACTTGCATTTTCAACAAAAGTGACAATGGACATTTTAGGAATTTTCGATTTCATCTCCGCTTCTTCCGCATCAACCACATAACTAATCTTGTCACCGAAACGATATTTTTGAATTTCCAAGAAACAATGGATGAAACTCAGCTCTTCCTTCAGCGTAATCATGTCTTTATTCCAGACAAGGGAGTCTCTGAAAATTTTGGCCATGTTCTGTATAATATGAGCGGTCTCATTCTCATCTTTCATTAGGCTACGCATCCGGATGGTCTCAAGCGCATTGAATAGGAAATGAGGATTAATCTGACTTTGAAGGGCATTCAATTGAGCATGTCTGCTCTGAATCTCAAGGTCTTTCTTCTGGATATCCGCTACATATACATCATTAATTAAGGTGTTGATCTGCAATGTCATACGATTGAATTCGACGGTCAATTGGCCAATCTCATCTCGTGATTGATCATCTTTAATCATCTCGAAATGTTGATTTTTAACCTTCTTCATTTGTTTTAAGATCCGAATAATACGTACGTTCAACGAACGAGTGACCCATATAATAATTAAAGTAGGCAATAAGATGTTCATACATGTAATGATGATGACGAAATTCCGAGATTGACGTACTTCCTTAAATACTTCCTCCTTTGAAAGGGTAGCGATAATACTCCATCCATTCAGATCATTTGTCGTCTTATATTCTGTGTTGAACTCAATCGTATCCTTAGCCATCGTCAAAGTATCGAAGGGTACAGGACCCTTCTGTGCATCCACATTCACATCCGTTGTATACTCAACCTCTCTTTTATTATTCAGCAAGTAGACGTTACCTTGGAGGTTGAGATTATTAAATATTTGTTTAATAGAAAACATCTTCATATCGATCTTAAGTATTTTGTTGTAATTATTCTGTGAGTAAAAGGAATCCATCCGTCGGACGATGCTAAACGTATGGAGTGACCCACTTTTCTCCGATCGAATGAGTAATGGTTTAGCCACTCGATTCTCCTTAATTCGCTCGTACCATTCTTTTTCTTTAACACTCTCATTGATATCACTAATACCCCCAGAATATAGTAGGGTCGGATTATCCACGTAGATTGTGACCTCTTCCACTGCATTATAAACAGGTGTATTGGCATTGAGTATACGACGAAGATATGAATCATAAGCCCCTATGTATTCAGCAGGATGGGTATAATCCGTATCAACAATCTCGTTCAAAAGGGAATCGGTATATAATACCGTTGAAATCTCCATTGCCCCTTCAACTTCTTGGAAAAACTCATTCTTCACTTGTTCAATCGCGCGGTTAATATCTAGAATCAATTGCTGCTTCACATTACTCGTCGTCACGTAATAAAAAATAGCATTAGTCACTAGAATGGGGACAAAGACGCATAGGAAATACAACCCCAACATTTTGTCCCTTAGTCGGACGTTATTCAGACTAGGCTTCATTTGACCGTCCTCTCGGACTATCCCCCTTGTTTAGACTATGGCGATACTCACTTGGTGTTAGACTTTCAATCTTCTCGAATTTAGTCACGAAATAATCACTGTTACCAAATCCTACGCGCTCTGCAACCTCGTAAATGCGTAGATCGGTCTGGCGTAGCAATTTCTTCGCTTCGTTAATTCGTAAATGTTGCAGGAAATCATTGAAGTACACACCATATGTTTTTTTAAAAAGTTGACCTAGGTATACCGGATTGATATAAAATTGGGACGCAATCATCTTTAAGCTAATATTCTCCTGATAATGCGCTTCGATATAGGATCGAATCTTCTGAATATCACCACTCTGCTGATCTTTACGGAGACTCGCAATATAGCATCCACTCTCCGTAGCAAACCTTGTGAATATGCGTTTCAACTCGCTTAGTGACAAGTTCAGGTCATGCCAATCCAGAAGCATCGCTAGTGTGTTAACTCCTCGTTCTTCACCATTCATCTCATGAATAATCCTCACAACGCCAGTGACACACTGATGAATATTCATTTTCACAGCCTCTGGTGCATAGGCCTTCTCGCAGAAATGACGAAAGATCTCATCAATCGTTAACGTTAGTTCTTCAAACGCTGACTCTTCGATCTGTTCAATTAATTGTGAATACAGTCTCTCATCCAAACTTATATATTGAAGAGCCTGCATGGTATCCCCGTCATAAATCACAATGCTCTTATCATCATGTACATATTTATATTGGAGTGCTTCCTTAGCACATTTATACGATTCTCTTATATCTGCTAACCGCCCTACCTTACACCCTGCATATAGGAAGATTCGGCAATCATATTGGCTCACCAGCATCTCCAAGAGTGATTCTGCAAATCGTTGAATCTGTCCTTGAGAAGACTGGAAAAGAACACTGTCTGGCACGATAAATCCGATACGATTACGATGTTCATGCAGATAAAAGGGTTGGCTGCCCCCCGTCATCTTCTGAAGGGTTTGCTGCAAAATCTCTTTGAACCTAGAGAGGTTAGGTACTGTGCTAGATTCTTTCCAGAGATGAATATCATTCAGCTCAGCAAACATATAATAAAGGCCATCCCTATCGCTTAGCATTAACCGCTCTTCCCACTCGGATATGAATACATTGTCGGGATTGTCTAGAATAAGCTTCTCTATCATGGCTCCACTCAGTAAATTCTCCTGCAAACTACGGTCTTCTCGATCGCGTTCGAGCTTATCTTTTAAAGTAAGAAGCGTCTCTGTTAATTCAATCTCATCAATTGGTTTAAGAATGAAGTCATGTACTCCGTATCGTACGGCTTTCTGAGCGTAACTGAAATCATCATATCCACTGATAATAATAAAGGCTGGGCAAATGTCACTTTCCGTAGAGATGCTCTTAATTAACTCAAGTCCATCGAGTACTGGCATACGAATGTCGGTAATGACTAGGTCTGGTTGAATGTTCTTAATTAATTCCAATGCATCCTCGCCATTATCGGCTTCCTGTACAATCTGATAACCACAAGCCTCCCAGTCGATTAATTTAATCAACCCTTTACGAGTATAAATCTCATCATCTACTAAAATCACCTTATACACAGTTAGCTCTCCCTTCCTTTTCATGGTGCTCTTTACCCTATGAGAAAACCCTTACAATACCCTTTTATTGTTCCTTCACTCACAGATTATGTCAATCTAAATATATTGATATCTATTCTAGCTTTTCAAAGTATTCCCTATAGTTTGTATGGTACCCCGCATCAATTAGCTGTGATAGCATAATCAGATAGAAGATTACAACCTACCATTTACACATGAAAAGAGGGATGCCTCATGCTCGATAATACGTATATTTGTTCCACGATGAAGAGCGGTGATTTTCAAATGGTTCATCAAGGGAGAGTTGCTTCTCTTTGCGTCTCCTTGAATGAGAAATCGGGAATCGTCCGCGCAGCAGAAGACCTATGTCGAGATATAGAACGTGTCACGGGAGACACACCCTTGCTAAAGAATGATCTCTCATCCCTTTCTGGACATGTCATTCTGATCGGTACTATTGGGGAAAGTCCCCTCATTGATCAACTCATGTCAGAAGGGAAGATCGATACAAGTGGCATTACTGGGAAATGGGAATCCTTTGTTATACAGACTGTAGCTAACCCACTGCCCGGCACAGATATAGAACAGGCCCTTATCGTTGCTGGAAGTGACAAACGAGGAACGATCTTCGGAATCTATGACATCTCGGAGAACATCGGTGTCTCTCCTTGGCACTGGTGGGCAGATGTTCCTCCTAATCAACATGCCAACCTCTATGTCACACCAGGTACCTATAAACAAGGAGAGCCATCCGTTAAGTATCGCGGGATCTTTCTAAACGATGAAGGTCCATCACTTATGGCTTGGGCACGCTCTAATTATCAAGAACTGAATCATCACTTTTACGAGAGTATATTCGAGCTTCTTCTCCGTCTTAAGGCAAATTATCTATGGCCTGCCATGTGGGATAACACTTTTCATGAGGATGATCCATTTAACCCTATAGTCGCTGATGATTATGGAATTGTTATTGGAACTTCTCACCATGAGCCCATGCTTCGTCCACACGGAGATTGGAAGAAGCACAAACAAGGTCCTTGGGATTATTCAATCAATGATGAAGTGCTGTATCGTTTCTGGGAGGAAGGTATATCTCGTAGTCGGGAATACGAGACCATTGTCACACTTGGTATGCGTGGAGATGGTGATGAAGCCATGGGGGGACATTTATCGTTCGAGGAGAAGATCGACCTTCTTCAGCATATCGTTGAAGACCAACGGAAGATTATCACGGAAGCAATGGCTACCGATGTTACACACGTCCCACAATTATGGGCGCTGTATAAAGAGGTTCAAGACTATTACGAGCATGGAATGAGAGTACCCGACGATATCACGTTGCTATGGTCGGATGACAATCACGGTAACTTACGCCGAGTACCCACAGAAGAAGAGAGAACCCGCTCTGGGGGAGCCGGAATCTACTATCATCTAGATTACGTTGGTGGCCCCCGCTCATACAAGTGGCTTAACACCGTACCTATTCAGAAAATATGGGAACAAATGCATAAGGCCTATGCCTATGGAGCAGACCGGATCTGGATTCTGAATGTTGGGGATCTGAAACCTATGGAGTTCCCCATGGAGTATTTCCTTCGTATGGCATGGAATATAGATCGTTGCACGAAGGATCACTTTCATGCGTACACACTCCAATGGGTAGTTCGTCAGTTTGGAACTGAACATGCTGAGGAAATAACGGATATGATAGAGCGTTACACCCATTACAATGGACGTCTTAAGCCTGAGTTAATCAATGCCGTCCAAGGCTACAGCCTTACGGATTATAAAGAAGCGGATAGTATCATTGCAGAGTTTCGTGACATTACCATCCGAGCAGAACAGTTATTTAAACAACTCCCTGAACAGCTCAAGGATGCATTCTTTCAATTGGTGTTATACCCTGTGAAGGCATCCGCACAAGTACTTGAGCTGCACATTCGCGCTATGACAAGCCAGCTGTATGCAGAGCAGGGTCGGACGATGGCTAATGTAGAGGCACGCGCAGCTGAACTTCTATTCGTTGCCGATGCCGAGCTCACATTTGACTATAACAAACGGCTATCGTTAGGCAAATGGGATCATATGATGGACCAGACGCATATCGGATATACGTATTGGAATCAACCACCTCATAACATCTTGCCTGAGGTGGGTCATGTTACCGCGCAGGAAGGTTCTGAGATGGGTATTGCTATAGAAGGTTCAACCAACGTATGGCCTGATAAAGCAACCCTATGCCAGCTGCCTGAATTCGACGTGTTCACGCAGGAGAAACGCTATTTCGAGATCTTCAATAAACGTTCATCTCCCTTCGAGTACGCCATCCACGTAGATGTCCCTTGGATTAAAGTATCTTCTTGCGAAGGAACGATTGTTAAGCAGAAGCGGATCTGGGTCGATATCGATTGGGAAGCAGTCCCTATAGGAGAGAACATAACTTCATCCATTGTTGTTATGGGCGCAAATAGCGCTAAAGTCGATATCCAAGTGAGCATCTTCCATCCCTTGCAACCCCAGCGTGAGACACTTGTCGGGCATATCGAGACCAATGGTTATATTTCTATTGAAGCTAAGAACTATACTCGGATGCAACCTGCAAATGGCGTGGAATGGCATACTATTGAGGGTTACGGACGCACCCTGTCCTCCATGGGAATCTTCCCTGTCACCACGCCCTGCTGCAATCCACCGGAGCCAGAGAACTCTCCACGTCTGGAATATCAAGTCTATGTGGTTCAACCTGGGGAAGTAACAGTGACTCTATTCCTTGCGCCATCCAATGACTTCGTTCCTGGGATGGGGCTACGCATAGGTGTCTCCTTCGATGATGAACCTGTCCAGGTATGTGACGCTATTGTGCGGATGCCGGATGGATCATTCCATGAGAGAGAGTGGGAAGAAGGCGTCATTACCAATGTACGTACTGCCATGAGTGTACATCCGAGGCTCGAACGCGGCTATCATACACTAACCGTGTGGATGGTTGATCCTATCACTATTCTACAAAAGATCGTTGTAGATCATGGTGATCTAGCACCTAGTTATCTTGGTCCTCCTGAAAGCTACTATGGCGGGAAGTCCCCTGTATCATCATCCGTATGGTTGGACCATTCATTCGATCCTGTATCCGTGCCCGGTGTTATGACACTAACGGGATCGGTCGATTCTCAACAACGTGTAGAAGTATTCGTTGAACATAGTGGAATATATGAATTGAGGTCTACAGCACTGACTGATGCAGGTACTAATGCTGTGATGTGTATAAAGTGCGATGGAATCGAACTGCCTGGCTCTTTGATTCTTGCGGATCTAGAGAGTGCAGCTAAGAGCGAGAATAAGGATACCTACTCACCTCAAAGGATGGCCTTAGCATCTGGCGAACATATCCTGGAATTCTTCATCATGGAGGGAGCTACCCCCTCTCCTATGGAGATAGAACTAGTAATAATCTCAGAAGATGCTCTTAGCGTACGACCGTCGTTACGTAGGGGCAACCTTCTTCCTGATAAGCCACTTCTCGCACAGATCGGCGTAATTAACAAGGACCCCATGTGCAGTCACCCCTATGTCATGGCTGTTAAGTTGTATGATAACGGTGGTTCACTTCTAGATCAGGCCACACTTACTAATATTGTATCTGTGCGTGGGCAGGAGATGCATCAACTATGTTTGTCTGAGTCAGTCAATAGCACCGTATACTCCATGAAGGTTAGCGTTATGGTTGATGGGCTAACACGGGAATACGTGTCGGATTGGAAACTTTAAGGATTCATAATATAAAAGGTAGGTCAAGAATAGCTTTAACTATTTCTTGGCCTACCTTTTATGCTCATATTATATAGAACTTTTCCATCTTGCTTCAGTAGATCACCTTTTTAACACTTCATGTCTTGTTATTCTTGTTCCGTTAACCGGTTCAAATCAGCAATAAGCATCTCCAATTCTGCGAAGCTATTTACAATTTGATTAACCATTGTACTTTGCTCCTCAATGCCTGCGAGAATTTGCTCTGTGGCTGCGCTCGATTCCTCTGTTACACCTGAAATGGAAGCAACCTCCATAACAATATTGTCAGATGAGCGTCCTAGTTCAGTTGTCTTACCCTCTACTTCTTCCGCTTGAGCAAGCACTTGATTCGCATTCCCGGAAATTTGTTGGAAAATAATCTCTGATTGTTGGGCAGATGCAATACTTTCATCCAACGCCCGTTTCCCTTTGGATACCTGAGCAGTTAATTGCTCCGTACGATCTCTGATACTGCTAAGAATGGTTGTAATCTTAACCGCAGATTGCGAGGAATTCTCCGCAAGCTTGCGTACCTCAGAAGAAACGACAGCAAATCCCCTACCATGCTCACCCGCGCGTGCTGCTTCAATCGCAGCGTTTAACGCCAACAGGTTGGTCTGAGTCGCCATTTCCTGAATCGTCACCAGAATTGTGCTAATTTCCTCATTCTGATGATTTAACATAAGCATATCCTCCACGATTGTTCCAACAATAACATTCGCATGATCAATACGCTGAGTAAGCTCATTTAACTGCTCATTTCCTTGTATAGCTACCAATTGCGTATCTGAAGATACGGCACGCATCTTTTGTGAATTCTCTGCAACCTCTTGAATACCCTCATTTGACTTCTGCATCATCTCGTTAATATCGGACACACTCGTAGCCTGAGATTCAATCCCTCGCGCTACTTCATTAAATCCAAGACTCACTTCATGGGTCATCTTCTGCGTAGTCAACACCTTGTCCTGAAGCTGTGCATAAAACGCACTTAGACTCTGAAGTGCTCCGCGAACTTGTCCCAGTAGTTCTTCGGACTTCTTATGGGCAACCTGTGCATCCTCACTATGCTTCACTACATTAGCTAATACCTTTTCATTAATACGAACTAATGTAATAATTACGGCTCCGATTACTATATATCCGAACAATCCGCTAGAAAGAAATTGACTGGGTAGTAACGGCTCTCCCTTACCAAAGGCCACCTTCTCAATAAACAAAAGTGACGCTGTGATGGCTACCGGACGAAATGTAGGATATAGTGCGGTAAGAGTAACTAGCATGACAGGCAAGGTAGCATCTGCTTCATCGATCACAGACAGCATGGCATAGAACACGACAAAAATCCCAACAATAATATATGGCGTCAACAATGCGAACCGCTTTATTCTCGAAAGTACCGTAATTATTGCACCTAGGATAACCATTGGAATACCCGTATTCTTCAGTACTGTCAAGTCACCATCAAGTGCAGAGTACAGGCCAGGTACCAGAGCAAAAATCCAGAAAAAGATGACAACTGTCTTGCTTCTGTAAAAATACAATTCACTTATTTGTTCTGTTGTCATTTTATTCCCCCTGTGTGTAAAAATTCATAGTGTATATTTTCTATTTCGGCATGTTTAGTCCATATCTTTATATTAAAACGAAATCAGAGGGGCTTTTTAAATAAACCAATGAAATAAAGGCATAGCCTGCCTAGGGTTAACAAAATACCACTCTAATTTAGAGTGGTATTTAATTTATATAAATGCATTCATATTCATTTATTTAGTTAAACCTTTGCTACAATGTCACATTTACTATTTCAGAATTGTTACATAGGAATACAAGAAGTCTCCTTGAAAGGTTACCGCATGATGGATCTATAAAATTGCCTATCACCATTGTTTGAATATGATCAGAAGCTGCCACTGTAATATTCGGGCAAGAAGCGATCAATACTGTTAAACATCGGGGTTCTACTTACGCGACCACGCAAGCACTTTTACCCCATCTTCTTGGTGTAATGAGCCACCCTACGCTTACCAAATTAGGAGACCACAGACAAATCAAGTTTCGTGAAGTTTACATATAAAGATAATGACATGATTTATCTACTAACCATTAGTGGAAGCGACCAATCTACCGTGAAGTTCTTAGATAGCAGCCCGTCTTCACGCAAGTTCATGATGCCGCTGGAACAAAAGTATACAATTATATAGATCCGGACAAGAAGGAGGATAATCTCCTTGTATGGAACCGTCAGGTTACAGGAGGGAGCTTATTCTATTCTTTGACGAACACACCTGTCGATACCACAAAACAAATCACCTTCGCTAAATCCATCATTACCGCACATCCTTCGGATGAGTAAATATGCCCTATAGAATAGACACTTTAAAAGGCTTTATTCTATAATGTGCTTTTCTCTATCATTAGAAAAACATACATCAGAATACATCAGGACTTCTTTGTTTTACTCTTGAAGTGTTCAATTAAGTGGTATAAATCCATCTTCCAAACATTATTTTCTTTTTTCAATCCATATACTGTGGTTGCCGTAAAACTACCTATACTTGCCGTAACGCCCATGGCTATCTCGTTCTCCTTAACCATTCCCTCCTGCGCTTCGATGGAATCATAATATCTATAATCTAAAGCAACCTCTAGCTCCGAACTCATTAAATTTTCATTATATTCTTGTCTAAAGGTATCTGCATCCGGTAACTTCCCATTATCATAAGTGAGTGCATAAATACTTTCTACATCACCCATACTGGCTAAATGAAGGTAGATTAATAGAATCTCTTCTGGAGTGAATCCTTCTAAATGATGAATATTTTTGTCACTCACAAATAGTTCATATGCCTTCAATCTCTCATTCGGCAGTTGATCTATATACACAAATCCCTCCTTTTCCTCTTCTGGAATTGTGGTAGTCTTCACTTGAATGACAGGAGCTACCGTTGGCATTGTAACCGCATCATGTACAATTAAATTATTCTCAGAACACCCCACCAGTACTGAGGAAAAAGAAAGTACCGTCACAAAGGTAATAACAATCGTCTCTTTTATTCTCATACATCCTCCATTCAATAACCTTTTTATATTCCCGTACATTAATTAAGAAGCACACAGTAACTTAAACGTAAGCGAAAGAACTTAGTTACACAGATTGAATAATAACCTTTTGATAAACTCTTTCCATTAAGTCTAGTTCTCTCCCGAGAAATAATCCTTCAACGCTCTCTCCGCTCGATAATCAGATAGATTGAATGACGGCCAATCCTGATCTCTTGTGGACAGGTCCCTCCGTCGTTCTTCCAACTGCGCGTCCATCATAGATTGTTCCTTGAGACTAAACTGAATGAGTGTAGGAATGGCATCCGTAGATAAACTAGTCAAATAGAATTCATCTACAATACCACTTTCTTTATACCGTTCTATGTTCTTCTTAGCAATCATGATATCCATATCCACATAGTTCATGATCACATACGACACTAGACCTAATACGATATATAACTTCGCGAGAGGAATACTTACAAAGTGGATTCTAAGTCCCGCAATGATCAACAATACCCCTAGAAAAATCATAAACGCATGAACGAGAAAACGAATATACGTATAGCCATATGCTTCCTCATACAGAACTAAGCGCATATAGGCCGAATATAGCATGACACAAGAACACACCACCAATATATACAGCATCACATTATTCACCTGCTGTAAGAACCCTCGTTGCTTCACACTAAACATAAGCGTACCCATCACTAGAACCAAATTAATGGCCGTAACGACGATGAGCTCAAGGAATCCACTTCTTGCATATTCTGCGTAAGAGGCCCCCTCTGGTAATGTCCCTTCTCCTGCACCAAACAAGTAAGTGAACTGTACGATGACAAAAAGGACATACACCATATTGATAGCTACTAACACCGTAGCTGTAATGATTGGATCTAACACAATCTTGAATGGTTCTGTTGTACGATGTTCCCCAGTAACTGTTGCCCGATCGATCTTGCAATCCAATGGTTCATGTTGCCCCCACTCGTACTTCTTGGAGTCAATAAAACCCCATAGATATCCAAATAGTAATACACAAACAATACACACCCATATAAACCGAAAGATACCATCACCAATCGATAAGTTACCTAGTAGATCGGGAATTTCCGACAAGATATGGTCGAATACTCCGTCTGCGGAAGACAGCAGGGCAATGACAACCATCAATAATGGCATGGCAATCGCAAGTCCGATAAGAACTTTTCTTACGACTGCTTTGCGACGTTCCTCCATCGTACCAAATGCTGTAGTCTTCACCGTTCGAAATGCGGTTGGAACATGTCGCAAACTTTGAACGATCAGATGATCCAATGCGACTCTTATGATCTGCGGCTTATACCAAGAAGGCCTCTCGTTACTCAACATATATGCCATATGTACAAAGATTAGCAAAGGTATGGTAATAAAATTCAGCCTATGAAAAAAGGGGTTCTGAAATAGGCCATAGGTTAATGAGAGAAGCATAATAGCTCCGAACAGTAACCATCCAAACCATGTTGCTGGCTTCACTTGATCCTTCGCATGATAGAACACATACACATAGAAAAGTCCTATAAAGATAGGATACGACACACCCAGTGCATTCCCATAGAACAAATACTGATGAGCAATAGCTATGATGAACGCGCCAATCAGGGCAACAAGAGGTCTGTCTATTCTCGATGTTTTCTTATTAGCCATAGGTAATCCCTCCATATCTTACTTTCTAAACCCTATTCTAGATGATAAAATAAGAAGATAAAGAGAAATAAATAATATAAAATTTCCTATTTTAGAGGTGGATCGTTTCTATGAAGCTACATAATCAATTTCTACGTCTTTATTCGCATTATGGTACCTCACAGGAAGTCCAGATTACATTGGATGAGTTAGCTCTAGCCTTCAATTGCACGCATCGAAATGCTTCGATAATCATAGGTAACATGGTAGAACACCAATGGATTCGTTGGGAGCCAAAGCGTGGACGTGGGCGCCGCTCAACGCTACAATTCCTGATACAACCAGAGGAGATTGCTGCCCAATCGATGGTGCAAGCGATCAGTCGGCAAGATATTAAACAGGCGATTGATCAGATCAGAGTCCATGCCAGATCATCTAAGATGCAGGATCGACTACAAGAATGGCTACTCACCTACTTTGGTCACCATTCTGAGATTAGAAGTAACAAACAAATTGATACCCTTCGATTGCCGATTCGTGAGCGACTTCACACCCTTGACCCTATATATATGAATTTGTTGGCTGAGACGTTTGTATCCAGTCATGTCTTTGACGGTCTTACTAGAAGAGCGAATAACAGCAATGAGATTCTTCCCAATCTCGCTCACGCTTGGGATATCGACCCAAGTCGTACACTGTGGACCTTCTATCTACGCAAAGAAGTGTTATTCCATAATGGCACGCTACTGACGGCCCAAGATGTTGTGTTTACATTTGAGCGATTAATCGAGACCTCTCAAAGAACGTTGTATAGCTTTATTTTTAAACAAATTAAATCTGTTCGAGCTATTAATCCTACAACGGTAAGTATCGAGCTAAAAGAACCTAACGAGCTATTCCTATCCTTCTTATGTACTAGTCGGGCTGCAATTGTTCCGAGAGCGTTAGATCAACTAGGGGAAGCTAGCTTCGGCACCAAACCGATAGGCACTGGACCGTTCAAAGTTACGGAAATGAATGAGAGTATGTGTGTGTTAGAGGTGTTTACTCATTATTTTCAAGGAAGGGCACACCTAGATCGCGTGGAGATTGTTTCTGTCCCGTGGGAAATACCTGCTGACTCCATCGACAACAAGCCTAACTCTTCACACATGTCTGACATGTTATCTCCCTTTCATATTATTCATAATCCCTCATTAGCTGAGGGTGCATCCTGGAGCCAGATTCATTCCGAGGCTTCTGTTAGAAAATTTGTAACCTGCAACACCAAAAAAACCGGACCCTTAAATGATCCAGTTGTTAGAGCTCATATTTTATCCTGTTTACGTGGGAAAGAAACCTCCTTAAATGATACCGATTCCTCGAGTCACAGAGAGTCCAGCAAGCACCATTGCTCTCTCCAGATTGCGACCATTCCACAATATAGACAGGATGCTGACTTCATAGCTAGAACATTGGCTCCATATGGTTATGAGTGTGTTGTCGTGTCAGCTTCCGTTGAAGAGTTCAAGGGGTCCATTCGCTTAGAATCAGATCTGATTGTCTTCTCCCTATTCCGTGATCAAGATGAGCAACTTCGCTTATTTGATCTCTATGTAACCATGTCTGAACACGTTGAACCCCATACCCGCGTAGATATCGATACGTTACTTCACAGTATAACTCGGGAATCTGATTCTCAAGCACGTTCACAATGGTTTGATCAGATTGAAGCACGTCTTATTCAGGAACATCAATTACACATCCTTTATGAAAAACCTGTTCAGACCGCCTATCTCCCATCTGTTCGGGGTGTGTCTTTTAATAGTCAGGGCTGGGTTGATCTGAGGCATATATGGTTTCCACCTGTCTCCCAGTAAATAATGTAAAAGAGTCACCTCTTAAAACAGAGGCCACTGAAAAACTACGTTTTTAATTTGTTGAAGACATGTTTTAAATCAAAAAGGTGATATTCCGTTCATACTCGAACGCAATATTGCCTTTCTTTTTATTTTATTCACTTTGATTCTCTTATGAGTGTAATGATTCGCTTGAGATTAACAGAAAATATTGCCATGGCACCTTGCATTTACATGCCAATTAGACCCGAGGAGGAGGCCACATCATACCGTGTCTGCGTTTGGGTTCACTATTTTTGCCTCAATTTTATAACGCTCCTTCGATACATTATAAAATGTGTGCTTCTGACTCCACTTCCCTGCTACTGAAATGCCTTTCTTTGAATCCAGTTATAACGGTAAGATTAAAGAAAGAACATCCTTGTATGTGACCTGTGACCCGAAAGATGAACACTTAGAAAGATTGATTACATCTTTTTGGGTATTTTGCATTTATAATGAAAATTGTGATAAAAGCGAGGTGCACGTTTTGGTCATATTTACGACCTAGGATAATTAATATGAAGATCTGTCGCCTCGTAAAGAAATACAATTTAAAGCGAGTGTGCGCATAATGTTACACAGCACATTAATCATACATTTGAACCACCAATTTGGCACGGGGAAGCCTGATAATGTCTTTCTTACCGCCGTGTCATATCATTATTTGATTCAACAAAACCAAACATAAGGAGGAAGTTAATTTTGGTCTTCAGTTCAGTCATATTTATATTATTCTTTTTACCACTTGTTCTTACACTCTATTTCTCTGTTCCGTTCAATTGGAAAAATACTATTCTATTGATTTTCAGTTTAGTCTTCTATGCCTGGGGTGAACCGAGGTATGTAATTCTAATGATATTATCCATTATCATGAACTATGGTTATGGGATTTGGATCGATAAGAAGGAAAATAACGAAAAAAAGAGGGTCTTGCTATTAACGTCGGCAATCGTTGTTAATATCACCCTTCTGGGCTTCTTTAAATATGCTAATTTCTTTATTGATGTAATGAATGCTGCACTACAAACGAATCTTCATTTGGAGCCTATACCATTACCCATAGGAATTTCCTTTTACACGTTCCACGCGCTCAGTTATTTAATTGATGTCTATAGAAAAAAAGAAAAAGCGCAACGAAATCTCTTTAGCTTGGCGCTTTACATTACATTCTTCCCGCAGTTAGTAGCAGGTCCCATTATTCGATACAATGCTGTCGCCGAACAACTCAGTAAACGCATATTTTCTTCTATCCAATTTGCTGAGGGCATCAAACGTTTTATTCTAGGTTTATCAAAAAAAATGCTATTAGCCAACCCCCTCGGCTCCGTTGCAGACACTGTGTTCGCTACTTCTATAACGGATCTTTCAACCGGAAGCGCTTGGATTGGAATTATCGCATATACGCTACAAATCTATTATGATTTCTCAGGTTACAGTGATATGGCGATCGGTTTAGCTAAAATGTTTGGCTTCGAATTTGCAGAGAATTTTAATTATCCCTATATTTCAAAGAGCATTTCTGAATTCTGGAGACGTTGGCATATCTCCCTTGGTAGCTGGTTCCGAGATTATGTATATATACCGCTTGGCGGAAGCAGAGTTACACCATGGAAGATCTATCGCAATTTATTTATTGTGTGGGCATTAACGGGATTCTGGCACGGAGCCAGTTGGACATTCATTGCATGGGGTTTATACTACGGGGTCCTTATCGCTTTAGAAAAAGCTGGACTTGAAAAGACCCTTTCCAAGATGTATCCGTTAAACCATGTTGTTGTGTTGCTGCTTGTCATGATTGGCTGGGTGTTCTTCCGCGCTGACAACTTTACTTACGCTACTGATTTCATTTCTACCATGTTCTACTCGAGTGGGAGCCAAATATTCGATTCCCTTGCACTCTCGTTGTTATCTTTGAATTGGTTCCAATTTACCATTGCTATCCTTGTTGCCATGCCAGTATTTCCGAAGCTTCAAAAGCTGCAGCTCAGTAAATCGATAACAAATGTAAAAACTGCTATTGCATTACTGTTCTACTTCTTCCTATTCGCCGAAGTTATCTTGTATCTTATTAATTCAACCTATAACCCTTTCTTGTATTTTAGATTCTAATCTTTCAAAAGGAGTAACGAAGTGAATAAACCTATTTCAATCATTTATATAGTCGTCTTTTCAGCCATTATATTCATGTTCGCAATTACTAGCATCATTCTGCCGGATAAGGAAATCTCTACTACTGAAAATAGAACTTTAAGCAAGTTTCCAACTATCAGCGCCAGTGCCGTTGTATCACGTAGTTTCTTCGAAGATATGAATCAGTATTTAAATGATCAACTCGTGTTTCGTGACCAAATGGTTCGGATTTATCATAATCAGCAAAACTCTAAGATATTTAACTCTATGCTGTTCGAAAATATGTTTTACGCTAAAGAACCACTGAAACCCGAAGACGGAACGGAAGTAAAAGATTCACGTATTGTGTCCAAAATTGTGATAACAAATAATAAATGGATGCTGCCGGTTACCAACAAAGTCGTTCATACAAATAGAATCGACGCGTCGACCGCCACATTAAACGAAACGGTTAAATTTGCCGAAGATCAACAAACAGAAACGTTTTTCGTATTTAATCCATCGAGAACGAAGGCATTGATGCATTTGTATCCGGAATATTTGGCAACCGACGCTTATGCCGAATCGAAAACATATTTCTTATCTAAGCTCGATAAAGATATGAAAGTCGTTAATATCGGAAATAAGTTCGATACCTTTACCAAAGCGGAGCTGGAAGACCTTTACTTAGAAACCGACCATCATTGGAATATCAAAGGCGCCTTTACAGCTTATCAGGAAATGATTAATCAAATATCAACAAAGTCGACCAAATTCAAAGGCGAGCCTATGTCATTAAGTGAGATCAATGTGTCTAATTTAACAACGGGTGTCTTCCAAGGTAGTTATAACATTCAAATCAATTATGCTGTAAATCCAAAAAAAGCAGATAGAACAATTATTTACGAACCAAAAATACCATTCACATTCGAAAAATTCGAAGTTATTGACAAGGATGGATCACAAATGATCAAAAAATTCAACGATTTCTATGGTTACAAAAAAGGGCGAAGCACTTATACTTATGGCACCATATATGGCGGCGATAGACGGAAAATCACCTATGAAAATATAAAAGCGAATAATACATTAAACGTCCTATTGCTTAAAGATTCCTTCATGAATCCCATTACACCGTATTTAGCTCAAAACTTTAACAAACTAACCGTTTACGATAATCGTTATTATTCGGAATTTAGCTTGAAAGAGATTTTAACGAGCGAGCATTATGATGTCCTAATCATCGCATTCCACGACGACAATCTTTTCAGTGGTAACTATGATTTTGAAAAAATAACGGAAAATTAAGTCTGTACTAATAAGCCACCATAGGCAAGCGGACAATGTTCTTACCTTAGATCAGGAATCGGATCAAGTTCTTGTCTTCCAACATTAGTGTCATACACCTTATAGCTATATCAATATACATACATAGTTTATAAGTTTGTCTGCCAATCACTTACTACAATTCTTGTTCTTGGACACATACCTTTTGTAGCTGCAAGAACGATAGCCCTTTATAAGACTTCATAAGCTTAATCTAATACTAATCCAATAAATGAAACAGCGGCGAACTAGGATGTAATGTCTTAGACCTGCCGCTGCTTTTTATTATGACCTACCGGTAGCAATAGGTAAGCCTTTGATGCGATCTCCAGCTTTTCCCCTGCTCCACACGGAGCGTGCTAGTGCAAACGGAAATTTAACTTGTCCAACATAGCAATGCCGTCTTAAACGTACTCCATCGTTTCTTAATTTACCATTTTTTGCAATCTATTAACTCATAGTATGGAAGTTGCACAAATTGCTAGAGGATTGGCTATGTATCTTATGCTTGATACCACATTTGTTGTTGAAGCGTGTTATCTCGCACATGATTTGGGGAATCCACCTATAGGCCATTATAACTTGTCCATGATATTGTTATCTATTCTAAGAAGTTGCATTTTACCTTGTAGTCTCCGAAAGGATGCTGACTATAGCACTCGTGCATAATCGCGGGAATAGTCCCCTCTTCCTCTCTCATCATCCCCCATAAGGGCTTAAATCTCACATTTAGGTCTCTATTAGGGGTTATGAAATATTTTAAAGAGTACAACAACGGAGCGAATAGGCTTTGAGGGGAATGCCCAAACACTTAGAATTTTAATGAAATTAGAGAAGATGATTATAAAAACTCACTGTTCTCCACCAACCCTCGCTTAAGATAACTTATCATTCTTTCAGCCTCTTCCCTGTTATCCTCTGAGTTGTATATCACGATGTCACACTGAGAAAGCGCGCTAATTTCCTCTTCAAAACTTGCAAGTCGATGTCTAATGTCCTTCTCGTCAGCATTTCTGGACAACAAGCGTAATTTACATTGCTCTTTATCAGCAGTAACCCCTATAGCTAGAACCTTATTGAGGAATCGCTCTTTAAGCAATTTTACACCTTTAGCATCCATAACAATTGAATATCTTTGCGTTCCATTCATGATTTGGTTAATGGATAACATGGACGTCCCATAATAATTCCCTTGGTACTCCGTCATTTCCAACATGTTTCCTTTTTCAAACATTTCGCACATCATTTCCTTAGTTACAAAATGATAGTCTACGCCTTCCTTTTCTCCTTCTCTAGGCTTGCGTGATGTCCATGTGACTACTTTAGGTAAGTCTAGTAGTGCTTGCAGTGTACTTTTCCCTGAGGCACTTGGTCCTTGAAATACAACGAGCATGATCGACATGTTAACCTCCACAATATATAAAGAATCATTAGTGCTATTTTAACCTTTAAATAAGTAAAGACACCATCTATTTAAAAGAAATACAATCGATCATTTCTCTCAGCATTAAATAATTATAATTAAACTTTCCGCTCGTATCATGAGATAAGTCCTAGGTTTCGCCTTCTTTTTGGCCTAATATTCAGTTAGAATTAAATTATCAAATATTAGGAGGACTGAAATGACACTACCTTACACGGATCATGTTACCATTGTTGAGTATGAACCAAAGTATGCAGCCTCCGTAGCTGATATGTGGAATCGTAGCCGGGAAAGCTGGGGAGGAGATGATTCTGTCCGCACAGAACAACTCATCATCGCCGAGCATGAACATAGTTCCCACCTTCATGTTTTTCTAGCCTTAGCAGGCAATGTGGTCATTGGTTATTGTAGCTTCTCCCACTATAAAGACGATGAGGGTGCTCTGTATATTCCATTATTAAACGTTCGACCCGATTACCATGGGCGTAAGGTGGGGAAAACGCTCGTTCTTCGCGCACTACAGGAGACGATGCATTTAGGTTGGAATAGACTCGATCTTCATACGTGGCCCGGCAATACAAAGGCGGTTCCGACATATAAGAAATGCGGCTTCTTCTGGGAGAAGCGCGATGACATGACGCATCTTATGAATTTCATCCCTTCCGTTCTGCAAACAGAGGCTGTTCGTGCTTATTTTGAAGACATTGACTGGTACACTGCTAGTACTCGTGTTCTGTCCGTTGAACCCGATGGACGTAAAGAGAATGGCTTCGATTACTTCACATATGAGTGGAATAAGGATGGACGATATTTAAGAATGGAGTATGAACGTTCAGGTCGTGGTCTTCGACTCATAGAGACGGATGATTACCTCATTAGCGCGACTGTAGTCGATCATAAACTCCCTTTTGGCAAAGACTACGAAATTGGTTATGACATCATTAGTAAAAATAACGCTCCTCTAACCGTTGAAGTCCATGGCATAAGCAACAAACAGATTCAATACAATCTTCATGAATCCCGAACCGTTATCGACAAAGATGTGATTAAAGGCCTCTTTCATGTCCATCCTATTGAAGAGGAACAGAGTCCTTGGCACACCCATCCGCATGTCGAAGCAGAACTGAGTATTAACGGTCTTAAAGCTGTGTTTAAGATCGGTATTGCTCCTACGTATCCAGTCACATTTACGCTAGAATCTACACAACATGAATTTTACGTTGGACAAGAAGCGGAGCTATTCCTAACTGTCGCGAATGGATTTAACGAAGAGACGACCTTTTCATTCGAGCTACCTTCGCTACCCATGATCACCTTCGGACAACGTAATATCGAGATAAGTATCCCGGCCAGAGGCCGCAGAACCGTACCCATTACGGCTCAACTGCATGAATATGGCGTCCTACATTGTTCTATTGAGCTACTAGCTATCATTGGCAACGAGAGAATCGTTGTTCACAGAGAGTTAAGTGCGCTCTTTCAAGGGCATACGGCTATGTTCGGGGGTGAAACAGATAAAGAATGGATCATTTGCAATGACGGTTACTCCGTACGTTTAAACAAATTAACCAATCGGACTTCTGTTGCTCAGGGAAACAACGTTATAAATACAACACTCTTGTTCCCTAAACTCGGTCTACCCTTTTCGAATGCATTCGTTAAGAATCGCCCCACCCTTGTGGAGCAATATTCCCAACAAAAACTCATGGTCATGGAGGCACACTATGTCATACCTCGGTATGAGGATGTGCTTCTTATAGGGGTTACGAAATTATATGGGAACGGCATCATCGAGCATTATTACCGTGTGCAAAATATATCGGATGTGGCTAGAATAGAGGATTTGGTGCTGCAGGAGGGCATAATACACGATCTACAGAATAGTATCATGCCCTACGATGGAGATTACATGGATTTACGTCAAGGCGTAGATGCTTCCAATCTTGATTACTGGGATACTAGCTTATTGATGGAGAATTGGTTATTTAAATATAGTGAGCTCTCAACCGTAGGTATCCATTGGCCCTCAAGCCGTAAATTGCGGAAAGAAGGATGGTATTTCTGCCTTGAGCATCCGCTAGATAAACTTCGGGCTGGGCAAGTAATCGAAACTGAACCTTTACAAATAATAGTGGGAACTTTCGCAGATTGGCGAGATTTCCGTGCTTTTGCTATGCAGAATCACAATAGTAAGGACTTGCAAACTTCTGAGCATCTCACTTGCTCTCTTAACGATGGTAATCCATTTGTAAACCATGAATTTCAAGTGACGCTTAAGGAGCATTCCACGGTTGTTCTAGATGGTGAAGTCGCCGTTACATCCGATGGGAATAGTATCCACCCGGCTAGTATCACTATCACAAGTGAGCAACAATTATCCCTTGTGTCGATCCCACTCACGATTCAGGGTAAGAATAAATTAGATATAGCCGATATAAGATTCGATTCTCAACCCTTTGAGGTTCAGCAAAGAAAGATAATATTCCCTATATCGCTTACAGATATCCAACTAGAGACTTCTATCCAACACGGCCTAGAGGTATTCACAGCAGACAATGGGACCCTTCGAATTCAAGCTAGTTCAGCATTTGCGCCTTCTCTATTCTCGATCACTCATCAAGGACGAGAATGGTTAGATTCCTCCTTCCCACAAGTTGGACCGAAGTCTTGGTGGAATCCATGGTTAGGTGGCATAGCAAGTAACCTAAGTGGGATCTCCTTTCTGAGTCTGATGGAAGAGCCACGTACCGTTTCCTTTGCTCAGTTAATTGATAATAAAGGAAACCAATGGTCGGGTATTCGGATGAGTATATCCATTACCCATAATGAGAAATACAAAGGACTCATTATCCATCAATATTTCATGTTATTGCCTGGCGTTCCCGTTGTGTGCCAAGTCATCATGTTCGAACAGCTAACCGGTGTGTATCTACCTCCTTTGCGTGTGATTACTTCAAGCTTCTATAGAGCTGGCGATGAGTTGAATAATAGCCGAGTACATCTGAACGACAAGCAGGGTGAACCGCTTGTATATAAAGCGGGTAGAGTCCAATATGGTATCAAGACGACCGGCATCATACGTTATGGATCCTCAGAACATACAGAACAACTGACGTTGGTCACACATCCTGAATTACCTTACTGTGAGGCGCTTGTAAATACACATGCCATGGCCTCAACCGTTATTGAAGAGCTACTAGTTAAAAGCGAAGAAATTGAATTTACTAAACCGCAGTTCTACGTTATAGGCAATCATACGGTCAGTGACTCGATTTACAACGATTTATTCACCATTCATTTCACAATGCAATCATGAGAGGAGTTTACCCATGAAAATCATCGATGCACATATCCATTATTCCAACATAGAGTCCTTCCATGACACCGCCCGAACGATGTCATTTATCGATTATTCTGCCGTTGGTTTACAGGAGGAATTCAAACGATCCGGTGTTATTGCAGGAGTTGGAATGGGCGTAACTGAGACGGTAGCAGGCGCCTTTCCTGATTCTGCTGCGACAAATCCGATGATGCTTGACCTGACGGAAGAACCATTACCCTCTAATCTATTTACATGTGTTGGTATTAACCCATTAACTCTGCAAGATAGTAATCAGTTAGAGGTATTAGAACACGTCCTTCAACAGGAACATGTGGTAGGCATCAAATTATATGCTGGTTATTATCACTTCAATGTTGGCGATCCAATTTATGACCCCATCTATAAACTGGCCTCAGCCTATAACTTACCTATCGTCATTCATGGAGGGCTTACTTATTCCGACAAGGGCTTACTGAAATACTCTCACCCACTCGCTATGGAAGAAACCCTCCTACAGCATCGAGACATCACTTTCATGATCTGTCATCTAGGTGATCCGTGGGTCATGGATGCAGCAGCCTTGCTGGAGAAGAATCCGAACCTATACACAGATTTATCCGGCTGGATTGTGGGAGATGATGATAAAGTAGAACGTTTGATGCAGGAGCAGACCTATACAGATCATTTCCGCCGTGCTCTCGTATTCGCTGAACGTTACGATCGACTGGTCTTTGGTACGGATTGGCCGCTCGCTCCCCTTGATTCTTACATTCGCTTCGTGAAGAATCTAATTCCCGAAGCGTATTGGGAGCAAGTGTTCTATGGAAATGCCCTTCGTGTATTTCCTAAGCTAGAGCAAGCTTTGAGTCGACTTAATACTTAACATTAAATAAACGTAGAACACAAAAAAGCCGCCCCTCAGGGACGGTTTTACATTGCCTTTTAAAGTTACATTGCCTTTATTTCAAGCAACTCATATTTAATAATGCCCATAGGTGCCGTTACGTTAATAACACTGCCTACTTTTTTACCTAAGAGTTCTTTACCTAAAGGACTCTCATACGATATTTTATTATCCAATACATCCGCCTCAGCTGGTCCTACAATTTGATACTTAATTTGCTCTTTGAATTCAATATCATTCAGAATGACAATGGAACCCACGCTAACAACGGAGAGATCTAAACTCACAGTATCGATAACCGTTGCTTTCGTGATCATCTTTTCCAATATCTTTATTCTAGTCTCCATGAAGGATTGATCATCCTTAGCTGAGTGGTATTCACTATTTTCTTTCAAATCGCCGTAACTAATAGCTAACTTAAGACGTTCTGCTAATTCTTTGCGTTTGACCGTCTTTAAATCTCTTAGTTCATCCTCTAACTTGGTCAACCCTTCTCTTGTTACAATCACTTCTTCTTTAGCCATGTTTACAACTCCTAATTTACTTTCTTATTCAATTCTAACCTAAATTCAATTAAAATGTTATTAAACTCAATGAAAAAGGTTTCAGGACACCGTAAAAGAGGGTGTTTTATCCAACGACAGACGATAAGTATGTATATTCTCACATTATCTTCTACATTTGCGTATCTTTCTATTCTGCTTTCTACACGTACCTCATTTTTATTATCTATTTACGAAAGTAGGTCTTCCTATCCATACAAATGCAATCAAGAAATGGATTGTTGCAGCTCTCGTTTTTTGGGGATCATTTAAAATTTTACTTTTCATAGTGAAGGATATTATTTTTCAATATACTTCCTTCCCAGATCCCTATGACAAAGCTTTACAATTAATTAGCTCTGGATTGATCATCCTATTGTCACTTATTTCTACATCACTTCTAATTCATGAAAAAAACAGTAAGCCAAATGATTAAACAAATAATCACTTCACTTACTGTTTTGCAAGTCAGTTTAAATATTTATCCTCTTAGTATGCCAAAGTGTACAATGCTTTAATATGAGACAAGTAACGAATATTACTTGCTTCCTTCATAAGAGAAGCTGGCAATCCTCTAAGTGGTGTTCCATTAGCTCCGACTGTTGCAACAGCGTCTTTACGACCCAAGCTTGCAAGTGTTCCGGAGTCAATTGGTGAGAAGGATTCCATCGCTTTATTATTCAACTTAGCGTATAGGTTGTAACCAACAAGTTCTCCCATTTGCCAAGCAATCTGTGCTGTTGGTGGATATGGGCGTCCTTCTGGACCGAAGAATACGGCACTATCTCCTACAACGAATACGTCAGGGTGTGAAATGGATTGAAGATGTTCATTAACGCTCGCACGTCCACGGTTCACTTCAAGTCCTGATTCACCAACTAGTGGACTTCCTTGTACTCCACCTGTCCATACAAATGTGTTAGCAATCACTTTCGAACCATCTTTAAGGTCTATTGTGTTTCCTTCAACATTCGTTACAGGAAGGCCTGTTAGGAATTGTACCCCACGAGATTCTAAACTCTTCGTTGCACGTTCGATCAAATGATCTGGCAATACAGGAAGAATCTTAGGACCTGCTTCAACAAGCATCAATTTAATGGTTTTAGGATCTACACCGTATTTTTTAGCAAGTGCAGGCATTCCATCAGCAATTTCGCCGACTAGCTCAACGCCTGATAGTCCGCCACCACCGATAACAATCGTACCGTCAGCTTCGTTATTTGTTTTACTAAATTCACGAATACAACCTTCAATATGCTTATGAATGTTGTTCGCATCCACTGCAGATTTCAAGACCATACTATTCTGTTCAAGTCCCGGAATACCGAAGAATGCCGTTTGGCTTCCCAAACCGACAACAAGAGCATCATAAGTTAATGTAGTACCATCTGAAAGTTTAACTTCTTTGTTATCTACGGAGAATGATTTAACCTTACTAATCTTAAGATCAATATCCTTCCCTTTGAATAGCTTCTGTAATGGCATAGCAATTGCCTCTTGAGCTACATTTCCAGCTGCAAGACGGTGTAATTCTGTAATGATTTGGTGTGTTGGAGTCTGGTTAATAACAGTGACTTTCGCTTCAGCTTTGCTCATGAATTTACGAAGACTCAACGCTGTTAGAAGTCCACCATAACCTGCACCTAATATAACAATATGTTTTGACATCGTGTATCCTCCGCTCTTACTAAGTTATTATTAATGAATTACTTCTTACTTTTTTCTTCACTAACTTGAAGATAAGCATTAACGAAACGGAATACCTTTTGAGCCTGTGGATCTTTTACCATCTTTAACAGACCAAATAGACCGATCACTTCGTTACTTTCCTCAGCGCGATCTTTTGCTTCGATAACCGTTGCCGCAATATTCTTCACGGAGTCTTTCACGGGTCCTACGATTTCAGTTATTGCTCCAACCGTATCGCTCTTCAATGTATCATCTGTAGCAACGGAATGAGCAAAATCATATGATTTTGTCATAGCATTAACAATTTCAGTCAATTTCGGTAATTGCTCAATTAAAGCAGATAGAGATTCCTGAACCTCAGGTTTTAATAGCTGATCCAACACATCATTATTTCTAGTTGCAGTCAATGATTGTGGTTCTTGTTCAGACGTAGTCTGAGTGATTGATTCTGACATATCTAATTCTCCTTTACGATAAGCAAATTCGCTTCAGCTTTATATTTGATGGATTGTCAATAGATTAGATCATTGATCATCCGTCATTTCACGGGAATTACATAAGAATGCGTCTTAATAACCATAATTTAGTTCTTTAATATAAGAATCACGATTTAAATTCCCTATTAATAATACGACTAACCTGCGATATTATCAAATAACTTTTTATTGTCATACTTATTCATACAGGCCTATCCGTACAAAATCAAGAGCTCCTGTTCCATTAACTTTCACGAGTGCAAGTGATATTATGCACCACAGTCGCAATTTAAATCCTCATAACCAAGTAACATTGACAAAGCTGCTGTCCTTTTTCAAAGATGACGTCTCTATTTAAAAATCTGGACGTACAAATGAATTTGTACGTCCAGATGAAATTCTGTCATTCACATTATTTTGCTGTAACGCCACCATCGACAGGAAGTTCAATGCCTGTAATGTAAGCAGAAGCATCGGAAGCAAGGAATAATACGGCACTAGCCACTTCAGATGCTTTCCCAACTCTTGGTAGTGCTGTTTGAGATAAGAACCATGCTAGCATTTTCTCATTATCAACCATATCTTGAGACATTGGAGTCTCAATAAATCCTGGGTGAACAGAGTTTACGCGAACATTGAATTTACCATAATCGACTGCCGCTGCTTTGGAAAGCATACGAACTGCACCTTTGGAAGCTGTATAAGCGCCCGCACCGCTACTACCCGTTAAACCAGCGATAGAAGAAATATTAACAACCGATCCACCGTTAATCTCTTTCATGTGAGGAATAACATACTTCATTCCTAAGAAAACACTAGTAACGTTGATATTCATAACACGGTTCCATTGATCCATAGTCGTATCAAGCATGTTAACTGCTAATGAAATACCTGCATTGTTAACTAATACGTCGATTTTGCTATATTTCTGAATCGTACCATCTACAACCTTGATCCATTCTTCTTCTGAAGCAACATTATGTGCAACAGCGGTAGCTTCTCCACCATTTGAAGTGATTTCTTGAGCAACCGCTTGTACTGCTGCTTCATTGATATCAGTTAATACAACGATAGCTCCCTCTTTAGCAAGCAAGATCGCTTCTTCACGTCCCATACCACTACCAGCACCTGTAACAATGGCTACTTTACCATTCATAACTCCCATTATATAGTCCTCCTCATATATATCTTACATTTCAATGATATAAATTTTGATGCCATAACATTTAATGCTAAACTATTTAACGCTATAACATTTAGCACTATAATAGCATATATTAAGACAGTTTATAAAGTAGTTGTTACAATATTGAAAAGTCAAGGAAATAGCACCCTGTTTTGGGTGCTGAATTCATGATTATTTCCTATTTTACAGCCCCTTGGGTTACCCCATCAATAATCCATTTCTGTGCAAATAAGTAAATAATAATCATTGGTAACATGGCCATCAAGTAAGATGCGAATGCTAGGTTGAAATCTGTATTAAATTGCCCCTGAAAAATATACTGAACCAGTGGCAAGGTATACATACTCTGATCACTGAT
Organism: Paenibacillus sp. Y568; assembly: GCF_059445545.1. Taxonomy (NCBI): domain Bacteria; kingdom Bacillati; phylum Bacillota; class Bacilli; order Caryophanales; family Paenibacillaceae; genus Paenibacillus; species Paenibacillus sp. Y568. The sequence goes on from NZ_JCAIUM010000005.1 coordinate 67,971, forward strand.
AATGATGAGTGGAAGCAAGAAATCATTATACATTAAACGGCAAGCTTGTCTGCCAATCATCTTTATATGTAAAATAAAATGCTGTTTTCCCACTTTTCTTCAACTTCTCAGCCGTTGCGATTAGTTCATCCCATGTTTTTGGAATGGTGAGTCCCATCTCTTTAAAAATATCCTTGTTATAGATAATGCCGTTAGCATTAGTCGCATATGGAACGCCTGTTATCTTGGTCATACCCGTAATATCTTGGAGCATTGTAATATAACTCGTATCGATTGAATCTAACAATTCACTCTGAGACAGGTCTGTAAAAATATCACTCTGTGCAAGAACCGAATATGTATCTGTTGCACCAAGTCCAATGATATCTGGAATATCATTCTTCACGACTCGTGTCTTGAGTACAGTCTCCGCATCCGGTGGATTCACCTGTCTGACCTTCATGCCAGGATGAGATTCATTAAATTTGAGTATTAGCTTATCAAAAGATTCCTTTGCTTCAGGTTTATTTTGAAAAAATTCAAGTTGTACCTTACCTGCCTCTTTCTCACGTTGTCCTCCGCACCCAGACAGAAGAGATACCAATAGCAGACTTGCCACTAGACTCCTTCCAATCTTCATACCAAACCCTCCCTTATCAATCTCTTGCCGTTACATAGATTACCCATTATGGCTCCGTGAGAAACGGCTTACACCCCGTTCGCATGCTAGGTAAATTGTGGATATGATTAAAAGAACTCTACCCATCCGCACATTAGCGATGATTGAATCTCTGCGACGTGAAATGAATCGAATTTAAAAATGGACATACTTCAATAATTTTCAATTATATATATTTCTGTAATCGTCATATAATATTTAGAAAGAAATTTCGTCACGATTCGTCTTCATAGTGATTAAGATCTCTTCTTTTGACGTAAAGTAATGTTAGTATGGTTTTTTCGACTATTTTTACCAAGGAAATATTTAAGATTAGTAAGGTTACATAACAAGGAGGTCGTCCTATGACAGATTCAAACAGGCAAAAAATAGTGGACAGCGTCCCGCAAAAGGGATTTTTCGGTCATCCGAAGGGGTTATTTACTCTATTCTTCACAGAGTTTTGGGAGCGTTTTTCTTATTATGGAATGAGAGCCATACTTGTCTACTATATGTACTATGAGGTATCACAAGGTGGACTTGGTTTCGATGAGCCTACAGCGCTTGCCATCATGTCGATCTACGGATCTTTAGTGTATATGTCAGGTATTATTGGAGGATGGCTGGCCGACAGAATATTCGGAACTTCAAAGGCCATATTTTATGGCGGTATATTAATTATGTTGGGGCATATTATCTTATCTATCCCTGGAAGCACAGCCATGTTCTTTATTTCGATGGTACTCATCGTCCTAGGTACAGGGTTACTGAAACCAAACGTATCCAGTGTCGTAGGTGAGATCTACAGCCCCGATGATCTTCGTCGAGATTCCGGGTTCAGTATATTCTATATGGGAATTAACCTTGGTGGATTCATTTCTCCATTAATTGTAGGAACCATAGGTATGAAAAATAACAATTTCCACTTAGGATTCTCCTTTGCCGCTATTGGTATGTTTGTTGGATTAATTATGTTTGTCTTAACCAAGAAGAAAAATTTAGGTATTGCAGGCACCATTATAGCTAATCCACTTTCCCCATCTGAAAAGAAAAAAGTCTATACGATCATTGGGGTCAGTGTAGTTATCATCGCAATTTTGATTGCTATCAGCATCCCATTAGGTCTGTTAACATTTAGTAGCTTTATTGCTCTTATAGGGATATTAGGGATTCTTATACCTACTACATACTTCGTTGTGATGTACCGCAGTCCTAAAACAAGTATAGTTGAACGTTCCCGACTTATTGCCTACATTCCGCTGTTTATTGCTTCCGTTATGTTCTGGGCAATTCAAGAACAAGGATCAACGATCCTTGCCTCCTATGCGGACAAGCGTACGCAGTTGAATTTTGCAGGAATTGAACTTTCGCCAGCTTGGTTTCAATCGTTGAATCCAATGTTTATTATCATCTTGGCTCCCGTATTTGCATGGTTCTGGATGAAACTAGGCGTTCGTCAACCCTCAGTTCCTAAGAAATTCTCCTTAGGCTTATTATTTGCTGGGTTCTCCTTTCTAGTGATTCTCCTACCCGCTTACTTTGGCGGTAGCCAATCCCTAGTTAACCCATTATGGCTTGTTCTTAGTTATTTCCTTGTCGTTATCGGCGAATTATGTTTGTCACCTGTAGGACTATCCGTAACTACGAAACTAGCACCAGCTGCTTTCTCAGCACAAACCATGAGTTTATGGTTCTTATCCAGCGCTGCTGCCCAAGCTATTAACGCTCAGATTGTTAAGTTCTACACTCCTGCGACTGAGATGATCTACTTCGGTGTCATTGGAGGAGCAGCAATTGTACTTAGTATTATCCTCTTCGCCCTTTCCCCTAAAATTCAGGGATTTATGAAGGGTATACGGTAACCAATCACTGTTAAATATAAAACCTCCCCTTTAATCAAGGGGAGGTTTTGTGATATTTCTGTACAAAAGATGGATTGAAGTTACGGAGTATGACGCATAGAAGGTAGCAATAAATCAGATATTATTTGGACCCAACGCCTAAATGGGATGCTTGGTGTGTTTATACGTAGTATCCTAACCGCAGTATATCGAAATGAGAACCTCTAAGCAGGTAAATTACGGACTTAGAATCCGCTATTATAATTTCAACCCAATGCAAATCGATCTTGATCAGAGATATCATCTTCCGATTGTTTCATTTGTTTGCTTCTTAGCTGTCCACAAGCAGCATCAATATCTGCCCCGTGTTCAAGACGAACGGTACAGTTGATATCATGCTTTTTCAAAGTGTCATAGAAAGCTAGGATAGCTTCCTGATCACTTCTCTGGTATTGACTATGTTCATCTACCGGATTGTATGGAATAAGATTAACACTTGCAAGGTGTTTCTTGTCTTTAATGAGTTCCGCCAGCTCCAAGGCATGCTCTTTGCGATCATTTACATCCTTAAGAAGGATATATTCGAACATAATTCTCCGATTCGTTTTCTCCAAGTAATACTCCACAGCGTTCATTAACTTTGCTATTGGAAAAGCACGATTGATAACCATAATCTTCGTCCGTAGTTCGTCATTTGGCGCGTGTAGGGAAATTGCCAAATTCACTTGTAAATCTGCATCGGTAAACTTAATGATCTTATCAGGCAGACCACTGGTCGAGACGGTAATACGCTTAGCACCAATCGCTAGTCCCTTATGATCCTTAATCACTTGCAAGAAGTCCACCAGGTTATCGAAATTATCAAATGGCTCGCCAATTCCCATGACAACCACATGGCTTACTCTTTCCTCTTGCTCTCTTTGATCTAGATGATGCTGAACATTCATAATCTGTTCCACAATTTCGCCTGCGGTCAGGTCACGACTTTTCTTAATAAGACCACTCGCACAGAAACTACAGCCAATGTTACATCCCACTTGAGTAGTGACACATACGGCTATTCCGTATTTTTGTCTCATCATGACCGTTTCAATGAGATTACCATCCTGTAATTTGAACAGAAGTTTAATCGTTCCATCCGTCGATTCCTGCTTCACATGTTCCGTTAAGGTCTGAATAACAAAGTGATCGGAAAGTAATTGAATACAATCTTCATTCACATCAATCATGTCTGAGAAGTCCGTTACACGTTTGCGATATAACCAATCCCAGACCTGTGTTGCTCGAAATTTTTTATGACCGGATTCCAAAAGCCATGCTGTTAATTGTTCTAATGTTAATCCATAAATGGATTGTTTATTCATGTCGTTTCCTCTTTTCAAAGCTTTAAGGTTCAGTCATATGATTGTCTCAAATTTTTATTATTAACACAAGCGAGACAAACTGTCATTTCTATGAAATATTTTTATTATTCAGCATCGTCTGTAGCTATAACAAGACTACAATAATGAAAAGGAGATCATTCACAAATAAACGTAGCACTCCCCCATAAAAGGGAATGGCTACGTTACTATGTGTTCATATTAACGAATCAAGTCTTTCAAGAAGCTCATTCGGTATTGTTGTCTAGGTCGCCCGCGCGATGCCCCTTTTTCTTCACCTATGATCTCTATAAGTCCAGCATCCATCCAAGCTAGTAGGAACCGGTGCGCACTCCGAGTCGTTACACCTAATACTGCGGCCATATCCTGCGCATAATAGTCGAGTTTCCCAAAACGTGTCGTATGTGCGATTAACTTGCTTAAATAGACAGAGGTTAACCCGGCTGCTTCCGCCTTTTTCAATAAAGCGGCATCAACGAGTGATAGATCAATCTCCATTGGCTCCGTCATTTCAAGAGGTCCTATCACGCTTTTATCTTCCCTGACAATAAAGCAATGATCGCCACCACCGCCCTTCGCTAATCGAAGGGCTTGTCTTGCATGCATTCCGGCTTGTCCAGCAGAATACCCAAATCCCACACCTATGCTTAATAACACGCCAAAAGCCCTCTGGGCTTTCTTAGCCAATGGAATTGTTTTATATCCACCTGTCTCGCGCTCAAAAATTCCCCGCGACGTTACGAACAAATATTCATTCCCCGCCAATTGCGTGAGATGCCCATCCAAATATTCAGCAAAATTTAATACCATATGATGAATATCCAGCTTAAGGCGCTGTACTTCATGCTCAGAAGGCTGCGCCTCAGCAAGCTTGGAGAAGTTGTCGACATGAATCAATCCCATGACAATTTGAGCTTCCTTATTCCTACGCCATTCTGATGATAATAAAGCACGTTCTAGTGTTACAATGATATCCTGTTCCGTAGGTACGACCCATTCACAGGGAATACCCTCTTCGGTTAATTTTATAGCCACACTACTAATTGTAGTCAGTGCACAACTCGAACGACCAGAGTTATATTGGTCTCGATGAAACGTTAACAATTCCTGCTCGGTTGGAATGGTATCTTTCTTATAAACAAATAACTCGACCTTTGGCCCGCCAAGCTCTGTAAATGCCCTTTCGATCATCTTCTCTGTTAACGTATCCACAGATAAAGATGATATACCATAAGTCCGTTCCAAGTGGAACAGACTTCTGTAAAGTCCCGATCCATTTAAGGGGACGAATAATGCAGGCACTTCGAAACGATTATTTTCTTTAGCAAGCAGATAAGGGACCTCACCGGTGAATAGAATCACATCTGCTTCCTCAGCTGCGATTCTTGTGAGCTCAGGAGCCTCGGACACTAGACGATATCCTTTCAACACAGGGTGAAAGGAGGGAAACCCTTTGAGGCAATCTGACATTTTGTCCATTAAAATTTGGGGTCCAATAATGGCTATTCTTATCCCTGAACATTCTGGGTCTTGCATTCTATCTTCCATCCACATGATGCGCCTCCAGCTATTCATATTTATCTTTCTATTCATAATGACTATATTATGAATATTCTAGAGTGGAGACGCCAACCCTTTTCATGTACGAAAATCATTTAATAAAGACAAGCCTTTCATTCGCATATGGACCGACCATGGAGCCGGGGAAAAAAATGAAAAATTATTTCTTAAGTATCAATACAGCAGTAACAGCGCATAATCAGGAATGTAACCACTGGCTCAAATGAGCAGTAACAAATTCATCATCATTCAAATGGGGATAACTACGATGCACACGATCAATCTCCTCCAATTGTCCTGGTGACAGCGTTTCATCTGGATTTAGACACCAACAACCCTCCAACAGCCCTTGACGCCGAAGCACCTCATGAATGCCAGGAATACACCCGTGAAATGAATGCGCAGGATCAAAAAATGCTGCATTGCTATCCGTTACCTCAGCACCTAGTGTTAACCAATTCCGATCTAGAAAACGGTCATCCCTTACTTTCTTAATATCATCCAGTAGCTTAACGGCCTTCTCTGTCCATACTGCCCAATGTCCGAGAAGCCCTCCAACAATTCGCTTCTCAACGATGTTGTCATTGACAGGATAACGGAAGGTCGTCAGCAAATCATGGACGATATTATCGTCATTCCCCGTATATAATGCAATATCATCACAACGGCTTGATTCCATAACCGCACGAACGACATCCCATGATTGATAGCGATTAAAGGGTGCCATCTTAATAGCAACAACCCCTTCGATCTCAGAAAATGCCCGCCAGAAATCATAGCTAAGTGTTCTTCCTCCTACCGAAGGCTGAAGATAGAAACCAAATACAGGAATGATATTTGCAACTTCCCTTGTTCTCATGAGCAACGCTTCTTCGCTCCAATTCTGAAGTCCACCCATACTTAGCAAGCCCACGTCATACCCAATCTCAGCAGCGACCTCCGCTTCGGCCACAGCTTGGTTTGTTGGACCGCAAATACCGGCAACCTTCATAAAAGGACGATCTAGATTCGCTCGTTCCACTTCCTCCGCTGCAAGCCTTAACACGGGTTCAAATAAGTCAATCCCTTTATCCCGAATTTCAAATTGAGTGGAGTGAACGGCTACCGCGATACCTCCAGCACCAGAGGCAATATAGTATCTCGTTAGTGCCCGTTGCCTAGCTTCATCGAGCTGTCGTGACGAATTAAGCGCAAGCGGATGTGCTGGAATAGCTAATCCATCGTGTAGCGCAGCATGTAACCCTGGTGCTAATGGTTTGCTCTGAGCCACCATCAATAGTTCCCCTCCCGATCTTGAAAGTGAGTATCTTTATTCCACGTCTCTCCATCTTGCTGCACCCAATTAGCTATCCATTCTATCATTTCATTCAGGGTAACCTTAGGATATCCAAATGTTCGCATGGCTTCAGCAGAATTACTTAACAGTGCTGTCGAAGCCTCTTCTCCCGTAATGACTGGCGTAATTCCCAATAACTGACCGAAGCGATTGGCTACCCAACGAAGAGACATCGTCTCTGGGCCTGTCACATTCATGAGCTTAGGTGGACTACTACACACATTCAGAGCACGAAGTGCGATCTCATTAGCATCTCCTTGCCAAATGACATTAGCATGTCCCATCGTTACGTCGATTGCCTTGCCCTCCTTCACAGACTTAGCGATCTCGAGCAATACACCATAACGAAGATCGATCGCATAGTTGAGCCGATAAATGAACATCGGAATGTCGTACTTATGGGAGAAATGTTCAAATACTCTCTCACGACCTAGACAGGATTGGCCGTATTCACCATTCGCAGAAGGTGGACATTGCTCGGTTGCTCCTCCGTCCTTGATCGGAGTTAGCGGATATACATTACCTGATGAAAATATAATCATACGAGAATTTCGAAATTTCTCCGCTACCCGTCCTGGCAAGTAGGCGTTCATGGCCCAGGTGAAATGCTCATTCCCAGTCGTACCAAATTTATTACCCGCCATATAAATCACATTTTTCACATCAGGAAGTGCCTGCAGTTCATTATCGTTCAGAATATCCGCAGCTATGGTCTCCACCCCAATATCCTCTAAATCCTGTCTTAACCCACCAGAGGTAAACCGTGATACACCAATCACTTTTTTCTTCAAGCCTGCCTGCTTAATCGCATTCATCGCCAGCCTCGCCATACTTGGTCCCATTTTGCCACCTATGCCAAGCAGCATTATGTCACCATCTATCGCCTCCATGTCACTCACTAGCTCTGCGGATGGCTTCGCCAACCTGCTTTCTAACTCCATAATACTATTGATCATCGTAAATCCCTCCAGTTACTTATCTTAGTAATTCATTTTAAAGACAAGTCTTTAAAATGTCTCAAATTATGTGAAAACCGACTATTTCATCGATCCTGTTCCGTGATTTTATAACTTAACTTCCTTACCCGTTTCTCGACTCTCGTTGGCTGCTTCAATAAACCGAATGACTTGTAGCGTCATAGCCATATCAACCGCTGGCTCACCTGTCTTGAACATATCCATCACTTTTTCAAGTAAGCTTGCATAGAAAGGCTTCTTATCTGAACCAATATCAACGAGTGAGGAGCTATGTTCTCTATTAATGACTGCCATAAATGGAAGACCACCCGATAGACTACCACGAACGGTACCGATTCTTCCATCACTCCACACCCCAGTAATCGTATCTTGGTCCCCTGATGTAGAAACCATAACATGATCACAAGTACCACCCATCACGGTAAATAACATCTCCACGGAATGAATGCCATACCAGAAATATCCCTTCTGGGTAGGTTCCATGTACATTGGTCCATAACAATCGACCCTTAGGATGCTATAGTTAGTGTTACTTTCGAGTTGCCTCGTTAACGCATCTGCATAACGAAGAGCTGATGTGCTTAAGATCGGAATGGACCATTGTTCAGCCAACTTAAAAATCGCTTTAGCCTCTTCTATACTATTTGCAAGTGGTTTGTCTATGAATACTGGCTTACCGTAGGGAGCAATCATCTCAAACAATTCTCGATGAACACGCCCGTCTGCAGACAGCAACAATATGGCATCACACTCAGCTGCTACTTGCTTCGGATGCTCGACCAACCGAACGCCAAACCGAAGGTTCATTTCCTCTGCAAAAGTTGCAACTCTTGAAATGCTAAGTTGGAAATCTGGTGACCCACCCGGAAAAGCGACAATGACCTCTCCTCCCTCTACATGATAAGGATGCTCCCTATCGTTCAGTAGTTCTGTAAAAGCAATTGAGTGAGAGGTATCTGTTCCAATGATTCCTATTCTCATATTTTTCTCCATCAGATCACATCCCCGATACCTAATATAATTTCTGTAGAGCCGACTATTCTGTCAGCCCTATCGATTTATATATCTTATCTTTCTCTATTATCACAAACGCTGGGCAGCCGCAAGAATATTAAGTAATTAATAGCGAATTAGTACACCCAGCGTGTTGCTTATATCTTCTTTCATCGCAATGTAAGCCTCGGGTGCTTCATCAATAGAATATTCCTTTGAAATAAGCGATTCCACTTGAATGATTCCCTCTTCAAGCTGCCGTATGAATTCCGCCATATTCCGGCCTTCTGTCCAACGAACATACGATTTGGGATAGTCAATATTCAGCTCCTCATACTGTTCATCGTATCGACCTGGTCCAGCTGCACGAGCAATTACGAAATCAGCTTCCTTCTGGAAAAAGAGCTCCCGCGGGAATTCAATAGGAACGTTACCAACCAACACATATTTTCCGCGGAACGCCAATTTTTCCATACTTGTAGCGATAATATTGGGTTTCAATGAATGGGCCACCAGAGCAATGCTGTCAAACCCATGACCTTCTGTAAACCGTTCTATATGCTCAGCAAGATGTTCATCATTGGCTAAATAAGCGTCGACTCCAAATTCTTTAGCAGCTGCTACTCGTGCAGGGTCCATATCGGTCGCAAACACACGGTAGTTAGCTTGTTTACTAAATTGTGCCATTAGCTGACCCAGTAGCCCTAAGCCAATAATCCAGACGGTCTCGCCAAATTCTATAGACAACCTTCTTACACTATGAATCGCAACAGAGCTCAATCCAACTAGTGCAGCTTCACGTAACCATTTATCCGACGATAATCGGACACATAACTGTCTAGGCACTGATAATTGCTCCGCATGATAAACGTATGGGCCACCATAACAGGCGACTAAATCACCGGGCACCAAATCATCCACCTTTTCACCTACCGCTATAACTTCTCCTGACACACTATAACCAAGCTTGAATCCATCTGTAACATCCATATTGTGTATCAGGTTCAGCTCTGTACCCGGACTGATAGAAGAGTATTTGACTTTGACGAGCACACGATATGGGTGATCAACCGTTAATACGGGAGCATCCGCTTCTTCAAGAAGTGCAACATGCTGTTTCACGATGATTTGCTTCATTTGTAATTAGTCTCCTTTTGTCCATATAATGGGCTGATCCAATAATTAAGAAAATAATATGACTGACGAAATGCTTCATTATGACCTTAGCTCTAGCACTACCGATATCTCTTGACTACACTTCCTTCTCCAAGTGGCACCTCTTCAAATAGCTTGCCTTCTCGCAGAAGTTTGGCAATCGCCCCATGCTCCATCGGCTCGAATCCTACCGCCCCATACAGGATACGTGGATCGAACACTTGATGTCTGATCCCATCCTTCACATGAGTATGCACGATATAATCCTTCAATAAGTGAACTCCCTTCCCAGGATCATCACCCGTCACCATAACCATATTGGCAGCGCTTGTAAGTGGGCACCTGATATCGAACCTGTTCCGATCACCGCTATTTTAAGCTTTGCCATTCATATATTCATCCTCTTCGTCAAGAACCCAATCATCTAGAATGATATTAGCTGTAATTCCAGCAAATCCCGTAGCTTTACGAAAGGTTGTCGTAACAGGTGAACGATCTGGTAGGTCATTCTGAATATTAGGAGTAAATAGTGAATGACCTCGTTCTGCTATACTCGCAGATACCTCTGCGAAACGGTCTTTCCCAAGCATACAAATATCTGATGATTGGCTTCTCCAGAAGGATAAATAAAGCTCCCAGCCATTAGACCAATCCCTCGTCCACCATGTCGCTTCGCTTTCTTCCGAAGGAGGCTGCTTAATTGCTTCTAGCATAGTATCTACTGCAGCAGCAGATACCTTTGACCAACGTTCATACAATTGACCCTCTAGTAAGGGTAAAGCAGTATACGCAAAAGCAACAATTGTCGCTTGGTAGAGTACACTATTTCCCATATGCACAGAGCCATCCCAGTTCTCGATGTAAGGCCACCAACCCGGTTCATTTTTTCCGAATCGATCCGCTAAATGGTTAAATATTTGATGAACCTTCTCCAAATAGATTAAATCACCAGATAGTTCGTAGGCCCTGCCAAATGTGTGTGCAGCGTACATATCCCCGTTCAGCACGTCAAAATCTGAGCTAGGACGTTTCAGTACAACCGCTGGGTTCTCTACAGCAACCTGAGTCAGTAAATATTGTGCAGCACGAAGTAAACTTTCTTTGGCTGCATCACTTCCCGTCGCTTTGTGTACATGATATAAGCTATTAGCAACGGCACCAATCTCTGCAATATCAACTACTAGAGGTTCACCTTTCTTCACATAGAAGGGCTGTGAAAAGCCACCATTTGGTAGCTGACGTCTTCTCACTTCCTCCACTAGACATTTAGCAATTTCCAACCCCTCAGAATTTCTGTTTAATTTACCGTCCAACACATACAAGGACGCCGCTAACCCTGTCGTACAGCAACTTGCCTTTTCGCCCAACTCGTCATCGAATATATACAGAAATCCAGTCTTTGGATCCTTTCTTAGTAAACTATTGAAATAAGGCTTCATCCCGTTGATGATCTGAGAAGCAAGATCTATCATATTCTCTCATCTCCTGTTGCATACTTATTAATGGATTATTTAGAACCTGTCATCGTAATTCCTTCAATAAATACTTTCTGTACGAAGAAATACAATATGATCATTGGAAACGTAAATAACGCTGCAGCTGACATCAACATACCCCATTCGATGTTGTACTCTCCGATGAAGGCTTTCAGCCCTACGGACAAGGTCCATTTCTCCGGATCGTTTAAATAGACAAGTGGTAGTTGATAGTCCTTCCAAGAACTTAAGAATACGAGCAAACCAACGGTAAATAGTGCTGGACGAGATAGTGGCAACATGATTTGAGCGTATATCCGAAATTCTGAGGCTCCATCAATCCTGGCGGATTCCGATACTTCCTGAGGAATACCCATGAAGAACTGTCGAAGTAAGAAGATATAATACGCTGCTCCAAAAAAAGCAGGAAGGATCAAGGGCCAATACGTATTGATCAGGTTCATTTTGTTAAACAAAACGTATAGAGGTATCATCGTAGCCTGAGTTGGTAACATGATTGTCGCCATGATGATCATAAATAAAAAGTTTCGCCCCTTAAAAGGGATTCTTGCGAGTCCGTAAGCCGTTAATGGCGCTGCAATTAACTCCCCCAGTACGCATAAAAGAGCAACGAATAACGTATTTAAGGTATATTTAAAAAATGGAATAAAGTTGACTGCGTTTGAATAATTGGTCCAATAGAATTCTTTTGGCCACCATACAAAGGGTATAGCGAAAATTTCTTCAATTGATTTAACTGATGTAAGTAACAAATAAGCAAATGGTCCAAGGAAAAACACGCCAGCTAAACAAAGAATAAAATGCCTGAGTATAGATTTCACCTTTTTCTTTGATTCCTTTTTTCTTTTGGCCGCTGGTAAACCTAAGTCATTCGATGAAACAGCTAGATTTGACATTACTTATCACCTCCATAGTAAACCCACTTAGCCGATGTCTTGAGGATAAGAAGCGTAATTAACATGACTACTAGGAACATGATCCAGGCCATAGCAGAAGCATAACCCATATTCAAGAATGAGAAGGCCTGCTGATAGAGATAAATGGAGTAGAATAGCAAGGAATTCTCAGGTCCCCCTGTCGACTGCGTCGCTTCGGCAAACACCATTCCCTCAGTGAAATATTGAAAGGAAGAGATTAGCATCATAAGTAACTGAAATATTGTCATAGGTGAGATAAAAGGGAATGTTATCGTCCAAAATTGTCTCCATTTGCTCGCTCCATCGATACTAGCTGCCTCGTAATACATTCTTGGTACATCTTGGAGGGCCGCCAAATACATCACCGTGATGGTCCCCGTTCCCCAGAAACCCATTAATACAAGTGATGGCTTCGTCCAATCTGGATCTATCAGCCAGTTCGGGCCAGTAATACCAACATAGCTAAGTGCGATATTAATAAATCCATATTGAGAGTTTAGCAACCACATCCATAATAGCGATCCTGCAACGGCAGGGACGAGCGTGGGTAAGAAATAAATTGTTCTATATATACTTTGACCTTTTACTTTCTTATTAAGAAGTAGCGCCATCACTAAAGCGTATGCCAAATGAGGCACGACGCCTACGACTGTAATGTATATAGTGTTATACATGGATAAGAAAAACTTGTCATCTATAAGTAAATTCTTATAATTATCTAGCCCCACCCATTCAGGTGCTTTAAATAAATTATATTCAGTCATACTGTAATAAAAAGAAGTTACGATGGGATATAGTTGAAAAACCAAGAAACCGATAATCCATGGGCTGGTAAATAAAAGTCCTGTGATTAGCACTTTCCGCTCTCTTTTACGAATTCCTTTGAAGTTGATACTCTTTGCTCCCATTATATCTTCTCCTCCCTTTAAGGTAGAAGCGGACCGATAGGCGGCCCGCTGCTCTACCTTCTTATTTCTTATCTGCTAAAGGTTGAATCTTCTCCTCAACCTTGTCCATAGCTTCTTGTGCTGTCAGCGTTCCCTTAAGTGCTTTCTCTGTCTCCTCAGATAAAGATTGCAAGTACTCATTGATGTATGCACTGTTTGGGAATCCGTTCAAATTACTACTTTTTGCTCTTTCATAGAATGACCACATCGTCTTATTATCTTCATCTAATAAACGGCTGTCTTCCAAAGCAGACGTTATCGTTGGAATAACATGTGCATCAAGAGAGAACTGAATCTGTGCATCTGTAGTCATCATGTATTTCATGAATTCCCATGCTTCCGCTGAATGCTTTGCTTTTAAAGGAATAAACGCAGCACGTGGACTAACCATCCCAGCACCTTTTAACTCAGGTTGATCCTCTGGATATGGGAAATCAGCAACGCCAATGGGTCCCTCTTCTGTTCTATCTGGCATAAAATTATATTCCCAACCAACATACATAGCTAGTTGTCCAGTCAAGAGCGGATCTTGAGGAGTACCCCGCTTGCCCATTCCTGATTTAAATTTATCTATTTTACTCTGACCGAATTGTTCATAAAATGAGCGTTGGTAAGCAATTGCTTTAACATTGGCTTCTGCGTTTGGTGTGACTTTACCTGTGCCTGCGTCATACCAAGAGCCTCCAAACACAACGGGCCAGAACACATTATCAATCCAAGGGTAATCGGGGATAAATCCCATTCGTGTTATATCTCCAGAATCATTTTCCTTTATCAGTTGTTTAGCATAATCGAATAGCTGCTCTAACGTTTCAGGAGGACTGGTTAACCCAGCTTCCTTAAAAGCTGCCTTATTGTACATAATTGAGCTAGCCATACTCATCGTGAATGGCATTGCGTAAAACTTATCGTTGACTTTCATTCGTTCTAAAGATGCCGGAATTAATGAATTCATATCAAAGCTGTCTTTTGCAATATTATCAGTTAGATCAAGAACAGCACCTGCATCTGCCCATGGACCGATGTTATTCCAATACGTCAATACTATATCCGGTGCCGCACCTCCAGATATTGCTGTTAATTGCTTCGTAGCGTCCTGATTTCCGAGTATTTTGACCGAAATACGATCTTGACTCTTATTGAAATTGTCTACCAATGTGTTAATCGGTTTTGCATCCGCATCCGTATACGTATGCCAGAATGATATTTCTACTTTCTCTTTAGAATCTGCTACCGAGTTTCCTGCACTATTATTGGCATTATTAGACCCACATCCAGCTAAAAGAGTAGTACTAAGAACAATAGAAGCTATTATCGAAAATGACTTTTTCTTGAATATTGACAATGTATATGCCCCCTTAATATATAATCAGATAAACTTCAGTAACGATTATTACTCTATAATGATAAGTCCTCCGAATTTGAGTATTCAATTCTTAATTATTTTAAATTCGAAATTTATTTAGTTTCTCGATTGAAATCTCACAGCCTATCCCTGGTTTATCAGGTAACGTAACCTGCCCTCCACTAATGAGAGGTCCCTGAAGAATCGGGTCGTCTTCCAAGAACATAGGTCCATTCAAATCTACGGGATCGGTAATCTGTAAGTAATTGAATAAATGTGCGCTAGCCGTCAGTCCTAATCTGGATTCAGTCAATCCACCGCCAAGAAGTCCTAATCCTGCTTCCCTCGCGATTTCACCGCATAGTTTTGCAGGAGATAATCCCCCCATTTTGGTAAGCTTGATCACAACGGAATCACAAGCCTCAGCACGAATAGCTTGTAGGAGATCTCCTGCCGTCCAAATACTCTCATCAAGAGCAATAGGTAAGGATGTCTTGCGCCTAAGTTCTGCATGTCCGAATAAATCGTTTGCTCGGAGTGGTTGCTCGAACACATCTACGCCTATATGCTCCATACGTTTGGCAAGCTTGACTGCTTGCTGTAAATTGTATGCCTGATTTGCATCGACGCGTAAAAACAAGTTCGGCGCTGCTCCCTTTACTGCATCTAGAATATCGATATCGATATCTGGATTGAGTCCAATTTTTACATCCAAACCTTTGTACCCATTTAATTGCGCGTATTGCGCTTTCTGCTCGGCTTCTACTGGATTCGAAGTACTGATTAGATATGAGATTTCCAATGTTTGACGATAAGTAGAGAACCACATATCAGCTAACCGTTTATCACTCGCTGAACCAATCAGATCGTGCAAAGCCATGTCAATCGCAGCTTTTGCAATTGGCTGTCCACTACTAGTACCCTTCTTGATCTCCCTATTCATTAAATAATGGATAGCATGAAGATCAGTTGCACTAGTTCCCAGTAACACAGGTCTTAAATAGTTATATATCGTGCTCGTTACTGTTTCTAACGTCTCATAGCTCCATCTATGACTGGGTCTTGCCTCTCCCCATCCCTCGACACCGTTATCTGCCGTCACTTTCACATATACATGCGGCGCTCCTTGGTTGATGTTTCCAACCGAACCGCTTGAAATTGTGAAGTTTTGTTTCATCGGAAGCATTAATGCAAAGACCTCAATGTTAGATATGTTTACGTCATCACCCCCACGATAATTAGCTTGCTGTTGCTTGTTTTATTGTAGCTTATAAACGATATAAAATGTCTCATTTAGCTTTTAAAGACATTTTTTTCTCCACCAATTACTAAATAACTGAGAAATTATTTTTATGATGTCATTAATAATAACACAAAATATGTAAGCGCTTTAATTTACAAGGAGATTACATCTTCAAGATTCAAAAAATTTACTTAAATTATACAATTCATGTTGCTTCCACAGAAGAATTATATTATATTAGTTATGAAAATAATTTTCTTAATAAACGATATATTTATAGAAATAATTTTACAAAGTGTTTACAATCCAAGTGTAAGTGAGGTGTATACATGGCCGCAATCCTTCACACCCTACAACAACAATTGTCTAAGTTGTCTCCGTTAGAACGCAAACTTGCAGAGCACATTTTAGCCTTTCCCAGTGAAATTGTTCATATTGGTATTACGGAGTTGTCAGAGCAATGTGCTCTCAGCCCCGCTACCATAACAAGGTTCTGCAAGGTTTTCCATTTCAAAGGATTTCCTGACTTCAAAGTCCATCTCGCATCTGAAATAGCCGGTGGAACGGACGATTCGTCACACTCATCTGCTTATCAAGATATCGTAGCAGGGAATCCTTTATCCCATATCGTGGAGGCCATGCAAGCTAATCATCTAGCATCCATTAGAGATACAACCTCTCTTTTAGATCTAACCAAACTTACCAAAGTTGTTGATCTGCTATGCGGAGCAAGAAGGATTGATCTGTATGGGATGGCAACATCCTCTATTGTAGCCCAAGATTTCTACCAAAAATTAATTCGGATCGGGGTAAACTGCACTGCTTTTGCTGACTCCCATATGCAAATCACGTCAGCATCCACCCTCGGCCCTAACGATGTCGCTTTTGCCGTATCCTATTCCGGGGAAACTCCTGAAACGATTGATGCTTTAACGTGCGCTTCCCGTCGGGGAGCTTCAACCATTTCACTAACTTCTTTTGGAAGTAATACACTTGCATCACTCGCTGAACTCCCTCTCTTCTCATCTTCTCTTGAACATGGTATGAGACGTGGAGATATGGCATCACGTATTGCGCAACTACACATTATAGATATCCTGTTTACTGGGATGCTTAGTCAACAATTTGGAGACTTTATTCCTAAGCTGGAACAATCTTATAACGACGTTCAATATTACCGTAATCATCGAGGAGGACAATAAATGAATATACTTACATTTAATCAAGAAGAAGATTTCGTACAAACCGGTGCCAATCTGATTGTTAGTCTATTACAAAGCAATCCAAGGGCTGTTCTTGGCCTTGCAACAGGTAGTTCTCCCATAGGTATCTATGCACGATTAGCAGAAATGTATGAGAAAGGCCTCGTTAGTTTTGCCGATGCTTCTTCTTATAATCTTGATGAGTATGTAGGGCTCTCCGAGGATCATCCACAGAGCTATCACAACTTTATGAATTACAATCTGTTCCAACACATCGATTTAGATCCAAGTCGGATTCATATACCTAACGGAAATGCAGAAGATCTGACAGCAGAGTGTCAATCGTACGACAAGCTCCTTGAGGAGAACGGACCAATTGATCTACAGCTTCTAGGAATCGGTCATAATGGGCATATTGGATTTAATGAACCGAGTGACCATCTTAATGGTAGCACCCATGTGGTCGATTTGTTAGAAGAGACACTTGCTGCGAACGCTCGATTCTTCACATCCATGGAGGAAGTACCTAAACAGGCCGTGACGATGAGTGTAGGAAGCATCCTGAAAGCTCGACAAATTGTGTTACTTGCGCGTGGTGCTGAGAAGGCAGAGGCGATCAAAGCCGCTGTTCATGGTCCGATCACAACACAATGTCCTGCTTCCTTGCTACAATGTCACCCTAACGTCATTCTTCTACTAGATCAAGCTGCTGGGAGACTACTCTAATGACAACTATTACAGAACAACTTTTATTCGGAAAAGTACTGACACCACAGGGATTGATTGAAGACGGAGTTATCGCCATATCCGAAGGAACGATTTGTTATGCTGGTGAGAAGAAGGACCTGCCTTCCACTTATACAGATTGGAAGAGCCTATCGAACGAAGGCGGACTACTCATTCCTGGATTCGTGGATGTACACGTTCACGGTGGAGCAGGACATGACTTCATGGACAGCGACCGTGAGACCTTAGATGCCATTAGCCGCTTCCATAGTTCTCAAGGAACAACAACGATGCTAGCCACAACGATGACTGCTCCTAAACATGCCATTGAGAATGTGCTTCGTGAAGTCAATGCTTACCGCTCAGAGGACATGCCATATGCTCAAATCGCGGGCGTTCATCTAGAGGGACCATTTATTAGCCCACAATGGCCTGGGGCACAGAACCCTGAACATATCGTCCCCCCTACTGTAAGTTGGCTAGAGGAATGGGAACAACAATATCCTGACCTTATTCATCAAGTTACGCTCGCTCCTGAGCGTGAGGGGGCTCTTGAAGTTATCTCATGGTTACGAGATAACGGCATAACAGCGGCTCTAGGTCATACGGATGCTACTTACGAACAGATCATTGTTGCTGTTCATGCTGGCCTTAATCAAGCTGTCCATGCCTTTAACGCCATGACGCCACTTCATCATCGTAAGCCTGGTACTGCAGGTGCCGTTCTAAGTGATGATCGAATTGCAGCAGAAGTAATTGCTGATGGGATCCACGTGCATCCAGCGGTGATGTCGATCCTAGCACGTATGAAACCTTCTAATAAACTGATCCTCATCACAGATGCGATGTCAGCAGCTGGACTTGGGGATGGTGAGTATATGCTTGGTGATCAACCCGTGAAAGTGTCCGGAGGAGTAGCGACACTTAAGGACAATGATGGAGCACTTGCTGGAAGCACATTAACAATGATTCGTGGCTTCCGAAATCTGATATCGGACGTGGGCTTATCCCTTGAAGAAGCCTCCAGAGCTGCAAGTCTAAATCCTGCGATATCGCTCGGAATGGACCAACAGATCGGAACTCTTGAAGCTGGTAAACAAGCTGATATTCTTCTATTAGACGATGAATTGAACCTTCGCAACGTATATGTCCAAGGTAGACAAATCGTATAATCAACTATTTATCGTATACATGAAAATAACGCAGCTATCCTTATCAATCAGTAGAAGGATGGCTGCGTTTTTGTTTAGCCCAAAATATCGGGAGGAGCTGCAGAGTATTAATTGTCACCAATGAAAACCTTATGAGGTTCCTTAGCACTTCACTTTACAATATGATCGGCACCTTACGGCCACTCTTCGCACTTTCAAGAGCAGCAAACACCATCGCCATGCTGTATATATTGTCGCTACAGTCCGTTTCTGGTATACGATCCTCAGCAATTGAAGCGAACATCTCATTTAGGCAACCTTGATGGAACGTGTGTTTCATTTCGACAGGCTTTCCCTCCACTCGTTCAACATCAAGAATAAATTTTCCGGTCTGACCTTCCGCAACAACCTCCGCGTACGGCTCTCCTTTTCCATCCCAGATTGCTGTACCATATTCACCCGTCACTCTCCATGAAGACTCCCATGATGTAGATGCCCCCTCAGCACACCACGATCCACGATAATTAAATACTGAACCATCGGACATTTCATAGATACAGATCGCCATTGCATGTCCTTGATACCATGAGCCAGGAGGATTAAACTCCTGGCAGTAGACAGATATCGGATTGGATCCTAGAATGAAACGCGCTTGATCAAATGTATGAATGGCCATGTCAAGCAATAGAGGACTTTCCATCACATCCCGGAAGCCACCAAAATGTGCCCCGATAAAAAAGTCCGCCCCCACATAACCAGGCTTGCCAATCGTTCCTTCAGCAATAAGATTGCGATATGCGCGTATACGAGGATCAAACCGTCGGTTCTGCATAACGGCATGCGTCTTGCCAGTGAAATTCGACAGACGAACAATATCTTTGCATTCACTCATCGACTCTGCTAAAGGCTTCTCAGCAAACACATGACACCCATACTCCAATGCAATCTTACTAACAGCATAATGGCTAGATGGTATCGTAACATCAAAAACCATATTAGCCCCTGTAGCCATGATCGCTTTTTGAATTTCTGTAAATGTCGGGCAGGTCAGACCTTTGCGTTCCGCCATCGCTTTCGCGAACTCTTCTTTAATATCAACTAATCCAACAATTTCGATATCAGCTCTATCCATAGCATAGTCTACCCATGTATTAGCCATTCCGCCACAACCTGCTACGACCACTCGATGCTTAATTTCCTCCATCGCCGAACCTCTCTCTCCTTGGGTTTCTTATATAGGATTTGGAACAGGATTGCCTCCACGACAATATTTCAAATAATTCAATGCATGCACCTGTCCCGTCATTTCCAGCTCATCTTTATAGACGGGATCATGCCATCCCTCAATATCAATCGTTCCTTGATAGCCATTCTGTCTCAAGATTGTAATAATATCCGACCAGTTACTATCACCAAAACCAGGAGTCCGATGCCACACGAACGGATCCTTACCATGTACGCCCTGTTCCTTCACAATATCCCACGCAATCGTTGCATCTTTACCATGCACATGAAACACCTTATCAGCCCATTTACGTAGTTGAGGAATTGGATCGATCAAACTCACCATTTGATGACATGGCTCCCACTCCAGTCCAATGTTATCTTCTGGTACCGCATTAAACATAAGTTCCCAAGCTGCAGGGTTATGTGCAATATTCCAATCGCCCGTTGCCCAAGTACCGCCCATATCACAGTTCTCAAAGGCAATCCGAACGCCTTTATCCGCTGCTCTACGCGTCAACTCTCCGAATACTTCCTTAAATTTAGGGATGGATTCATCAATGGACTGTCCTGTCAGACGACCGGTGAAACCGGATACAATGTTTGTGCCAAATAAATGCGCATGGTCAATAAGACGTTCCCAACTAGCAATCGTATCCGCATTATTACCTTCACCTGTTAAAGGATTCCCGAACACACTAATCGCAGATATCACAAAATCATGCTCGTCTCCGAGCTCGCGAACCTTCTTTGCCATGTCTACAAGATCCGTATCTCCTGTAGTCTGCCAGAAGGTCGGGTTGAATGATTCAAATCCATGGAACACGATTTGTGGAATAACCTCAACCGCGGTGCCACCAGCTACTAATGTTCCAATGCGTAATTTATTTTCCATCCTTGTATCTCACTCCAATGTTGGCTTATAGTATTCGTAACATCTCCATTATAGCTAGGAGATTTGCTTATTACTCTAGTCTATCTTGTTCAATACTAGTCTAATCTTGTGGTGGTGATGAAGATTGACCTATCCGAAGGATCTCTGGGAAAACACCCATATTGAGCATAAAGCATATCCGTTTCAACTCTTTCCAAATCATTACCATAACATCAAACCTAATGACTGCATTCTTTATTTACATTGGCATGAACATTTCGAAATTATTATCATGCGGAAGGGTACCGCACTATTTCACATCGATAGCCAACCCTATCATGTCAAAGCCGGCGAGGTTATTATCATTCCAGGTGGTGGGCTACATGTCGGTTATGCGCTAAGCTATGATGACGTGTACTATGATTCTATTGTCTTCAATTCTTCACTGTTCATTGACTGGGTGAATGATCCACTACACGTGCAATTTGTTGCCCCATATCTCGAAGGACGTATGCGATTCCCAGTTAAACCGACTAACCATGACGAGACATGTATTCGCCACTATTTATTACTGGATGAGGTAATAGAGGAACTTGAAGCTAAACGTCCTGCCTATCAGCTTGTCGTTAAGTCAAAGCTACATACCTTATTTACGCTGCTATCTCGTACTTTTATGCCACATCATCTTGCTGATAAACCTGTGGGGTCTTACTTACCGAACCGCGAACGGTTTAAGCAACTTATTCAACGTATTGAGTCTGACTTTATCAATAAAATAACGATTGAACAGGCTGCCAAGCAGGTTAGTCTTAATCCTTACTATTTCTGCAAGTTGTTCAAACGGCTAACAGGACGTACCTTCATTGAATATGTTAACGTCTGTAGAATGATTGAAGCCGAACGCCTACTCCGTGAGAGCAATGATACGATAACAGAAATTGCTGCCAAGGTTGGATGCGAGAATCCAAATTATTTCACCAAACTATTTAAGCAATACAAGGGGATGACCCCCTCCCAAACGAGAAAGAATTAAAAATCAAGAATTAAAGACGTTCCTCTGGATTTCCCCACAGATCTGACTTCATATCTTATTTACGCCACTACGTCGTGATGCGATAAACAGATTTCGTATAAAATAAGGAGTTCTGCGCAACTATACATAGATAGGTATAGGTGTGTTTAAAAGGAGCTTTTATTTATGACAACGATCAAACAGGCCTTTAAGGTGAATAAGATTCCTCTGCCATGGAACAAGGCCATTCGTGCTGGGATATGTTCTGGCATACCACCCCTCATCGGATTAATATTAGGAAATTTACATTATGGCTTATTAGCAGGCTTAGGTGGACTCACCTACCTATATGTATTTAATATTCCGTATGCTCAAAGAGCCAAAAAGATCTTCTTCGCACTCCTTGGAATGACAATCTCTGTGGCATTAGGGAGTATTCTGGCCCCCTTCTGGCTCGCCTCGGCTATAACTGTCGGTATTATTGGAGCTGTCGGTACATTTATCTTTGGATCTTTAAGAATTGCAGGACCCGCTGCTATATTCTTTGTTCTGACTTTTACCATGTCATCAGGGATGGATATTGATCCTTCACTTGCTCCCTTACGTGCTGGTCTAGTCTTCTTAGGTGGGGCTTTATCGTGGATCATCGGAATGATAGGCTGGCCATTTAACCCTTACGGACCCGAGACTTCTTCTGTACAAAAGAGTTACAACAACCTTGCAGATTACGTAGAGTCCATAGGGACAGACTTATCTAACGAAGCCAGACAGCGACTCGTATTATCGTTGAAGTCAGCCAAAGATACTCTTGTGGCAGGGTATATATCTTGGCGAACACCTGACCCGTATATACGCCTTTTTTTATTAAATGATCAAGCAAATCAACTGTTTATGTACGTTCTTGAGTATGGTGAGGAGAAGAATGTTAAGCTTCCTTCCGAGATTGGTGCTTCCATTCGCCTTATTGCTAATTCAATTGGAACAAGAAGTGGACCCCTTGATGTAGAGCTTCTCCAACCCAAAGAAATGAGTGAAGATATATATCGTTTGTTTCTAAAAATAGGGGATGCCATGGATCTCATACACAAACCTTTGAACGCAACACAGCGTGATTTGAACATTGCTAGGCCCTCCCTTAAATCCGTATTCGGGGGTTCCTTTGATAAAAATTCGATCGTATTCCTTACGGCGTTAAGATACGGAATTGTCCTTATTATTGCTGCGATTATTGCCTATTCCTTTGACTTTAACCGCTCTTATTGGATTACCCTATCCTGTGCGGCTGTCATGTCGGGACCAACCATCCTTTCTACGTTCCATCGCGCTATTCAGCGCTCCATCGGAACGATCATTGGCATTCTGATCGCAACGTTAATTCTCTCTATTCACCCCGAGGGGATCATCATTGTCATCGCTATTGTGATCTTAACCGCCCTAACAGAGCTTGCCATTGTGCTTAATTATGCGATTGCAACACTGTTCATAACGCCGAACGCCTTACTTCTTGCTGAAAGTACAACACAATTACATAATGCTACCTATTTCACTACGGCTAGAGTAACAGACGTCCTAATCGGTTCTCTTATTGGCCTTATAGGAACATTATTGTTCAGCAAAAGACAGGCCTCGAGTCTACTTCCTCATTTAATGGCCAAGACCATTCGAAGTGAGCAACAATTTCTTATGATGTTGTTCTCAGAACATCGTAGCAACGATGAATTAGAAGAATCTATAGAACAACGTAAAATGCGTATTAACCTGACCAATCTAACCATTGTTTACACGACAGCTCTAGGAGAAATGCCTAGTAATAAAATATCCTTACAAAAACTCAGTCCCGCTATTTTTTATATTGAACAGTTAGGTTATCTACTGGAATCCACTCAAAAATACGCCTATCGACCTGTATTATCCGACGAGAGTCTTTCTCAACTGCTTTTTGTTTTTGAAACCATGGCCATTGCCATGGAACAAGAACGTCCATTAACTAAGAAGAAACTTATCCCTGAAATCCAAGGATTCTCCCAAATCCAAAAAGACATCCATGATCTACAGGATGCCCTTCAGCTTGCACCTATTCAAGAAACCCAGATGCAATAATGCATATGACCTTTGGTCTTCATAGACAAACGCTAGCTGTTTACACTATGATGAGGGAAAACAAGGGGGATTTAACATGAAGATTATTGTTTTTGGAGCTTCAGGAGGCGTAGGACAAGAGGTCGTCCGACAAGCGCTGGATGCCAACCATGAAGTAACGGCATTCGTCCGTGACCAAGCTAAGTTATCCGTGCAACACCCTCATCTGACAATGGTACAAGGGGACGGATTGGATGAAAAGGCCGTCAGCCTTGCGATCCAGGGACATGATGCTGTCGTATGTTGTGTAGGAAATAAAGGCATGGGTGCCACAACGTTAATGTCCGATATCGTGCGCAATATCATCGCTGGCATGACCCAACATGGCGTAAATCGAATTGCATATGTTGCCTCTGCTGGTATCCATAAGGAATTGAAGGGCCTCATTGGTTCCTTTGTTGGTTTCCTTCTTCGAAATCCGCTTGCGGATCACCGTAGATCTTATGAACTTCTTCAGAAAACTCACCTTCAATGGACCCTTGCTCGCCCAATGCAATTAACAAACGGGGAACAGACGAGCGTCTATCGTGAGACAGAGACAGGTGTCGCACATGGTGGGCAGAAAATTTCTAGAGCGGATGTCGCTCATTTCCTTCTAAAAGCTCTCGCAGATGATACCTATGTGAACAAGTCAATAGGATTAGTCTACTAAGCCATATCTAAATTCAACACTTTCCTCTACATGGTAAGAGGTATGATCTACTTTGCTACAACTCATACCTCGGTATCTTTTACATGAACAATTTCACACAACTTCATCGCATCCTCCCATGTCATCGCCATACGTAGGATATCTTCCTCATCCAGTTCTGTTCCTATCTGAATTTCAATGAATTCAAGAGGTGTTATCGCTTTGATTGCATGCTTCATCCCACAAGGAATTTGCAATACATCCCCTGCGACAATAGGATTTAGCTTGCCATCCAGGATATACTCTCCTGATCCAGAAATAATAGTCCATATTTCAGTTCTCTTCTGATGCATATGATAGCTTATATTTTTTCCAGGTAATAGATTCACTTTAATAGTCACAGCTTCCATGCCCTCATCAACTAACTTGGTATGATCAAGAACCAGGTAAGTCCCCCATCTTTTCTCATCGTATCTAGGCTTTTGTTTGACCTCATGAAGCTGTTTTTTTATTAGATTAGCATTCCGTTTACTTGCAACCAGAATCCCATCGGGACTTGCAGCTACAATGATATTGGAAACATCAATGACTTGAATGGGATACGCTAGTTCATTTACTAAATGTGTATTGATAGAATCACTAGAGATTTGTCCTGTGCCTATGACACTACTCTCGATATGGCTCGTCAATGCATCCCAACTACCAAGATCCTTCCATGTGCCATCATAAGGAATAACCACGGAATGATTTATTTGCTCCACAACCTCCTGGTCAAAACTAAGCTCAGGGAGATACTCATACTGTAGGAGATATTCATCATAATCTATCGGTAGACCCTTGTTCTTCATATAGGTAAGCATGAACTTTTGAGAAAATGCAAAAACACCACAGTTCCACAATGCCCCACTGTTGATTAGGCGGACGGCATCCTGTTCTTCAGGCTTCTCAACGAAATGAGTAACAGGCAAATACGTGCTCTCCTGGATACGACCGATATTAGGTACAATATAGCCAAATTGACTGGAGGGATATTTAGGTACCGTTCCAAGAAGCGCTAGATCAGCCTGGGATTTCGTAAGAACATCAGGGAATGTGTGAAGGAGTTGGAAGAATGCTGTCTCTGCAAATGAATCTACGGGAAGAACACATATCGTTTCGTCCGGATCTATCTGCATCTTGGAATGAAAATAGCTTGTAGCTAGCGCAATAGCTGTGAACGTCCCCTTTTTATAAGGCTCGCCTAGAATGGGAACCACATCACCCACATAAGTCTGTGTAATCTCAACTTGGCTGCGATGTGTAACAATAGAGGTCGATTGAAGTAAGTCTACGGAATCCAATTGCCTACATATTCTTTCAATCATCGATTCCTTACCGCCTTCATCCGATCTCAACAATCTAAGAAATACCTTAGATCTAATCTCATTGGAGAGCGGCCATAGTCTCTTTCCCGAACCTCCAGATAATAGAACGATTCTCACGATATCTCTCCCCCTTTCGAAAAGATGACTAGATTTTCCACTCCTACCTTCGGCGTTGTGTCCGCGCGACTGTATCGATGACTTGCTTCAAAGAGAATCCCGCTCGATCCCAAGACAACCTAAGCACATCGTGTCTACCTCGGCGTCCCTTGGTTTGACATAACTGAGGATTCTGATAGGCTAATCTCATTTTGTGCCGTAAGCTACGAACATCCACTTCTGCCCATAGTTGTCCCCTTTGTGCGAACAATGCCCCGAATTTACGAGAGATCGCATGTCTACTCTTCATTCTTATCGCAGGATTTCTTAATTTATAAGGCACTAAGAATGAGTTGTTTCTATTCAAGAAATCCATATGCCCACCCCACCCCGTAGTAATCACAGGGGTTCCGCTTGCCAATGATTCAAGAAAAGGTAACCCCACGCCTTCACCACGGGTAGGTAGCACGAAGGCTTGACCACGCGTATAGATTCCCTTCAGTTGTTGTGAATTGAGATGTCGGGCTGTAAGTATAATTGGAGCTGTTTGATTGCGAATGCCAAGTCTTTGTTTATAATTCCGAATTCGGTTCTTAATCCATTGTTCATTCTCATGTGCAGCATATCCGTTCGTCTTGATCATCAGAACAACATGATCTGCAGCAGAGAACTCCTCCCAGTAAGCTCTTAATAAAGCTTCCGGATTCTTACGATGTTGAAATCCAAACACAGAGATAAATGCAAATCGTCTATTATAATTTTGTAACGATATTTTCCTATTACTAGGTGTATATTTGCGAGTGTTCACCCCATGAGGAACGATGTATATCGGAACACGAACACCGCTATTTAGCATAGCTTTTTTATTATGAATCGAGGGCACACAAACAGCATCAAACCTATTCATATAAGGTATCCATCGTTTAGGTATTCGGCTTGTCTCCCAGACAGTATTCAGAATAATATGGTCGTAATATGCTCTTTCTCTCCTAAAATTAATCGTATGTGGCGAATGATGATAGATTAGAATTTTCTTACCCCTACCACTACCGTTTGTGCGTGATGTATTTGATGTATTTCCAAGCTTGACGTTCACACCTTGTCGTCTCAATGCCTGAACATAAGCCCTACTGGCTATGCCAAGACCAGAGGCTTTGTGTACAGGTCCCTTCCATACTACTTGGTAATTGCTCATTTCCTCTTCACCGTCGATTTTCTTGAATAGTCTTTGCGTTTGTGAAAAGAAATAGATCTGTATTGTTTAGACAGGCGATTCACCCGTGCCTCTGATGCTTGAGTAACACTCATATTTAGACCTTTATTCAAGGATTTCTTAAGAATTAGTCCCTCTGGATGCGTTGAATACACATAATTCGCGTATGTCTCAAATTCGGAAAAGGCGAACTGTTTCGTCTTATCCATACTCCGTATAATGGCGGAATACCATCTTCTATGATGCTTCGCTTCAATAACCCTTTTCATCTCTGCGAGTCTTGATTTCTCAAATAACATATAATGTGTGACAAACGATGTGGATGTGGAGCGTTTCCTTCCAAGAAGTTTACGATACGTTGTGAAGTATTCATTTCTACTCCAATTCCTCGTGTAAAATACCGTCTTGTTCCCCGTTCTAAAGACATGCGGACGAATCATCACCGTATCAGCGTCAATCGCCAGAAAGAAGTTCGAAGAGCCAAGGGTATCCCCATTCAGTTTCAATAGTTGTTGAAATAGCCATCCTGAACGTTCCCATGTTCTCGAACGATAGTTAATATCTTTTTTAGTTATTGGAAGCACTGTATTCTCATTAATGAACTTACATCCTTTTCTAACACATAAATCCATGATTCTTTTCTTTCTCGGCGCAACAATCATGATCTGACCGATGGGGTGCTTCACATATTTCCTTACGGAATCAATAACAAAAGGGAGTGTCCCTAAATCCTTTTCAATCGCAGGGATCAAGATATCTATCTTTGTCTTACTGCTTAATGGACTCTTCTGAGGGATTGGCATTATTTCAACTCCATCTATCAAGGTTTTGCTATATGATATGCATACCAGAACAGATGGATTGGGCATTCAGAAGTGGTATAAAGTCTAAAAATCCCCCGTAATTCCGCCTTTGCAAGGCTAATTCTTGATTTGCTATCCGTTATAACTTAGCTGGAACATACGAGATTGTTTCTATGAATCTATAACGTTCTTGGAGCCATTCTCGATGGGACGAATCATGATCTAATGTAACGAAAGAAGCCATAAGCACGAATAGCACTTATAGCTTCTTTGTTATCAAATTCTTTATTTAAACTTATCTGGAAACTGCTTAACTATTCCGTCAGTAAGGATATCTGCGAATTCGATCATATGATCCAAACCTTTATCAAAAGCGATGGTCTCAGCATCCCAATCCTTTTTAAGTCTTGCTGTGACATCGTCTGTTATCAGTTGTAAATGCACATAATACATGTCCCTTAGTACCTTTTCCGACCAATGAGGATTAATACTGCTGAGGAATTTAGTGAGGTCATCCGTATTTCTGTACCATTCTTTATTGAGTTTATCGAAATTAGCCTGATCTCCACTTTTCGCTGCACCTACTACTTTTCCCGCGATTAAGATGTGCTCCCGTAATAGTTCTGTTAGCTTATTACCCGCTTCTTCCCCATAATACGGTTTGAACGCATTCCCAATATCCTGTTGATTCTGTAGTAATCTCTCCAATACCTTCTGTTGATCCTCTAGCCCAGAAATGGCACTAACGATATAGTTCCTAGTCCATACCACGTGGTCGATCCATAACTTTCTTAAATCCTCTTTCAGTTTCACTTTTGATGGGCTTAGACATTCCTTATGTGCTGTAGTAAGGGCTTGTTCATTATTCTTATCATTGTGCATGGCCTCGGCCTTTAATGGAGTCACCGTTGCTAATAGAATCACGATTAGCATCGCTAACTTCAAACTCCGGATCTTCATAAAGTAATTTCTCCTTTTTAAGCATAAATTGGGATGGAATAGCATCCCATTTATTGTGTACACTTTGATCTATCTCATGCATGGAACTTCAATCTAATGCAGATCCATCGTGACCGCAAAAGTAGCTAATATTTGCTTTTGATATTTAAAGGATTAGAATAATATGAAAGTCTCCATTTAAATATAGGTTTCAAAAATACTATAAAAGGAGTAATGTCGCATGATCATTGTAACGAACAGAATGAAAGTCAAAAAGGGAATGGGTGCTGCCATGGCACCAAGATTTACAGCGTCAGGTTCATTGGACTCTTCTAAAGGTATGATCAAAGTAGAAGTATTACTGACTCAAAACTTATCCGATTATGACGAGTTAAGTGTAAATACGTACTGGGAAACACAAGAGGATTTCACGACTTGGAGAAATAGCGATGCGTTCAGAGCTTCCCACAAACGCCCAGAACCAAGTCCAGATGCACCAAAACAAGAATCACCTATCATTAGTAATGAGATTATTACGTATGAAGTGGCGGCCGTGAAGGAAATCTCTAAATAATAACTATACTCCTGGGGAGATGGTACCTTTATAGTGCGAAGCGTCACCTGATTCATTCACGGTCAAGATTGTCTGCCGGCCTGATCTGGCGTTTGCTGTCTCTACTCCGTCTGCCTGTTTCCCCTCAGAATTGAGGGAATATAGTGTGAAACCAGTATAGTACATTACCTTTATAGGGTGTCGTCTCTTTTATACAGAGGAGTATTAACCAACCGCTGTTTTGTTGTTTCGAACAATGAAACGGCGGCCTTTTTGTCTTTTGTGATTGAGGTGATTTGAGGCGAACAATATCATAGGTGTGATTTCATCGGCTAACTTCTAGAATTAATAGATGAAGACACGTAAACGAAGAGAGATTACCCGAGAACAGAATATACTGATATGAATTGCTCAAAATGCTTCACTCCCTCCCCTATTACCTTACATCAGACTTAATAGCATGAAATTATCCTTCTAATTTCTTCATATGGCCCCTTAATGTTGTACTAGCTGGAAATTCTCCCGTTAATTCCTGTGAGATGGCATTTATCTTGCTGTTTCAGCCTACATTAGCGGGAATTTCTCCAGTTAGGATGAGTATTAACCGACATATGCAGCACATTACCTGTAAATTCTCGATCTAATTCATTCATTTATCCTTAATTCTGTAATATAATCTACCGCTCATACGAGTTAAGATGATGAGTATAGACTTAGCGTTTCAACACTCCGGTAACTTCTAACATCTTAGAAGTAATTAGATGTAGGGGAACCGTATGATCGACACAGCCCATTTCAATTGCGGCTCTAGGCATGCCATATACAATGCACGTCTCATTTGATTCAGCAATCGTTGAATGTGCTCCTGATTGCTTGGCGGACATCATCCCTCTTACACCATCGCTCCCCATACCGGTCATAAGAATAAAATGCCGCTTCAGGCTCTTACATAATGAAATAGAATCAAATAACACATCAATGGATGGTCGGTGTCCCTGAACCTCCAACTCCTGATGAAGACTGATTCTAAATTCCCCATTCGTCTGGACAGCGGTCATATGGTAATCTCCAGGTGCAATATATACGGTACCACCCAATATAGGTTGGTTATGCTTTGCCTCAACCACCTGCACACGGGATAAGCAATTCAATCGTTCTGCCAATGGCTTTGTGAACTCAGGTGGTATGTGCTGTACTACTAGTATGGGGTAGGGGAAATCGGCGGGCAATGCTGTAATAACCGTATCCAGTGCCTTCGGCCCCCCCGTTGAAGTCCCCATTGCAATGATCTGATCGAATTGTTTTGACAGTCGAGCTTGAGGAATCTTGTTCTGTCCTTCCTCTACTTTTGAAATGAAAATATTATTAAGAATAAGGCTGATCAGAGAGATTTGTGCAGCTTGTTTGATTTTAAATACCAACTCTTCCTTCACCTTGAATAAATCAAATGAATTGGAACCTGATGGTATGGTTATGAAATCCACTGCTCCTGTTTGTAATGCGGTAATCGTTGCTAATGCTCCTGCTGGCGTCATCGAGCTTAGCACAAGTATGGGCGTTGGACGTTGTTCCATTATTTTGGTCAGAGCATCCATACCGTTTATTTCCGGCATTTCAATATCTAACGTTACAACATCCGGCTTCAGCTGTTTCACCATGGTAACAGCCTCCAATCCACTTCGAGCTATTCCAATAACTTCGAGTTCAGCATCTTCTACAATGAGTAGAGAGATCAAATTCCGCATAAATACAGAATTATCTATTACCAGCACCCTTATTTTTTGCACAATATCTACATCTCTTCCTCTGTCCCACATTAATAATCCCCCGCTATGCTTCTTCCTGATGATGATTAATTGATTTTGAACATAGATACTGACAAGTTCAGTTCTTCTGCGAGTTGGGCCAAAGAATGTGCAGTTGATGCTGTTTCTTCGCTACTTGCAGCTGACTCTTCGGTTGCTGCATATATACTTTCAATGGAATACATGACTTCAGTCGATTGAGCAGCCTGCTCCTCACTTGCAGCCGCAATCTCAGATACTTTGCTTGCTGTGTCACTAACTATTGTGGTGATATACCCCAAGGCTTCACCTGTTTTCTGTGAGGAAGTGACCCCTTCTTCTACAGCAATCACACTTTGCTGGGTATTACGTTGTATCTCATTAATAATATTTGTAATTTGCTTTGTTGCCTCACTGCTTCGTTCAGCTAACTTCCTCACTTCATTCGCTACAACGGCAAATCCTCTACCTTGGTCTCCTGCACGAGCCGCCTCAATTGCCGCGTTCAGTGCCAAGAGATTCGTCTGTTTGGCTATATCGTCAATCACTCCAATGATCTCGCTAATTTTATTAGAGTCCTCTTCTAATCGAGACATTTCTTCATTCACTTTAATCATCCCTTTAATAGAACTATCGACCACCTTAGCCCCTTCTAGTGCAATATTCATGGCTGAATCGGATAGTTCAGAGGCTTGCTCTGCACTTTGCGCAACGGAATTAATTGCTTGAGATAATTGACGAAATAATTCATTTACGGTTTGAACGGAGCTAGCTTGGCTCATACTCCCATTAGCCACCTCTTCCGTACTTGCAGAAATTTGTTGAGCAGCCGCAGAGACGCTATCTGCTGAGAGCAGAATCTCACCTACCGTGTGTCTTAAATTCAGAATCATTTCATTGACCGAATTAGCTAATACTCCGATCTCATCTTTGGTATCTATGTCCGAAGTTTCACTTAAGTCCCCTTTGGCTACTTTACTAAGCAGGTTCATCACCCGACGTAATGGCCGTGCTATAATCTGAGAGATTACATAACCCAACGTTACACTGATCAGAAGTGAAATAATAATAATGATGATTGTAATAATCCGAGAAGATACATATAGCTTATTGGCGTAGCCTATGGCCCCGTTAGCCTGCTTCATTTTGATATCGATTAGACCTTGCACGAGATCTGTCATTTCAGTTGTTGCTGTTTGTAACCCCCCTGTGAGTAGATAATTTGTATATTTCTCCGTACTTAGGTCACTGTTATTAACTTTAATAGCATCATCTACGCTTACTTTGTAACGTTGCCATGTTGAAGAATAGTTTTCCATCTTCTCCAGTTCATCTGGTCTCAAAGCAGTATTCGTATATTTTTTCATGATCTCTTCAATTTCATAGACATTGTCATGGATAAGATCCTTGTATTCATCCTTATCCTCCTGCGTCTTAGCCATTGTATTTATATCTCGAATATTCACTCTATTTTGGAGAAATAATTCATTCACTTCACCAAGATAAACAATCGGAGTTAATCGATCCTCATACATATCCACGATAGACTCATCCAGCTTGTTCAAATTGTTTATTCCAGAATAGCCGACAAAACACAATATCAAACTGACCAAAACAAACGCGGATATTAATTTTACAGCTGTTTTCAAGTTATATAACCACTTCATATGTATACCCCTTTATAATTGTTATTGTTACTTGCTTTCTAGTCCCCTTACGTAAAATACAAAACCAAGCTCGCTAGCAAATTGATCCTTATTCCCTACCCCTTCGCACGAAATGAATCTAAAGAACTAGGACTATCATAATCTATCGTTATATTTTGGTAACCGAAAAAGGTTGGCGTGACCCCGCAAAATGATTGCGCTCCTTTACAGTAGAACAACCAGAATCACCCGCTCTATTAGTAAAAATGGGATACCAACCACCCCCTCCCTATTTCGACGAAATGATAAGGAATACCAAATCAAGAATCAATTACATCATTGCGCAAATCGATTGAAATGCATCGGCGATGATGGCACTGTCCAAGCGAACCTGGTCCTTTCTTATAATTCAAAAAAAAGATCCCTAATCACGAAATGTGATGGGACCTTTATAAATGATATTAGCAACTCACGAATGATTCATATCCGAATTCATTAATATACCTAACTGTTTCGCCTTCAGAGCCGCTTCTATTCGCGACTTAACTTTTAACTTATAGAATAAATCGGTTAGCCTATACTCTAACGATCGTTGCCCCATATGTAGAGTCTCAGCAATTTCCTTGTTACTTTTCCCTTGAGCGATCTCCCTTAACATCTCATATTCCATGTTGCTAATCGTAGAGCCCAGCTCTTCATCGTTCGTCTCCGATCCTGAATGTGTCGTTCTTCTTAATTGCTTAACTAAGGAGAATGGAAGAATGACTTCTCCCCTGAGGGCGCAACGAACGGAAGTGACAAGCTGTTCTCTACTTGTGGTTTTGGGAATAAAGCCAAATATACCTGTCTCAATCATGACGTTAAAATGGTTATTAATTTCAAAGCCTGTATAGATTAATATGATGGCATCCGAATCCATTTGTAACACTTGCTTAGCCAACTCAATTCCATTGACATTGGGAATATGAAGATCGAATAACATAACGTCAAATGTCTGCGTGCCTACCATTCCAAGAACTTCCTCAGCTGAATTTGCTAAATCTACTACCATATCTCCCTCTTGCTCCAGAATCATCTTCGTTCCCTCCATAACAGCTGGATGGTCGTCTACGATTAGTATGCGAATCATATTGCTTCACCTCCAAATGAATAATCCATTCCCGCCTTATGACTATATCAATGTCCGGGTAGAGATATAAAAACAGCTAACCCATTATTCTCAGATGAACGGAACTGGATGGTGCCATCCATGCTACGAACCCGTTCCTTCATACTATATATTCCCATACTCTTAAGCGAATCCTCAGTCAATGCTACATCCATACCAATCCCATTGTCTTGATATTCCATTCGAACGCCTTCACCCTCATCCGAAAGGGCAATACGAACCTTCGTTGCCGATGAATGTTTCGAAGCATTAGCCAAAAGCTCCTGTACAACACGATATAATCCGATAAGTATGTCGTCTTGTAATGTATGTGTTAAATGTTCCACTTCAAATTGAATGCTATAGTCGGCACGTAATTGAGTGAAATCAAACAATGCCTCAAGCGACGAAGTTAGTCCATCACTGATTAACATTGGTGGCCTTAGTTCATTACATGTTATTCTTAATTGATAAATGACATCTAGCAAACCTTCTGTAATCTGTCCTAGCTGCTCTCGCAGTGTTCCGGTAATTGATGGATCGGCCAAAAGTAAATCCAGCTTACGATACCAAATAATCTGCTCCTGAAGTGCAGAATCATGAAGATCCTGAGACAGCCGTTTTCTCTCATTCTCGGACAAATGGAACATAAACCGAAGAAACCAGGTTGGGCTAACTTGCCCTAAGGTTGCCTGCTCTAGCTCTTTAGTTAAGTCTTCAATCAACAAAAAATGATCGAAGAGAACACTGACATATCGAGTGATTGTCTTAAGCCATACTCGAATGGATGTAATATTGAGGATGCTCGGTTTTTCGTCAATACAAAGCAAATAACTTCTCGCTTTAGCATTACCGATCTTAAGCAAGTATCCTTTCTCCGTTTCAATTATTTCGCATAACTTGTCATGATTCTGATCAACTTGAATGATACTCACATTTGAAATTTGTAATAAATCACGTACTTCCTTCAATAAGCGCTGTTCCATTTGGCTAATTTTCATGACGCCGAACAGATCATGTGAGAACCGATCCAGGCTTGTTTGTAAGCGGAAATATCGTTCTTCACTTACACGAATGACTTGCTCCGTGCGCCTTCTTTCCTCTTCGGCCCTTTTCCGATCACTTATATTATGAAAGATCGAAATGGCTGCGAATCCCTCTTTATAAGGAATCGAATTAGCTGTCACTTCGACATCGATTATTTCACCATCTGATCGTATGACCTTTTGTTCAACAGGAGTGGAACATATCATTTGTTGCCTATATATTTCATCCATGCGTTCCTTTATCAACCACCAATAGTCAGGATGGGCCCAGCCCAATATGGACTTACCAATCAATTCTTGTGCGCTTGATACTCCAAACAATTCAAGACCTGCATGGTTTACATATATAAACTTATAATCACTATGAACAACGATCGCTTCAGGTGACATTCTAATAAGCAGACTATTTAACTCCACGCTTTCCAATAGAGCCTGTTCTACCTGTTTCTTCTCTGTAATATCTTCGAACATAAGCTGGATCGATGAAGAATGAGCGTCGTATATGGAGAGCATAGATACAATAATGACATGACCATCCGAATGGACGACTTGATATTCGGCAGGGAGTGAATATCCATTCAATAACGTGTGATCCATCGTCTCTTGTACATACTTTCGATAATCTGGATGAATCCAATCTAGCAACATGTAGGTTACACCCTTGTCCCCTTTAACCTCTACACCGAGCATCTTAGCTCCGGCTGGATTAATATAACTGATCTCACCGTCTTTATATACAGCAATCGCTACCGGAGATAATTCCACCAATCTTCGGTACCGTTCTTCACTCTCTTGAAGGGCTCTCTCCATCTTAAGACGTTCCGTAACATCCTTAATGATAATGATGATTGTCTTTGTTATCTCGTCATATATTCCGATTACTTCTGTTTCAATAAGCTGCCCATCGATACGAATGATCTTATATTCCGTAGATCCTAGATACTTCTTATCCATGAGTTGAAGCATCCTATTCGTACCCTCTACCCAATAATCGGAATGAATATAATCATACATCCAATCCCCATGAATATCATCGGCGTGGTTCGCTCCAAGCATGTCTAGTCCAGCAGGATTCATGTAGGAAACTTTACTATCACGAATGAGAACCATCGGTTGAGGTGACAACTCTATTAGTCTTCGGTAACGTTCTTCACTTTCTCTAAGTTCATTCTCGATTCCGATTCTTTGGGTGATGTCTCTCGACACGATCACAATGTTCTTCATTTCTCCATCTTCGCCGAATACAGGTGTACCCATGGTTTCAAGATGAATAATATAGCCATTATCTTGAACAAAACGGAACCGTAACAATTCACTTCCTCTTGTATGAAACATAGTTAAGACTCGATCGATTAAATATTGCCTATCTTCCGGATGAATATGTTCCAATATCGTATTATCATTAATAATTTGTTCTATAGGCATCCCCATGATATTCACACAAGAAGGTGAAGCCATAATTAATTTGCCGCTGGAATCTAGAACAACCATCAAATCTTTCATATTGTCGGTAATTAACCGATATTCTGCTTCACAATTCGCTAATCTTTGCTCGGCTTCTCTTCGTAGAGTGACATCTTTGGCAATTGCAAATACGCCCACTATTCGGCCATTCACTTGAATGGGGATATTCTTCATTTCCCAATGAACAATACCTCCATCCTTATGACATGATGTTACTGTGTAATGTGAGGAGTCTCCTGCTATGGCCTTCTCTAAATAATCACTCATGAGCCCAGTATACTCAGAACCAAAGATATTCATGATGGAAAGACTGTCTTCGGTGACATTTAAACGTTCTCCTGTAATCTTCTCGGCAACCCGATTAATAGCTAAAATATTACCATGCAGATCTAATTCGCACACGACATCTGAGTTATATTCAAATAAAGACTTGTAACGTTGCTCATTTCTGTATAGATCTTCTTCCATAACCTTTCTTGAAGTAATATCAGATACAATACCATCAAGACGAACTACAGCTTGGCAACGATTTAGACTAGGTATCAACCTAACTTGTACCCATTTCATATCACCATTAGCATCGATAATCCGATATTCGCATACAGCAGAAATTCCTTGTCTTGCAGATGTAATGATGTGATCGATAACGTGACGGTCATCTGGATGTGCAATATCTGACCATAAATGAATTCCGCTTGCCTCCTCGATTGAATACCCGGTAATTTTTGCGATGGCATCTGAAATGAAAGATACTTTCTTTGAGGCAATATCAAATGACCAAATGGCCACATCAATGGTATCTAATATCTCCTGATATAAAGATAACGTGTTTTCTAACCGTTCCTGAGTAGCCTTCTTCTCTGTAATATCGAGAATAACTCCATCTATCCTATAGACTTGATTATCCTGGTCTAGAACAGGTATACCTATACTTTGCACCCATCTCAACTCATTTGATTCTAAAAGAATGCGATATTCAATGGAGCTGGTCTGACCAGAACATAGGATATCCATGTGTTCATTAAAGAGGTAAACATCCTCGCTATAAACCATTTCTTGCAAGAGATCAGGTCTGTTGTATATTTCCTCTTCAGAACGGTCCATCCATTTCTTGAATCCGTCCGACATGGTCAGAAGATTTCTCTTCTTATCGATAGACCACGTAGTTGTATCTCTCTTGCAGAATGAACTCATGTTGTTATCACTTCCGTCTTGGATATTTAATTCGTTTCCTATTCAAATAGAATAGACGACCTAAGTCGCCTATTTCCAGTATTATTTTCTTTCATAGTAAGGACGCCTCAGCTTATACGAGAAACATTGCCACAACAGTCGTTACAGCAAGCCCAATCAGTACTGGCTTTAAATTACGTCTAGCAAGCTCAAATGGGCTTACGCCACAGATGGCTGCTGCGGGAATTAGAGCCCATGGAATTAACGTACCCCCGCCGACCCATATCGCAGAGATCTGCCCAAGTGCCGTTAAGGTAGCTGCGCTTGATTGAGTAGCGACCGCGAATAGCTGTGCGATGGATCCCGCCAGAGAGATACCTGAGAACCCTGATCCATCCAGACCTGTAATCGCTCCCGTGACGGTTGAAGTCATGGCACCCACTGCGCCATTTAGGGGTACATTACCCGCAAGAGCAACACCCAGATCATTCACGATACCATGCGAAGCATCCGGTAACACTTTACCGAACAACTCCACGAATGCAGAGTCACCTAGATAGAAGAAGGCTGCGATCGGAATAACTGGACCGAATACTTTGAATCCAAAAACAAATCCATCAATAAGATAAGAAGTCACCTTCTCTAAACCTTGATCACGATGCGTGAGTAAAGTAATTACAATCAGAATGACTATTGCGGTGCCACCCACCAAGGCTGTTGCATCTCCTCCCTGCAAATTCAGCAGGAACATGGCTGCTACATCCCCTAGGAATAATAGTGGAATAATAATAGCTAACCATTGCTTTACTCTTGGATGGATCACGATCTTGTCATCATCATCTTTGTCATCAGTAGATAGCGCATTGACTCCGCTTTTCCCAGCTACAAGTCCATCTCTCCAATTGCCATTCTTCATATCTCTACGCATCATCCAGAAGGCTGTTATGGTCGTCACTAGTCCCATGACAATGACCAGAGGAACACTGGCTTCCATGACACTACTTACCGGAATGCCTGCAGCATCGGCTGTTAATTTCGGTGCACCTTGAATAATATAGTCACCCGATAGGGCAATTCCATGGCCGAATAAGTTCATCGCCATGGCCGCACCAAGAGCAGGCAGTCCAACACGGATGGCCACGGGTAGGAGCACCGCTCCGATCAAGGCTACTGCTGGCGATGGCCAGAAGAACCATGAAGTCACCATCATAATGATTCCAATTCCCCAAAAGGCTATTCCTGGTGTACGCAGAAAACGGGTGAGGGGCGCCACCATGGTTTCATTAATCCCTGTACGAATGAGCACACGACTCATCGCCACGATAATCGATATAATCATAATTGTACCCATCAACTCTTTAGTGGCATAGATAAATGAGTTGAACACACCTGATATGGAGCCGCTAAGACTTTCTGTGGCCAATAATCCAAGAACGAAAATTCCTACTACACATATCATTGTCGTATCCCGCCGCTTGATCAAGAACCCCATAATTAACACAATAAAGGCTAGATATACATAGTGAATCGCTGTTAATTCAATGCCTATCACTAGCCACACACCCCTTCTCCTACTACCAAATGTGCTATATGGTATGCACGGGTATAGGCTAGTGTTCTTGAGCCCAAACGCAAAGAAAAAGCCTTTTCCATGTTTGTATGGAAAAGGCTTCAATTAAACGTTGCTACATATGGTTTCCAAGCAATCCACGCGGGCGATAGTTCATGCCACTAGCGTATAAATGAGAGACATCCCCAAGTGCAATACATCTAGGAACCGCGAAGTGTTTACTTCGTTCTTCCATTAGAAGGGTTGTCACCGAGCTAGGAGCAATCCAGAAAGAAGACCAAGCCAACGATAAAGGAATCTGTAGCAGATGAGCTAACCATGCGAGACCAAATCCACCGTGGCATACCATACCAATCTTTTTCGTTGAAGGCTCCATCATACGATATAGACCATTCTCTCGTTTATAATGCTGCCGAAGCATAAATTCATCGGAGGATGCCTGCAACTCGTTAAATTTAGTTCTATATTCATCTTGTTTTAACCAATGATCCGTTTTATCATCCCAAATTCTCTTTCCACTGGATATCTCAGAAATGTGCTCTCCAGCATAATCCCATATCGGACCCATTTGGTCCTCCACCATAGTACCTGTCCAATCCAGTTCACGAGTCCATGCTTCCGTCTGAATCGTAAGCCCTGTCTCCTTCGCAATATAACTTGCTGTAGTCTGAGCTCTACCGAGTGGTGAAGCATATAGTTCATCAAGTCCTATAGAAGCCATCCGTTTTCCCAATGCTGCTGCTTCCTGATGCCCGAACTCCGTCAAGTCATCTATAGCATAGTCAGGATCGGCATGGCGAATAAGAAATATCTGCATATATTCATTCCTCCAAGTTCATCATAATTGAATAAATCAGCGATAAGATCATGTCTTATTACATCATAACACTTGTCACTCGTTACTCAAAAATGGATGGACTCATCAGGAATAGTACGCCGATTATTTCATCAATTTGTTGATCTCATCCTTGATCGCGTCGGATTGTGGTCCGAATATGACTTGGACAGCGCCTTTTCCGAGTCTCATAACGCCTGAAGCACCAAGTTTCTTCAGACCAGCATCGTTAACAGCTTTCTCATCTTTAACGATGAGACGAAGACGTGTAATACAAGCATCAACTGAATTAATATTGCTAGGTCCACCTAGTTGAGCTAGAATCTTAACGGCTCTACTGTCGGAAGCACCAGCGACAGAAGTGTTAGTTACAACAGTATCTTCTTTCTCGATGTCTTCTTCACGGCCCGGTGTTTTGAGTTTGAAAACTTTGATTAGGAATCTGAACAAGATGTAGTACACTACAAAGAATACAATACCAATAGGGATCAACCAAAGCTGATTTGTCTCCAACTTCCAGTTCAGGAGATAGTCTATCAAACCTGCTGAGAAACTGAATCCGAGTTTAATATCAAGTGCGTACATAATCCAACCAGCAACACCCGTAAGAATCGCATGCACACCATAAAGCAATGGAGCAACAAACATAAAGGAGAATTCCAATGGTTCAGTAATACCAGTAAGAATTGAAGCAACAGCCGAACTGATAAAGATCGAAGCAACAATCTTACGTTGAGTAGGCTTCGCAGAATGAATGATAGCTAATGCCGCACCTGGAAGAGCGAACATCATGATCGGGAAGAAGCCCGACATAAACTGGCCTGCTGTTTTATCTCCTGCCAAGAAGCGGCCTACATCACCTTTGACTACATCGCCCGCAGCATTCGTATATTCTCCAATTTGGAACCAAGGGAAGTTGTTCAGTACATGATGTAGACCGAATGGTACTAACAAACGGTTACCGACACCGAACAAGAAAGCTCCTAATCCACCCAGACCAACAAGCCATTCACCTGTAGCGTCAAGCCCTTGTTGGATAGGCGCCCAAATTATACCGAACACGATACCCAAAATAAGAACAATGAGTGCTGTCGCCATAGGGACAAAACGTTTCCCGGCGAAGAAGCCAAGCCAATCTGGTAGTTTAATTTTATGGAACTTATTATAACAATAAGCTGCAATCATACCACACATAATACCGCCGAGTACTCCCATGTTTAATGCCTTACCTTCACCTAGGAATGTGAAGGATTTAGGGATTTGAATGAGAACTTGAAGCAATATCACATGTGCCAGCGCTGCTGATAACGCTGCAACAGCATCACCTGCTAGCCCAATAGCCACACCGATAGCGAATAAAAGCGCGATATTCCCCAGAATGGCACCCGCTCCTGCACTCAAGAACGGAGCAAAATATTGATTTAGAAAGGCTCCAAAACCGCCAAGATGTAAATCTTTTTCATAGTTAATTAATGCAAAACCTTGCAGGATACCTGCGGCTGGTAGTGTCGCCACTGGAAGCATTAGCGACTTACCGATTTTCTGTAGAAAAGCCAACATAATTATTACACCCCTTCGTTTCATATTAGTAAGACTCTATATAATCAATGAGTTGAAGCCATTGAAAAAACACACTACCCTTGCCTGTAGTTACCTAACGATAGGTTGTTTCGAATGATTGATATTTATTTGGTAAACCTATCATTCCTTTCAAGTGCTATTTGTTTTGTTCTCTAACGTTTGAAATAAGCGGTGCAGATGCATGGCTAAGAAACAAAGCTCCTCTTCCGGGATATCGATTTCTAGCGTGTTCTCCATCACTTTCCCCAGCTTCTGGGCTAATTTATATTCCGATTTATACTCTTTCTTAATATGTTTTACAAAAGGATTATCTATTAGTGATCCTTTCAGTATTCTCTCTAGTGAAAACCTCAGGTGAACCGTCAATCTAACGTGATTCATACTGCCTTGTTCAAAAATGATATCTCGTTCTTTACGGATCATATCAAGCAGTTCATTTACAATATTAGAGACTTTCACCACCTGTCCTACCGGAACATTGCTAACAGCCGAGTATACGTGATAGGTTAGAAATCCAATCTCGTCTTCAGGGATCTGGACTTTAAACTCAGCATTAATTTTATCAGCAGCTTTGGAAGCGATTTCAAATTCCTTCGGAAAGCTTATTTTGGTTTCTTCTAAAAAAGGATTCACAATATCCATTCCATTTCGTAATCGATAAATCGTAAATTGAATGTGGCTTGGTAGGGCCAGATATATTTTGTCATTTAATTTATAAGTAAACTCACTTTCTATATCTGAGATAATCTCATCGGTTATTCTCATAACCTCGGGATCAATATCCTCCAACAAAATCTGATACTGACGCCACTCTTCACGGTCCTCCAGACGAAATAATTTCTCAATTCGCGGATCGTCACCTTCAATTATGTCTGACGCTTTGCCTGCAAAACCAATGCCCTTGCCGATGATGACATACTCTCTTCTATTCGTAACTCCTTGAACCATCACAAAATTGCTTCCGATGACTCGCTGTATTTGATATTGCTTGATTTCACGCGCCAAATTTTTCCCTCCCGGTCATCATCATATTTGTAAAAAAAACAAAAGAGCCAAGAACGAGCTCATCTATTCTGAGTTCTATTCTTGGCTCATGCCCTTTACGGTAACACGCCACATATGAATAAATCATTTATGACAACATCATAAATCATAGCCTGTGACGCGTCAATGGCTTTTTTTAAGAAAGTCAAGTTCACTCTCCTACTGTACAAATTGGCGTTCAAGATTAGCTTATTTATAGGATTATTTATCCTAGCTCTATGTTATTCTGTTAAAGCCACGGTTAGAACACTATCCTTACCTGCAGTTACCTGACCATAGTGACAGTCCACATTCCAAGTGATTTCATCCTCACCCGTCGTCACAATAACTGGAATGATGGTGCTATAGCCCGCTGCGCGAATGATGTCTAGATCGAATTCTATCATCGTTTGCCCTGCCTTCACTGTGTCTCCAATTGCAATATGGCTAGTAAATCCTTCACCTTTTAATTTAACTGTATTGACACCAATGTGGAATAACATTTGCAATCCGGAAGCATGTTCTAGCATAACAGCGTGATTCGATTTGACTACATGAACCACCTTCCCATCAAAAGGAGCAATCAGTTTTCCATCTACAGGTTCAATAGCAATCCCCTTGCCCATATGCCCTCCTGCAAAAGTTTCA
Organism: Paenibacillus sp. Y568; assembly: GCF_059445545.1. Lineage (NCBI taxonomy): Bacteria > Bacillati > Bacillota > Bacilli > Caryophanales > Paenibacillaceae > Paenibacillus > Paenibacillus sp. Y568. The sequence goes on from NZ_JCAIUM010000005.1 coordinate 111,644, forward strand.
TCTGGCACCTCTGTTAACGATACGGACTTGCCACTTACAGGGGACATAATCTCCATAGGTTGGTTAGTTTGTTTTTTTGATTTCCATTTTGAAAACATATTCTTCATTCCTCTCTGCTACTATTAGCTTTGTTCTCTAAAGGTTAAAATATACGGGCGGTGCAAATTCATGGCTAGGAAACATAAATCCTATAAAAAAACGAAAGAGCCAAGAATGAACTCAAATAAACGTAAGTTCAATTCCTGGCTCATGCCCTTTACGGTAACACGCCACCAACATATGAATAAATCATTTATGACATTATAAATCATAGTCTGTATCGCGTCAATGGATTTTTCAGTTAAAAAAGCAATAAACGTGGTCTTGTTAACTACGCCTATTGCAAATTTATTATCAATCGTTTACTTGTATAATACTTTGTCCACATTGTATTTCGCTTTGTATTCATTAATAATATACGTTTCATAAATTTCTCTATGAACAGGGTCCCCAATGAGGCAAACATCAATTCGAGTGACTTCATCTCTATTCATCTTGATGACGGATACCGTATCTTCGAAATGTTTCTTTATTCTTGGTCTAAGCTTTCTTGCTTTACCCACGAACAATAATTCATCGTTGTCGTTGTAAAACATAAAGATTCCACCCATATCTCGAGGAATCAGGTGAAAATCAGTAAAACCGTAAATGTTACTTAGCTCAGGATTAACCTGTTTAGTAATCGAAATATGTGGATCTGGAACCGTTATATTTATCATTATAGCTCACTTCCTCATTCTATATAGGTGTAAATACTATCACAAATCTTCATGTAAAACCATGAAATATCTAGCCCACCACCTCAGTATCTCCAATGTTCGAGTCATACCGATCATCTGCGCATCATAATTTCCATTACTTTTCCGAAAAAATTATTCTTGAATAAACTTTCAGAAAACTAAATAATAAGAACTACATACAGAGGAAAGGTTGAACATTACAACATGAATGCTATACAAGGTGTCACTAGGGAACAAGCAATCAAGAAAGAACCGCTTCCCATCTCCATCCTCTCCCTTACCGTTGGCGCTTTTGCGATTGGAATGACTGAATTTGTCATTATGGGGCTGTTACCTAATGTAGCTGAGGACTTAGATGTCAGTATTTCCACAGCAGGACAACTCATTACAATGTACGCCCTAGGGGTAGCTATCGGTGCTCCAGTATTAACGATCCTCACCCAACGAATCCCACAAAAGATGTTATTATGTCTGCTTATGGTTCTATTTATTGTTGGTAATGGCATCTCGGTATTTGCACCAAGCTATGAAGTATTGATGATTGCTCGAATGATTACCGCGTTAACTCATGGAACGTTCTTTGGGGTTGGTGCAGTTATTGCTTCCAATCTGGTTGCACCCAACAAACGAGCCGGAGCTGTCTCTATTATGATGGCAGGCTTAACCATCGCCAATATTGTTGGCGTACCACTAGGCACATTCATCGGACAACACATGGGTTGGCGAGCATCATTTGGTGCCATTGCGATCATGGGTGTTATTGCACTTATCGGTATACTTATCTTTATTCCCAAATTGCGACAGGACAAGCCTGCTAGTGTTCTAAAACAAGTTAAAGCTCTTGCCCAACGCAAGCTACTGTTATTCTTGTTAATTGGTGCACTAGGCAACGCCAGCTTGTTCACGGTCTTCACGTATATTACACCTCTACTGGAAGATGTGACTGGATTCGCTGAGCATAGTGTAACATGGATTCTAGTCTTATTCGGCTGTGGTGTCACTATAGGTAATATCGTTGGTGGAAAGCTTGCAGACTGGAAGCTCCTGCCCTCTTTATTGGGACTCTATTTCGCTACATGCATCATCCTTACGATCCTCACTTTTACTATTCATAGTCCAATTGCTGCTGTAGCAACGATCTTCCTGTGGGGTGTTGCTTCTTTCGCGGTCATGCCAGGACTACAAGTACGAATTATGAGTCTAGCACAAGATGCACCTGCACTTGCGTCTACCTCCAATCACTCTGCCGGTAATTTAGGTAATGCATCTGGTGCTTTTATTGGAGGTTGGGTCATTTCGCATCTAGCCATCACATCTCTTCCTTGGGTTGGCGCAATACTTGTCGGACTTGGTCTAATTCTTGGTATAGCTTGTTACCTGGTCGAACGCAAACAAACCACGGTGTAAATCTACTTAAAGCATTTAACCACATACAGCCCCAGCTACGTTATTCGAAGCTAGGGCTGTTTTTTATTATAAAATTATTTATTTCAACTTAACGACTATCTTCCCTTTAACATGACGTTCTGATAACTGTACTAAAGCTTGAGGAACCTCTTCTAATGTGATGATTTCTTTTAGCATAGAGGTGATCTGGTTCTGTTCCATTAATGCTAACATAGCATCACCTATCACACTTAAATCTCTTTCAGCCTTTACGTCACCGGATTGATGAGCTGCTCCAAGAGCAATCTCGTGATAGGATATGGACTTCGTAAATAGCGGGACCTTCATAAAGTCTGGTGCGCCTGCAATAAACACGATATGTCCCATAAAAGCCAGCATGTCCAAAGAACTCGTCGCACTTGCTCTACTCACCGCATCAATAACTGCATCTACACCACGGCCATTCGTAATCTCCATAACCCTAGCCATCACGTCTTCCTCGCGATAATCAATCACGTAATCAGCACCAAGAGATCGTACATATTCATGATTAACCGGAGAAGCTGTCGTAATCACTGTTTTTCCCGCTTGTTTCGCTAGTTGAATACCAAATCCGCCTACGCCGCCTGCACCACCATGAATCAGAATCGTATTCACTTGGTCCAGCGGAATCTTCCGAAACAACGATTGGTAAGCTGTATACCCTGCTGTAGGAATGGCTGCGGCATCTTCAAATGAGATAGAATCCGGAATTCGGGACACAGTATGCGCTGTCGTTACAGCATATTCAGCATAACCGCCCTTCTTAGTGAGGTCTCCATGATATACAACCCGGTCTCCCAAGCTCAACTCTGTAACGCCCTCCCCTAATTCTGCTACAACACCTGCCACATCTAACCCCATAATATGAGGATAAGACCAATTAGGATTGCCCCCGGTAGCTGATTTATAATCCACGGGATTAAGACCTACCGCGTAGACCTCAACGAGAACCTCACCCTTTTGCGGTTTCGGTGTCTCCACTTCCCCTATCTTCATTTCCATCCATTTATTTTTGCCCAGTAACATTAATGCCTTCATCTATATCATCTCCTGATTAACCTTATTTACATTAGTGTTGCCTCGTAGGGTTTACCAGATTCATTTTAGCATAAAAAAAGAAACCGTCCTAAGCATCACTTCTGCTCTTAAACAGTTTCCCTCTTCTAGTATGATGTTATAATCTGCCTACGAATTATTGGATCGCAATATAAATTTTCACCTCAGCATGGGTAGGATCGAAATGTGCAGCATCATAAAGTTCAAAATCCCCAGTAAAGGTTCTTACCTCCTCTGACTCTTGGAAATATGTCCAAATGTCCCCCCATGCTTGTGCGACAACTTCATACACTCGACCCTTTTTAGTCGTAAATACGAGATACTTACTCGCTGGGGCAACCGCATGAGCATAGTTACAATCGGTAAGAACAGCGTCACTAGCCGTTTCATGTCCAATCAGAACCGTATACGCACCTGATGCGTCAGTCTCATAATCTGTGTATAAGGCATAGATAAATTGCTTGTTGGTCCCTTTCTCTAACGCCATATCACGCTGAAAATAGCTTTCCCAAAGCTTCGATAATCGCCCATTTGGACCCATTTCTTCGGCATTTGTCGTACGTACGCTAACACCTGTCAGTGTGATTTCTGGTTTTTGAACGGTATAGGTGTTCATGAAAATCCCTCTTTTCCTGTGATATACATTAAGTATACACGGGACAAGTGGACACCTATCTGTCTTAGTTAACATACCGCTCTATAATTTTTTGTGCGCGTCGTACGACTTCCTCCGCCACACTCACTGGCTCCTCCACTTTCACATGCTGCCCATAACTTAAGAGCATCCCATATAACCATTCATCTTCCGTGAAATCTGCCTTCAGTCGCATGTTGCCATCCTCCAACACGGTAACCGACTCAGGATCGAATGAATCTGCGACTCGATGACGAACCTCGCGTTGAAAGGTTAGAATGATCTCGCGCTTGATCTCCTTAGACCACTCGGTGTCCCATTCGTAACGATCTAAGGATGGTTTCTCACGGTGTTCAGCCTGTTCCATCAACGTCTGTAACTCCATGACACGAGATAACCGAAACACCCTCCAATCCTGTCGTAACGTGCAGTAGGCATGAAGATACCATACATATCCTTTAAGGATCAAAGATGATGGCTCAATGACTCGTTCACTTTCTGTGCCATTCATGTTCATATATTCAATTCTCACCTTACGTGTTTCAGCTATCGCCTGCCTTAATCTATTCACTTTATCTCGTGCGGAAGAACTCTGTCCCCAAGGGTTGAAATCAAAGATAATTCCCGTCTTAGATTGATCCACGAGGTTGGTGTCTGCTTTATTAAGTAGTCCCTTCACCTTCTCAAGCAGGGTGGAGAACATACCGTCATCCACTACTGTGTTGATCCCTTTGACTACGGATACCATCGTATTAATTTCGTTAAGCGTCAGAAATTGGCGACCAATCGTGTATTGCTCCATAATCTCAAATCCCCCTGAGGTTCCTTGGTATGCCACAATAGGAATACCCGATTGTCCTAATGTCTCCATATCTCTGTAAATCGTCTTGGTTGAAACCTCAAAACGATCAGCTAACTCCTTGGCACTCACTCGTTCACGATTGAGTAGCAGCAGCGTCATCGCTAACAAGCGATCAATTTTCATAGTTTCTCCCCTAGCTATATATGTAGTGGCTTTATTTCCATTATAACGGTTTTCACGAATGAAAAAGGATATGGCGACTCATCCTGAACGTGTTGGTAATAATCAAAAAAACTCCTATATAGGAGTTTTCTGATAAGCCATGTTAATGTGTGAGTGCTACTGTAAAACTTAGAACCGTCCCCCGGCAGCGAAGCCCTTTGGAGAGATACGTTCAATTTCTTCGAAATCCGCTGGAGTAAGTTGAACCTGCAGAGCGCCAAGATTCTCCTTCACCCGGTCTATTCGCGTTGTACCAGGGATGGGCACAATAAAGTCTCCTTGGGCGAGCAGCCATGCCAATGCAAGTTGAGCAGATGTACACATTTTTTTTGAAGCCATCTCTTCAATCAGCGCTGCGACTTCCACATTTTTAATGAAGTTATCGCCTTGGAACCGTTCATAATTTCGTCTATAATCATCCTCTGCCAAATCCTCGAACTTTTTAATTTGTCCTGTCAGGAATCCCCGTCCCAGCGGACTATAAGGTACAAAACCAATTCCCAATTCTTTGAGAACCGGAAGTACTTCATCTTCCACTTCTCTGCTCCACAAAGAATACTCTGTTTCCACTGCCGTAATGGGATGAACGGCGTGGGCACGACGGATGATATCAGCAGGTGCTTCGGATAGACCGATAAAACGAATTTTCCCCTCTTTGACTAAGTCGGCCATCGTTCCAATGGTTTCTTCAATAGGGGTATTCGGATCGTAACGGTGTTGATAATAAAGGTCAATGTAATCCAATCCGAGATGGTACAGACTAGCATCTACGGATTTTTTGATATACGCCCGATCACCTTTAGGCCCCTGGGTATGCGTTACACCAAATTTCGTGGCAATCACCGCTTTATCCCGTCTAGACTTAAGCGCTCGCCCTACCAACTTCTCGTTTTCTCCAAACCGCGCTTGCGCAAATTCACCATAAATATCCGCTGTATCAAACATCGTGACGCCGATATCCAGCGCCTCATGAATGACGCGAACAGATTCCTCGTTATTTGGCATCAACATAGTTCCAAGTCCTAGTGCTGAAACTTCTAATCCCTCACGTCCAAGGGTTCTTTTAGTTATGTCTTCGGATCTCATTTAATTTTCCTCCTAGAAATAATATTGATGGAACACGACCGGTAAGTTTCTCTGTTGCTTATCCCCTCCATTAGAATATTTATTCTACTTCACTATAGGAATTAAATATAAAAAAGTCAATAAAATCAGAAAATATATTCTAAATTTATATTTTTTGTACGTTAAATAGCTATTATTAAAGAAAAAATCGCTATTAATATGGAATATTCATTCCTTGAATTGACACAGCATTAATCAAATTGTATAATTAATTAGAATAATTATTCCATGACGAGGTGCGAAATGAGTAAACGTGAAGACATTTTGGTTGCAACCCTTGATTTAATTACCGAAGAGGGCTTGCAGTCCGTTACCTTTTCAAAAATTTTTAAGAGGGCAAATGTGGGTTCTAGCACCTTTTATAATTATTATAAAAGCAAAGAGGAATTGGTTAGTGAGCTCTTTATGAATGCTCGTACTCATATGGGAGAAGAAGTTATGATGGGGAATGATCCCAGTCTGACTGTCTATGAAAGAATAAAAGGTATGCTAAAAAGCACGATGGACTATGCACTCAGCTACCCCAAGGAGCTTTCGTTTATTGAGAATTATTGCGAGTCACCCTATATCTCCGAAGAATTGAGGAATAAGCTAGATCCGTCGGCCATTGAAATTTTTTCAATTATTGAACAGGGACAAAAAGAGGGCGTTATTCGGGAAATGGACATCATATTATGTTGCCAACTCTTCACTGGAATGATCAATTCTGTCATAAAAGGTTATTTGGCAGGTAAATATTCTTTAGACGAATATCAGATTCAGCAGACTCTTGAAGCTTGCTGGAAAGCCATTAAGGTTTAGTGAAAGAGCTTGTGACCCCTATTATGCGGAAATTCCAGACCAAGTGGTTCAGCGCCAGATTTTCCTACTGAAAATCACCAGTTGCTTGTCAAGAAAACTGATGCACACAAAAAACAGGTCAAGATGGTTTATCCATGACCTGTTTTTTGTGTGCAATCAGACTTCAATAGACCTAACTTCTTCTACAAAAAAACAAATGGGGTGCCCCCAGTCATTTTCATGACTTATGGGACAGCCCCTTATAGAATTTAGATTCATCCATCCGAAGCCTATTCGTCGGTTTTATCAAAGTTCTTTAATAGCTTTTCATGAATACTTATAAACTGTTGTACTTCTTCTTCACTAAGCACCTTGAACAATTCAATTCGAAGTTCTTTGCCCTTGTTATGGGCTTCCCTCTGAACCTCTAAACCCTTGTCTGTAATTGAAAGGAATACATTCCGCCGGTCATCCTCACTATATTTACGCTCCGCAAGACCTAGCTTAATTAAGCGATTCGCAATATTAGTCATTGCACCAGGGCTATATCCTAGTTTCTTTGCTAACACGGTATGTTTTTGAATCCCTTTATATTTCAATTCAGTCAAGACAAGAATAGGTGAAATCCCTATATTATGTTCAAAGGAATTCATCCATTGAAGAATCACTTCATTTGTGAATAATTCCACCGTGTGTATCAATTTAAAAATATCGGTTTGCTCCAAAATGGTCTCCTTTTTATCGACGGAAAGATTATACTATCTAAGTTTGATGGAACCGCCATCAACCATAATTGTCTGTCCTGTGATATAGTCTGAATCCTCACTAGCTAAGAAGACTGCTACCCGACCGATATCATCTTCAAGTTCTCCAAGGCGTCCTAGTGGAATTTTGGACAACATAGCTTGGTAATATTCAGGTTCTGCCTTCGCCCACTGCTGTACCCCAGGAGAATTCGCAATAGGTGAAATGATGTTGACATTAATCCCAAATGGGCCGAATTCATTCGCCGCAACACGTGTAATCCCACGGATTGCTTCCTTCGCTGCCGCATAAGCACCCTGAGTAGCATCTCCATTTATTCCTGCACCAGAGGCAAAGTTAATAATTTTCCCCTTGGACTCTTTCAAGTAAGGTAACGCTGCTTGCATAAGATAGAGGGTTGGATAGAACCCTGTATTAAATGACAAGTCAAAATCTGCTTGTGTAAGTTGTTCCAATGGTGCTCTGTTTGACGCATGAGCGTTGTTAACTAATATATCTAACTTACCGAACTTTTCGATTACTTTAGTCACAATGGATTGAAGTTTATCGTGCTCTGCAAGGTTTGCTTGAATGAACAAGGAATCTGGTTGAATCTCCTGTAGCTCTTTAACAGTCTGTTGACCTACTTCTTCATTGAGATCGACAATAACCACTTTTGCTCCTTCTTTTACAAAGCTCATAGCCATTCCTTTACCTATACCTGAAGCTCCACCTGTTATAAGTGCAATTTTTCCTTCTAATCGATTCATTCTTAAAAACCTCCTTTTTTTGTAATCATTATTTTAACATTAAACTATTTAATAGTAAAATACCTAGCTTTTTAATATCAAAATATAACGTATCTATTATAATACCACAAATGAAAAAACTCCAACCATACAATATCCGTTCGATTCTTCGCTTATTATTTCAAATTAGAGTGCTTTAATGCATATAAATTGGCCTTAAATCTCGCTTAAAGGGATGTTGTTTGTTGTTTTTTATTTACCGTTTACAATTACATTATTATTTAAGAGACTGTTATCTCAAAAAAAAAACCGCTGCAGCACGCTGCAACGGCAAATATAACTTAAATTATTGTAGACTTTTAATCGTAACCGGGCCTTCTTTCATGAGGTAGGTTACAATTTCCACCTCTTCCGATTGTTGCCCCTCGCCCTGTAGAACGGCTTGATACTTGATAAAAGGATGCCTGATCCCCATTCTTCATTTCATCATACATTCCGTTATCCTGAATCTGTGAAAATTCTATACCTTCGATACCTGTTGCAGATGGTTCATTATGGTCATACTGAATCGTTAGTAATCTTCGTCTATAGTCATCGTCATCTTTCGGATAGCTAAAATTCAGCTTAAGTGTCAAAAATGCCCCGCTCGCCTTAAATGATCCTGGGAGTAGTTGTGGAAATTTCGGTGTAAATCCAATAATCTTCTTCGCGTGCTGTATATCCCCTGTATCGTAAATATTCGCAATCATCATATGGTCATTATTCACATAACGATCTAGTAACCGCTGATTAGGATACCTCATAGAAGCAATCACATCTTGTAATGCCATATCATTTATATTTCCGGTATAGTACTCGTTGATCTGATACCTTATCCCTTTGTCCAGCCAAAGTTAATATTAGCGGTCCTTGTTCCACTTGGAAGTAAGGGTTAGCTTAAGCACATCATGACCATTCAGACGAAGTGATTCTTTCTCGATATGGAAGTTGGCAGGGTCCTCTGTTCTACCTAGGTTTTCCCATACCCTACAAACAAGGAAAAACCAATCATCGGTCTCCCGAGATTGGTTCACACTGATCCTTGAGTCACATTGATCCTTGAATAACTTCGTTACTGTACTTCCTTGCATTCATTCATAAGCTTGTCAATGATTTGTTGAACGGTTCTAATCTCTTTGATCTCATGCACCCTCGAACCAGCAAAAACCAACCCGTTCTGAACGTCTCCTGCAAGGGATTTATTTAGACTTTCCATTGTGCAAAACCGAAACGAGCACACTTTCAGGCACTTATGGCATTTCTCTATGCGTAGTTTCGTATTCTCATTACTTATCAGATCTGTTAATCGATTCTTTATCGCTCTTCCATGTAATCCCACCGTCGTCTTAACCAATATCGTATCACCCTGCTGTGCATCCACATACATCTGTTTGAAAGCTAGTGGAGCATCACATTCATGGCTAGCCACAAACCGCGTTCCAATCTGAACACCAGATGCGCCTAGTTGCATAGCCTTAGCGATATCCCCCCCTGTCATAATGCCTCCAGCTGCAATAACCGGAATTTTGACGGCTTCCACAACTTCTGGAAGGATATCAAATAACGCCCGGTCTGTACCCAAATGGCCTCCCGCTTCATGCCCTTCCACAACCACAGCAGAAGCACCTAATCTCTCAGATAGTCTTGCTACTTTTGCAGATGAAACGATAGAAATGACAGGCGTATTATGCGCTTTACCCCATGCATACATATCTCTTGAAATACCGGCACCAGATATGATGAAATCCACTTTTTCTTCCAAGGCAGCTTGCATTTTTTCCGCGAAATCCTTTACAGCAAATAAGACATTAACTCCGATATATCCCATTCTTTCCTTGGATTCTTCCCGCGCCTTGCGAATATGTAATCTTAATTCTTCTATAGATATGCCTGTTCCTGAAATGGTTCCAATCCCACCTGCATTAGCTACAGCAGCCGCCAGACCACTTAGGGAGATTCCGACTCCCATACCCCCCTGCATAATGGGTACTCTTGATTTAATATGGCCAAATTGTAATATCGGAAGCTCCAATATGAACACCTCTTTCATGATATGTAAACCGGTTCTTGAGATATTTCAATTTTTGTATTACATTTTACAGTACTATATCTGGAAATATGATCATATGATTCAACTCACAGTCTGACGATAGGGTATGGCATGTGATTGTACAATTCCACTTAAATCATATCCTAATCAAAAAAACCTAACTTTAAAAAAAGTTAGATAAATTATGGTATATTTAGTGTTAACCTTCATTTGAACGACAAAGGAGCAATTTCTTGAAGAAATTACGATTACCTGTACTTATTTTACTCATGAGCCTGCTCTACATTTTTCTGATTCCATCTGATCCTCATATCGTCAAAATTCTATTCAAACTCATTCCGATGTGGCTCATTATCGCGTATGCATACGCTCGAATGCCCACCCCTAGAAGGCGTTATCATTGGTTACTGTTAACCGGATTATTCTTTTGTATGATCGGTGATGGTATACTACGTTGGTTTGTCATTGGATTATCTGCATTTCTCATCGGACACCTGTTTTATATGATAGGCTTTCTCAGTAATTGGCGCTTCTCGAAGCTTCGATTCATCTCGATTGTCCCACTTGCCATATATGCCTCAATCATGGGTTGGGAGATTGTTCATGCATTGATACTAGACCATAATGAATCCTTAATCGTGCCTGTTCTTCTCTATATTAGCGTGATTTCATTGATGACATGGTCTGCTATTATGACCGGTCACACATGGGCGATCATCGGAAGTGTATTATTTACGATCTCCGATTCTATTTTATCGTGGAACCTCTTTGTGTCTCCTGTTGCCCACTCCGGTGTGCTCATTATGACAACCTATTATGCCGCTCAATTCTTTATGGCCTACAGTATTCGATCATTTGCAGACCATAAGAATAAAGAGACAGTCATAACTGAAGAGGTGGTCGTGTCCTAAGCATTACGGTTACGGTTACGGTTACGGTTACGGTTACGGTTGCGGTTGCGGTTGCGGTTGCGGGTCACCAATTATTAATGGCATGCTCGGTGAACGCAACCATATCTTTAACTTCAATAACCCTGCCATCATCCAGAATCGCTTGCCCTGTAAACGTCCCAAACACCTGATGACACTTATTATCTACGAACAATATTTTGGTTTGGGTAATCTGATCGTAGATCGGAGTAAATTCCATTTCAAATCTTCCATCATCGCTACTAAATGTCTTCTTCGACATATAGCCACCCGCTGACAAGTCAAAGTACACATGCCCAATCTTATGAGCCGTACCCTCGTAGAACAACATGTTCTCTGTTGCTGATGAGGTGTTCCCGAAACCATGACCAATATTAAACCCGAATCGTTTGCCATCCACGTAAGTGCTACCATTTCCCCAATACCAATTCTGTGAAAAGGGCCATACTCCCCTGCCCCAATCAATCAGACCAAAAGAACTATCCGGTTCAAAGCGATATTCCTGATCTCCAACCCTGGCCACGCCACTTGCTGGCATGCAGTTTATTTTATGATTGTAATAGAAATAAGCAGGATCTTCGTCAAAGGGTGTAGCTATTACCAGTGATGTTAAGTCCGGTTGGGACAATTGGATATCAAGATCTATGGTAGGAGAATTCTTTCCCGAAGCTTTACATATTAGTCTGCGTCCGCCCTCCCACACCTGAAACTGCATAAACATATTTTTATCCTTATACGTCAAATCTCCTTGTTCAGCTGATGCAGGCATATGTAAACGATTGAAGGGCAGAGCCAATATCTTTGAAATTTCATAATGTTTACCTGTCGCGAATTCAAACAACTTAACTGATATATTACCCGCGTAAGATACGTGTCCGATCGTCATCTGCAAGCAATAGTCGTCGTTCGAGACCTGATAGAAGTCCCACTCTTTAATCCGCCAGGGCGGCGCGTTAATATGTTTCCGGTTATACGTTAACTGGGCTTGCGTAGAATATCCCCTCTGTAGAAGAGAGCCATCACTTCCGAGTAGTGGGCCATTAGATTGAATATGATTCTGCATTACTACACCTCCATATGATTGGATTATTTATTGTATTATGCCTTGCGCATACGTTTCTTCGCTTCTTTACTCGCCGGAATGAGTGGCAACAATGTAAAGAGGGTTATAAATGCGGAGACGAGAAAAAGGACTTCGGTTGGTACCATGCCTGCTATCCCATCTATCTCCATATGAACGCCATAATGTTGGATAATAATATTCGAAATCGAAGGTCCAATGACCATCGGTAAGCATACCGCAAACACCATCTTAACGCCCTCGAACTGTCCCCTCTGATCCTCTGGAAATAGATTCTTCACCCATGCGGTGATCGTCTGAATGACCAAAACATACCCAATCCCGGCACAAAAGGTGGCGATCAACAGCATACCTATTTGCGAAGATAAGCTAAAAAGGATGAGACCCAGGAAATTAGCAATGACGGCAAATAAGATAATACGCGCTATCTTTCCTTTATGAATCATTTTGGCTGCGGGTATGGTCAACATAATAGCAGATACAAGTCCAATCGCTTGTATGCCACCCGATAAGGTATAACTCATATTCAAATAGTTATTGAAATAAATCGTGATATACGGAAAGTAAACATTAAATGATATGAAATACACGCAATTGATGACAAACACCCAGAATAGTTCTTTGTTCTTCATCACGGTTCTAACGTGGAATACCTCGGCAAATTGATGCCAATATCCCTCACGATTCCTTCTGGATTTCAGACCGGGATAATCCTTAAGTGAGAATAATGTAAATATACCGGTCAGGGTAACGACGCTACCCATAATAATAAAGAACGGAAAGAAGCCAAGGTGATCCACAATCATACCAGAGACAACCGCACCGAAAATGGTAGCCATCACGGGCATAGCTGCAAATGCAGCGCCGAGTTTCCCACGATTATGTTCGCTCGAGATATCCGTTGTCCACGGATTGTACGCGGCATCATAACCGGTAGAACCGAAGAAACTCATGATGGCATCTGCCGCTACAATGAAGACAATGGCAACGTAAAGGGGATTCTTCGGAAGGAATTCCGTTGCTCCAAAAGCAATGGTGAATACCCCCCAACAGATATAACCGATAGCGATAAATGGTTTTCTCTTACCTACGCGATCACTCCATGTTCCAATCAAGAACGTTGTCATGGTAGATACGATAGCGCTCACCGCTACCATCCACGTAATAATCGAAGGGTCCTTCGCAATTTTGTCATATACAAAGGTGTTAAACCAGGAGTTCTCAATATTCCAACAGATTTGTCCTGCCATTCCGAGAATCCATATGAGTACCCAGTTCTTCCTGGAAATTCGATTATTCATGATTGGCTTTAGCTCCCCAGTCTTTATGTATTTCGTTCAACACATGCTGATCCACTTTTACGATTTCCCTATCATAGGTCATCATCCCATTAATCTCTGTCTCAACATCTGTTAACTGGGTATATACTGCCGCCGACACCCCCTTGGGAATGAGCGGTTTTAACTGGTCATTAATTAACGTACTGTAAGCATCCACCAATCCTTTTCTCGACTTACACTTCTTATATCCGAACTGTTTATTCTCATGCCATACATGCCCCTTCTCAAGTAGGCCATACCCACCGTATTCCGAGATCACGACGGCTCGACTGTTGATTTTCTTCGGCATTTTCAGTTTGCGGAAGTAGATATGGACACTTTTAAGGTCACCCACCTCCTGATCGTGCCAGCCACTAGCGTGATCCACAGGACGAGTAGGGTCATAAGACTTCACCCATGCTGCTGTCTCTGCAGCGTCGAATTGTCCCCATGCCTCATTGAATGGTACCCACATTCCAATACAAGGCGTGTTATATAACGTATCGATCATTTCTTTGAGTTCTTTCTTGTATTGCTCGCGATTGGATTCATCCTCTCGACCTAACGCCTTGTACTTTTTATCATTAACTTTGTATCCGCTTACAAAATTAGGAAGAATAATATGATGGAAATTGTTCCAACCTCCCCCACCGTTAATCATGTCTTGCCAGACGATCAGACCTAACTTATCACAGTGATAGTACCAGCGTGCAGGCTCAACCTTGATGTGTTTCCGATTCATATTAAATCCTAACTTCTTCGTCATGATCACATCATATGCAAGGGCTTCATCCGTTGGAGCCGTGTATAACCCATCGGGCCAGTACCCCTGATCCAGCACACCATGTTGAAATAATGGCTCATGATTTAGACATAACCGCTTCATACCTTTATTGTCTTGCTCAACACTAAATTGTCTCATGCCACAATAACTATCAACGGTATCCACCGATTCCCCATTTTCTATTAATCGGATCTTGATCTCATAGAGGAAGGGTGAGTCTGGGCTCCACAATCTTGGATTGGTAATGTTCAGTTTCAGAACATCTCCATATTTACAAATTCCTGAAGCTATTTCTGTTCCTTCTTCATAGGCTGTCGCCTCAAATGATATCTTCTGATGTCCTTCTGTAGAAGATTGAATATGTACTGTAATGTCATTTGCATCAATGTCAGGTGTTAATCTAAAGGATTGAATATAGGAATGTGGAACAGGCTCGATCCAGACCGTCTGCCATATACCCGATACAGCCGTATAGAATAATCCTTTGGGTGTTAATGTCTGTTTACCTCTCTCTTGTCCATAGGTATTTGTAGGATCCCAAACGATAACAACCATCTCATTATCACCATCGATCAGGTATTCAGAAATATCATACGTAAATGGACAATATCCCCCGATGTGCTCTCCAACCTTATGCTGATTAATCCATACCTCTGTTTTCCAATCTACAGCTCCGAAATGCAATAACAACCTTTGATCCTTCCATGCCTCTGATACGGTAAAAGTCCTTCTATACCACAGTCTCTCATCAGGGAGTAACGGCTTCTGTACACCCGACAATGCCGATTCAATCGCAAATGGTACTAGAATATGACCCTCATATTCGTCAACCTGTAGGGCTTCTAGCGGGCGTATCGCGTACTCCCATAGACCATTAAGATTCATCCATTGATCTCTAACCATCTGGGGTCGAGGATATTCGGGCAGAACCCTTTGTGGATCTACTTCTCTTGCCCATCTTGTCATCAAGCTACCCTCAACAGGTTGCCAGACCTTATCTTGCGTTCTTTCCATGATCAACCTCCTAAGAACATTCGTATTATCGATATGTATCATAGATAAATATATTCTCATTTTAACCTATTTTATGGATTTTTTGTGGTTAAAAGGACACGCCATTTCCACCGCTGGGTCTACAGAGAGTATTATGCTGTCATTATCATCATTAGTAATGGAGGAATGGCCACGAACCCTCCGTTAGGCGCACCATCTAGCGCTTCAAGGAAGTCAGCATAAGCCGCCTTTTGGTACAAATAACGCGGACTAAGGTCAAGCTCCTTCAAGGATTGATCATGCCAGATTGGAGTGGCCGATGGAGACATCGGCGGAATAAGCCACGACCAACGACTGGATACCTCACGTCCTCGTTCCTTCTCTTGTTGTTGAAATTTAACAAATTGATCAGCTGCCGTATGATGATCAACAATACTGACACCTGCCTCCTTGAAGGAGTGAAGCACCGCACGGTTTAATTCAAGAAGTGCTCGGTCTTTCCACAACGTCGTGTTAGTAGAACGATCCAGACCCATCAAGTCTGCAACAGCTGGGAGTAGGTTGTATCGCCCGGTATCACCCAGATTACGTGAACCAATCTCCGTCTCCATATACCAACCATTAAAGGGAGCTGCTGTGTACAGAATTCCACCGATCTCAAGCTGCATGTCTGAAATAATAGGTACGGAATACCAGCGTAATTGAAGATCAGGAAATTGCTCAATTTCGTGATGACTTAGGCGCACTTCCTGAATCAGGTGTTGAGGAATAGGAAACAACCGTGGTTCTGCATCACCAATACCAATAACTAACGGGAGCACATCATAATGTCCACCTGATCCCTGCCAACCTAACTGTTGACATACACGCGTGAACTCATCAGATGCCGGATCACCAGAACGATCATGCCCCTCACTGCCGGGGTAACCAGCATAACGAATTAATTGATGGTTCCATATACGAATGCGCCGATCAGCGTCCACACTACTTCGAAACACCGTGATTATAGGACGAATACGCCCTCCATTATTTGCCCTTTCTATGTGTTGTAACAGAGCCTTTGCAATCTGCTCCCCATTCTCTGCTTGGCGAGCATCAATAACTTCAAGCTTGTGCCAGAACAGGCGACCTATGCAGCGACTATTGTGACGCCATGCCATTCGTGCCCCGTGCATCAGTTCTTCCTCTGTATGAACGTATGTACCCGTTGTATTTATTTCCTCACGCACCGTTAGGAGGCGATTCTCCGTCTCCGCTTCAGACTTGTCCAGTTCTGTATACATCAGACGAATGAATATCTCCGCCTTTTGACTAAGCTCTTTGATGTTCGTGTTATTCACGCTACTCACTCCTTGATCTCGATCCGTCTTACCAGAATTATTTCGTTCATTATACCATTTGAGTTACATTTGCTTCATCTTATAGCCGCTCCATACCCTATCCAATCTGTAAGATGTGTCCATTTAAACAACGTTCACATTCAAAAACACCAAGAAACCCCATTCCATAACGGAATGGGGTTCCCCATGCTGAGTGCATCTTCTACCCTGATGGGTGTCTCTAAACACTAAAAATTCTCACATGATATCTACTAGTTTTTTGGCTTGAGTATCAAGTTGAAGTGCAGCCTGCCCTATGCCTGTAAATTGATCAACCGCCTGTCTATATCGTAATCTGTATAAAGACTTTATCATTTTCATATTCAAAATAAATATCACCCTTATATATTTCTACCGTTCTTTTAATAATTTTCAACCCATTACCACTAAGTTCATCACCATTTTCCTTTGTTGTGTACCCATTTTGAAATAGACTCTTTTCTTGTTTAGCAGTAAGTCTAGCCGTGTTCTCCACGGTGAAAATATACTTCTCGCCAATCGTTTTACATGTAACATTGATCTGTTTAGTCTGGTCACCCATGTAAGCTTCTGTTGCTTCTATCGCATTATCCAATAGATTAGAATAAATTCTTGCCAGATCCATCGAATTCAATCTACAATACTCATTCCGATCCGTATCAAAATACATCTGTATATTTTTAGATTGGGCAAACTCCCATTTACTTTGAAATATAATCATAAGAATTGGGTTTTTAATCAGTAATGACATTTCTACTATTTTGGATTCCACGCTCATCTGTTTGAGATAATCGTTCGCTTTATCATACAACTGCATATCCATTAGACCGACGAGAACCTGAAGATGATTAAGCATGTCATGTCTGCTCGACTTAATGGCATCGATGACTCTTCTAAGTTCTGAGATATACATATCCTCCGACTCTTTCAAATCTTGTTTTAGCCCATTTTTGTACCACTGGTTTAAGCTAAAAGCAACAACCAATAATATAACAGCAAACAAAATATCAATCAAAAAGATAAAAATACTACTTTTAAGAACTTGGTCACTTACCTTCGTCAGTTCATCCGCATCAATATCAATAGCTATAACACCAAGTATCTCTCCATGATTATCGTAAAAGGGGACCCCAACAGATAAATAAGATCCGTTATGTCTATCCTTTATAATATCCGTATAGTAGTTTTGGCCATCTTTTGCTTGCTTTATTTGATGAGCTGGAACGGTGCAAGGTTCTCCTATGGCGAAATCTTTTGTTCCTGAGGGAACAGCAGACACCATCACCTTAGATACATCCGTTTCATCCAGCATTAAAACATATATATATAACGCTTTTATTCGACTGTAATATTGTTCTAGATAATTTTTTATTTGTTTACGATTCTCATCATCCTTTGAGGTTGATAGAAACTGTTGATATACCTCTTTATCTAATCCTGCTGCAATATCTTTAGCTATTTCTATATACTGCTTCGCTATAGTGACTTCCGCTGATTTACCAATTGAATAATAAGATATAAACAGTTTAGCTCCCATAAGGATACTCAGCACTATGCAAGAAACAACAATAAAAGATATGATTTTCTTTTTAGAATATATGTTTTTGAACATTATTATTTAGTCCTTTGGTTATATTGTGACGTGATCTTAGTACATTATGACTACTACAAATGCGACATTTCATTTAGTTACCCATCGCAACACAAGCCACTAGGTTCACACCAAATAGTACAACTTGATGCACCCTTTTACAATGGATATTCCAATATTCCAGCCTTATATCACATCATATTTCGCTAAAATAACAAATTACCGGATGACTCACTCCGATGAGCCACATCTCGAATGATCCATTATGCAACAATACTGTAACCACATTTGTAAACAAATCCACAATCCACTCCATGTAATATAGGTAGTAGAGTTATTTCGGTAAAGTATCTCATCATATCCATATGTGACCACCCGCGAGAGGAGAAATTTAATATGAATAAAGGTATGAAATGGAGCGTAGCCCTATTGTCTGCTGGAATAGTACTAGGAGGTTCCATGCTGACGGGAGAGGCTTCTGTAAGTGCCGCTAGCACTAACAATCAGGTTATTAACAAAAGCGTACAGAAGACCCATGTTGTACTTAAATATAATAGTGAGGTGTCAACACAACAGGGGAAATCTATAAACGGGAATACCATGATTCCATTAACATTTCTACGTGATGCTCTTGGGCTTCCGCTAAGCTATACACCAAGCACAAAAACTTCAACCGTAGATATTGGATCTAAAAAGCTTAATATGGAAACCTCGGAATATGGTGTTTATACGAACCTCAACGGATACTATATTTACAGTTATACTAATAAATATGAAGTGAAAAATGTGGACGGACACTTGTATGTTCCATTCAAGTTATTAAGTGATTACTTAGGTTTCCAAGGGGAGTATAACCCTTCCTTGAAATCACTAGATATCAGTAAGCGAGTGATGAACGATATCAGTATTTCATCTGAGACATTAGATAAAAGTAATAAGAATGCAGCTATTCAAATTCAATATCCACAAATCAGTGGGCTGACAGACGAAGCTCAACAAGCGATCAATACCGTGTTCATGCAGAAGACTGACGCTTTCGTAACGGCAAGTGAACAACAGGCAAGTATAAGAGACGGCTCTATCGAACGTAAATATGAATTCATTCAAAACTTTATAGTGTCCTTCAATCGTGAGGATGTGCTCAGTATTATTGTCGATCAAAGCTCTTACTTAGGTGGAGCCCATGGAAGCACTATACGTGAAGGTCTTACCTTCTCACTTAATACTGGGAAACAGCTGGAACTAGGTGACCTCATGAAGGCAGCTCCAGATTACAAACAAAACCTAGACAAGATGCTGAAGGAAAGAACAAAGGAGGTGTCCTTCGCAGACGTGTCGCCTGGATTGAATGCTAAGCCTGAATTCTACGTTAAAGAAGGTGGAATTGCTATCCTATATCAACAATACGAAATTGCTCCTTATGCTGCTGGCATACCTACGTACGAGTTTAATTATTCGGAATTACTTCCAAAGGGTACAGACCCTTTTGCTTCTTTTAAGTAAGCCATAGAATAGTATTCTGTAAAATAATAATATTTAAAAAGGCATATAAAAAAGGCACTCCATCCTTAGGATGGAGTGCCTTTTTGAACATTCCTTCTAATAAAGTTTTATTGAGTTGCTTCTTTCTTCATAGCTGCTTCATTTCTTTTGGGATCCTCCGCAGGTCTTGTTCTTCTAATAAAGAATGCCAGAATTAATGCAATTGCAGCAATTCCTGCGGACACTAAGAATGCATCATTTATGCCTTCAATGGTAGCCTTCGAAATAAACTGTTGTTGTATTTCTAATAAGGTGCTCTCTGAAGGTGGCGTAGTTAGCTTACTAACAGCCGCCCCCACCATTTCTCTCACATGTGTTGTTGTCCGAGTCGACATGATGGTGACAAGTAATGCTCCACCAATAGCTCCGGATACTTGTTGAATCGTACTATTCATAGCTGTACCATGTGGCGTATATCTTGCCGGTAACTGGTTTAGTCCGTTGGTCATGACAGGCATCATAACCATAGCAATACCGAACATTCTCATCGTGTACATCATCATCAAGGTCCTATATTCTGTAGTATCTGTCAACTGACTGAAGAAGTACGTCGTCACAATCACGATAGCTAGACCAATAATGGCTAATACTTTTGCTCCAAATTTATCAAATATTTTACCTGTGATCGGAGACATGACTGCCATGGCTAGAGCTCCAGGTAACATGAGTAATCCAGAGTCTAGAGGTGAAATACCTCTTATATTCTGTAGATAGATTGGCATCAACATCATAGCAGAGAACATCGCCATATTTAATGTAATTGAAATCGCAGAAGATAAAGCGAACATGGGGAACTTATATACTCTGAAGTCAAGCATAGGTTGCTTCATCTTCAATTGTTGTACAATAAACGTCGTTAAAGAAATGACCCCAATAATGAGTGAGGATACCACAATCGGAGAATCCCATCCTTTATTTCCAGCAGAACTAAAACCGTATAATATTCCACCGAACCCAATAGCGGATAGAACAATAGAAGGAACATTAATCTTAAGATCAATTTTTTCCTTGGTATCATGTAATTTAATGAAGGCTAGGATGAACACCAAGATGGCGATAGGTGCAATGATAAAGAATAGTACTGGCCATTCATAATGCTGAATAATCCAACCAGACAATGTAGGTCCAATCGCAGGTGCAAAGATCATGACTAATCCGAACATGCCCATAGCTGACCCACGCTTCTCAGGTGGAAATGTGGTAAATAATACATTCATTAATAATGGCATGATAATCGCTGCCCCAGAAGCTTGGACCATTCGAGCTATCAATAACACACTGAAACTTGGTGCGAATCCCCCAATTAATGTACCTATAGAGAACAAGGCCATAGCGATTAGAAACAACCGTCTCGCCGTAAACTTTTGAATCAAAAAGGCCGTGGATGGAATCATAATCCCATTGACCAACATATACCCCGTAGATAGCCACTGTACCGTTGAGGCCGTGATATCGAAATCCCTCATAATCGATGGTAATGCTATATTAAGTAATGTATTACTCAGCAGAGCCACAAACGCACCAATCATAAGAATGGCTAGAATGCCGAATGACGCCTTATTTTCTTTTGCTTTCATTACGAAATTCTCTCCTTCTCTTCATTTAAAGTAACTGTATGATTGTATAAGCAACATCAAATAATACCGACAGTCCAATTTTGAACTTATGTTACAATGTATCATATACTACTCCTTTATTATTCCTTTTTCAAGTTGGCGTTCATTCAAATATCCAGATTTACCCTACCCCATTTTCTTTCTCAGCAATCCATTTGATTCAATTGTAATATGCATTAAAATGAGCTAGTCTATTCTAGAACAAGTCCAGTTAAAGGGGCATCGCTATGAATAAACGTAAAGAACATGTCGTCCATAAGGCACATGAGCTATTTATTGAAAAGGGATATCATGCTACATCTATTCAGGATATTTTGAATCACAGTGGTATTTCAAAAGGATCCTTTTATAATTATTTCGCCTCTAAGGGGGAGCTATTTAAAGCTGTATTCACGTCCATTCAGAGCCAGCTTGAGGAAGAGCGAAATGCCTTGCTCATTGGGGAAGACCTCGATGATATACATATATTCTCCCAACAAATTCTTCTGAGCATGACGCTAAACAGAAAGAATAAAATGTTACAGCTCATAGAAGATGCACTGGTCTCAGACGATACCGAATTAATCCTATTTATCAAGCAGTCTAGATTTTTATTTTTAAAATGGATCCATGACCGTTTCGTAAATATATTCTCTGAGGATAAGAGACCTTATCTTTTTGATTGTGCCATCGTATTTACAGGACTCCTTCAAAATATGCTTCAAACATCTACTGCCATGAATGAGACAGTTACTTTAAAAGAACTTATTGATTATTGCATGGACCGCATCCAAATCATGATAGAAGATGTAAGTAGCAAAAAAATTCAAATTTTCTCACCTGACAAAATACATATTCTATTGCCTAACTCAGACAACATCGACTTTTTTAATAATGAATTTTCTTTTGCAACACTCAGTTTAAAAAAAATGATTGAAAAAGTATTCGCAACGGATGATATCAACCGATCTACCTATCATAAATTGTTGTGTTTTATCCAAGAGGAATTCATGAACCCTAAAGAACCGAGAGTGTTCTTAATTGAAAGTGCTTTGTTGTCTTTGAAGATGTGTCCTCAAATTCATGAAACAAAAGTATTCGAACATTATTATAAAATAGTACACAAGATGATTTGAAATCCCGTATTACAACAATGAAATAAGGAATAAAAGTATCCAGTGAAAATCATTAAGAATGCAAAAAAAGGTCACTTCGTGGAAGTGACCTTTTTTGCTTATTCATATTCATATTCATAGTAGAACCTAAGCAGCATTCTATTAGCATTAGTCTACACGTAGTTCGCCATCAGAGGACGTGATGATTCGGTAAAGTTCCGGACGGCGATCGCGGAATATCCCCCACTCAAGACGTTGAGCTTCCAGCTGATCTAGATCAAATTCGGCTATCAGTACTGCTTCCTCTGTTCGGTTAGCTTCCACAATTTTGTTGCCTTGTGGTCCTGCGATGAATGAAGCACCGTAGAATGTAATACTAGAATCGTCATCTGACTCCAAGCCTATCCGATTGGAGGCAATGACCGGAACGAGATTCGAGGCCGCATGCCCCAACATGCAAGTCTGCCAATGGTCCTTAGAATCAATGGATCCATCCTGCGGCTCTGAACCAATTGCCGTCGGGTAGAACAGTATCTCCGCACCCATCAATGCCATGCAACGTGCTGCTTCAGGGAACCATTGATCCCAGCATATACCGACCCCAATCTTAGCATAACGCGTCTTCCAAACCTTGAAGCCTGTATCTCCTGGATTGAAGTAAAATTTCTCTTCGTACCCTGGACCATCCGGGATATGGCTCTTTCGGTACTTGCCGAGCACTTCACCATCCGCATCAATGATGGCAACCGAATTATAGAGGGCATTGTTCCGTTTCTCATAGAAACTGATCGGTAGTACAACCTCTAGCTCCTTAGCGATCTTCTGGAAATGTCTGATCGCATCGTTCTCCGCAAGCTCCGTCGCGTAGCTATAATAATCAGCCTTTTCCTTTTGACAGAAATACGGCGTTTCAAATAACTCCTGTAGCAGGATAATCTGCGCTCCTTGCTGCGCCGCTTCTCTCACCAGCACTTCCGCGTTGCGGATATTCACTTCTTTATTGCTTGAGCAGCTCATCTGTGTGGCTGCCACCTTCACGTTTCTCATATGTCTAACCTCCTCTATATTACGACTGCCCTACAGCCATTTGTTGCGTTGTACAGTGGACATTACCACCCTCGCGGATGATTGCCATACCATTCACAGTGCGAATTCTGCGCTCTGGGAACGTCTCGCTCAGCACTTGCTGTGCCTTACGGTCCGTTTCCTCCGCATCGCCACCAAATACCGGTAAAATAATACCCCCATTTACGAAATAAAAGTTCAAGTAACTTAAGGTTAGCCGTTGATCCTCAAAGAAAGCTTGTGGTGGTTGCTGAATCTGAATAATCTCAAGCTTTCGACCTTGGGCATCCACCACTTCATGTAATGTTTTAAGATTCTCTTGCGTAATTGCATAATTCTCATCTTCTGGATCATCGCATACCTGAATAATCACCTTACCAGGAGCCGCGAAGCAGGCAATGTTATCTACATGACCGTCTGTCTCGTCACCGCTTAGTCCTCTTTTTAACCAGATAATCTGATCTACATTGACGAAGTTCTTCACGTGCGCTTCGATCTCATCCTTGCTCATATGTGCGTTACGATTCTTGTTCAATAGGCATTCTTCCGTTGTCAGCAACGTACCCTCACCGTCCGTGTGAACAGAACCACCTTCCATTACAAGGGGTGCGTCAAACTGCTTCACACCAACATGCTTCAGGATTTGTGGAGCTACCTCATTATCTAGATCCCACGGTGAATACTTGCCACCCCAAGCGTTAAATCCCCAGTTCACACCCGCTAACTCCCCTTTATCATTAACCACAAAGGTCGGTCCGTTATCTCGAAGCCATGCATCATTATGCTCGATAGGTAAACATTCAATCCGATCATTAATAAATAAACCACTTACTTTCTCCAGGTCATCTGGATTGACGACAACCGTAATCGGTTCGAATTCAGCTATGGCTGTAATAATATCAGCATACCCTCGACATACGTCTTCATATTGATCTGGGTAGCACATGGAATCCTGAACAGGCCAGGAGATAAAAGTTCGTGTGTGTTGCGCCCATTCCGCAGGCATTCTATAGTTTAAGTCTTTAGGATTCATAATTCCCTCCATATCGCCATCATTGGTTTAATTTAGGCATATAAGCATCTTTTTATCATCCTATCATATAACAAAAAATAATAGGTCACAATGGAAGTCACATGCAAGAAATAGGATGCTAAAAGAGTGCCGTTATGGGAACTCCCTCATCATATGAATCTATTAATTTATTAATTTATCTTAATTCTCCGTTACTGATTTCTATATATCAGACTTCTCTAGTGGATGATATATTAAATATCGACACTCCAAGGGAAGCCAAGAAAATAAAGATTTCCATAACTAAATCACACCTTCTAATTAAATTAAGATGAATTATAATATGTAAATTAATGTATTTTATATAATGCATACTATATCACAATTACTAGGAGGATTTATACAAGATGGGCTTAATTCTTGCCGTCTTCCCCACACCCAGCATTCCATATTTATTTCCGTTGGAAAAAACTTGTATATAAAGAACGTATGTTCTATAATTTACTTGTTACAGGGGATACCCTTGTAAAACTAAATGACAAGGAGCGGATTAAATGGTACATAGAATTACAACCCCATTCAGCTATTCTTCGGCAGTTGTAGCAGGGGATTATGTATTTATCGGTTTGCATCGGGGACATGGAGAAAGTTTCACTCAGCAGATACACGAAACCTTTGCACATTTAAAAGAGACACTTCAACAATGCAATACCACATTGGATAAAGTCGTTAAAGTGAATGTATATCTTAAACATATTGAGCACTTACCTGAAATGGAAAAAGTATTCCTAGATTACTTTGAAACAGATCAATTTCCTGCAAGAATGACATCAACAACTGAATTTATTGATTCAGATTGCCTAATGATGATCGATGGAGTCGCATACAACCCAACCTCTCTTTAGAACCAGCAATAACTCATACTTAATTCTACTTACAGATATCAATAGGCCCACGATTTCACCGACACCAAGTTAAAAAGGTCATCTATTATGGATGACCTTTCCTTTGAATGCTTAGCTTGAGATGGGATGGTATAAGTCCAGTTGGAATGTCTCGTTAACAAACATCTCTCCATTGAATAGGAAATGTTCCTCCAGGCATTGATGCGAACCCGAGTTGTATTGACTCTTGTGGATCCATTCATTTAATCTGTTCCAAGCGATGGGAATATCATATCCCAATAGACTTGATACGGCGTATAAACCTCCACTTACTTGTTTTATTCCGATTTTGCCCGATGGTTCAACATCATCCGATACTGTGGCCCACATCTCATACCCATGCTCTCTGTTCTGCCCTAATGAATCGAAGCCGAAATACCGGGTGGTGGATCGTTGTTCTAATCCTTGCGCCTTGACCCAAGCATATAACACCTGCCAAGCATCATCTTCCGGTTGACCAAGACTGCTCGTTGAGTGATAATATGCGACCTTCATAGGTTTTAACTCAATAAAACGCACCTCATGATCCTGAAGCCTTGAGGGTTCTTGATTCCCTTTAAAGTCATCCTCCATAGGGTCCTTCACCTGTCCTTTATCCAATATAATAGGAGTATCCAATTCGGAAATATTCAATAACTGCTGAATGATATTGTTCTTCGAATACCCTCTCGTTTGCAGAAAAGACAACATATGCTCAACTCTATTTTTCACCATCATCATGTCAGTCATATCTTTATTGATTTCGCTAAGCTTGTTACTGAAGACTTCTACGACAGTTCGTAGATCATCTGACGATAATACAATGGAGATATCCTTAACAGAGAACTGATGTTTCTTCAACAACAAAATCAGCTCCAACCTTAATAACATCTCTGGACTATAATAGCGCTTGGAATAATTCGTCTCCCTCACACTTGCTAACAATCCAATTTCTTCATAATACCTAAGTGTTCGACTTGAAATTCCATACCGTGAAGATATATCCCCAATATGACTCAGCTGAGTTTTGATCATTGTCCCTCCCTCTTATATATTTAATGAAGACTTCATAAATCAATCGTATCGGTTTACGTGCACGTTAAGTCAATATGTATTTCAGATATTTTCTCATAAAAATAAAAAAATAGATGCCTGATTTTCGGCTACGCCTTCCTGCGAGAGGGCCTATAATAAGGTCATAATCCAAGTTTAGGGGCCACGAGAATGATACCTACCGAACGTTACGAAGAATATTACACCGCTTTATTAGAAAAAAGAACGGAATATGAAGGTGTGTTTTATGTAGGTGTTAAGACAACGGGTGTATTCTGCCGCCCGACTTGCCCTGCACGAAAGCCAAAGTTTGAAAATTGCGAATTTTACGAGAATGCACAGCAAGCGCTACTCGCTTCTTTTCGTCCATGTCAACGATGTCGCCCCTTATCTCATCCGAATCATGTCTCAGATATTGTTCGTGTACTTGTGGAGGCCGTGGAGAACAACCCTGAGAAACGGTGGAAAGAACAGGACTTCAAGGATCTCTCAGTAGATGAATCAACAGCACGCCGTCAATTCAAAAAACGATTCGGTATGACATTTGTTGAATACGCACGAGCACGTCGTATGGGACTTGCCATGAAGAATATTAGATCTGGACGAACCATCATTGATACGCAACTATCGACTGGGTATGAATCCAGTAGTGGGTTCAGAGATGCATTTTCTCGAATCATGGGTGCTGCGCCTACTTTGTTAGACAATAGTAAGGTGCTGAAATCGTCTTGGATTGATACACCCCTGGGACCCATGATTGCCATTGGGGATGAGCATGCGATTTATCTCTTAGAATTTGTTGATCGACGAGGACTAGAACGCGAGGTAGAACGGCTTAGACAAAAGACGAAATCAGCGATTATCCCTGGTGTTACGGAATCGATTCGATCGATTGAAGGCGAATTGACTGAATATTTCGAGGGTAAACTGACTACATTTACAACCCCCATATCCTTACTGGGTTCTCCTTTTCAAAAAAGCGTATGGGAGCAGTTAATGGCAATTCCACCTGGTGAGACTCGCTCCTATTCCGACATTGCCGTGTCATTAGGTAAACCAACCGCCTTTCGTGCGGTGGCTCAAGCCAATGGCGCTAACCAGCTTGCCATAATGATTCCTTGTCACCGCGTCATTAATTCGAATGGCGATTTAGGCGGCTACGGCGGGGGTCTATCACGTAAAGCATGGCTATTACGTCATGAAAAGGCAGGAGTATAAAATCATATCTCGTCTTAAATTAAAAGAAGTCGCTGTATAGGCGACTTTCTTCAACGAAGATTTCAATAACTCTTCTATTTATTCTTATATTTTTTACTTGCTCATACAGAGGTTTTTGCACGATACAACTTATACGCTTCGGATACGATGTCGATTAATGCGACCAATGCAATGATACTAATGAACCCAGAAGACAATCGATTCCATATCGATACAACGGTGTCATATCCTTCTCCACCTACAGTTATGAGTCCTGCTGATTCCACCTGTGTGATGAAATGAGGATTCCATATGGCTGTATTGGCAAAGATGGCGCACACTAATATGGTGGATGCCACCGATATAATGATGTGAAACGTTAGCATTTTACCTGTTCTCTCGCGCATGATGATTCTGATACTTTCTTTTAAGATGCCAAGTGCAGCAATAATCCATATCATCGGTAAATAGTTGTGGAATACGTCTGGATTCAAAAATGGAATCGATATTCGCTCTCCGTCATTTAACCTCCATATGCCGAGCAGATCACTGAAGTTTACACATAACACTGTAAACAATACAGTAAAGATGATGCCTGTAATCGGTTCTGACATTTTAATTTGTTTCCTAATATCAGGTATTTGTGGTAAATCAGATGGGTTCCATGTGTCCCACCCTTTACTGTTGTTGTTTGGAACAGCGGCATTCTTCTGGTGGTGGTTATCAATCAATGCGAATATAATGGTGACCCAGAAGAAACCTTGGGCCACTATCATGAACAGTGATTCCAGATAACTTGTGAAATGTGCAACAATTCCTAGAGGTTCCATGATCATATCAATCCCAAACAAGGCTGTCATAGAAATAACTATTGAGATAAGGGAGATCTTGAGCGTTGTCATATATGGAGAGAACAACATCGGACCGATCAAGTACTGATCATATCCACGATACTTTGCAGCTAGTGCATTTGGGGGACCAAGTTCAAGTAGTACACTTTCTACATCCTTTTGCGACGCTTCACTAGCCAGACTCCGTTCCTCCAACATATCTTCGATCAACCCAAGCAGTTCTTGTTTAATATCCGCCCTCTGCTGTTCAGGTAAGCGTTGCGTTACCGCATAAATATAACGATCAATCATCTCCATCTTCTTATCCCCCTTTATTGTCACCAATGATGTCTTCCATGCTGATTATTAATTTACGCCATTCCCGACATAGTCCATCATAAACTTCTCTTCCAAAAGAGCTAAGTAAGTAATATTTCCGTGGGCGTGCCTCATTCGTGTCCCATTTGCTCTCTAACAGTCCCTGCTTCTCCAACCTTCTTAGCAATGGATACAACGTGCTAGGATCAACAGGTATCCCTTTCTCCGCTAATACCGGAACAAGAGAGTATCCATACTGGGGTTGGGATAATTGACTGAGCACACTGATGACAATTGTTCCGCGCCTCAATTCGCTTAACAACCCGTTAATTGCTTCATTTACATCAGTCATTTGATCAACTCCTGTTTTTATTATACTGTACGTCACACACTATTGTGAATATAATATTAATAAATATTTACAATTATATTTCTTTTTGAGTCGGGTACGTATCCTCCGAATGTGCAAAAAAGGAACGCCCGCTATGGACGTCCCTTAAATTATTTTATTACTTTACAGCGTTCCGGTTAGTTACGCATTCACAGTTTCTGTTTTACGATCCTGTCTTGCATGTAATGTTTTCATTACAAATCTTGCGATTGGCTGCGCAACCAACAATTCAATCCAAAATGCTATACCAAAGTTCCTTGGCCAGATGTGGAGGTAGTTTTTAAATGGTTCTAGGCTTACTTCCTTCGTTCCAACCCAAGTACCGATAATCGACAATAAAATAGATAATACTGTGACATTCAATAATGTGTTCAATAGAACCCTAGCATTAAATCCATCGGTTTTCCCCACGAATTTCGGCATTACTTTCCCAACAAGCGGTCCTGCAACTAATTTCACCAATAAAACTACGATGATCCACATGAACGGAATAATCTTTAGTGTATCTAAGTACACTTCCTTACTGAAGCCACGTTCCAATCCTACTATAATAGGTGCGATCGTGTTTACTGAAATGATTGAAATAATCAGTAAAAATAATAACCCTTCTTTTGCGTTTCTAGGCAGTCTTGTTTCTCCGTGCATGTTTGTCATCTCTCCGTAAATCATATTTCAGATGGCAGACGTATCAAAGAGACATATATTTTTGGTTCATAAGCGGACCAATATCTCTACACACTGATCTATTCATTATAGCATTTCATTCAAATGAATGTCAGTGTTGTAGGTAAAATTTGTTAACTATCGTGCCAACTTAAAATAGTCTACGAGCCGTTACAAATCGCTTCATCCACTTGGCATCTAAAGTCTCAACATGAACGCCAAGTTCCTTCGAATACGTATGTAATATTCGATTGTTACCCGCATAGATGGCCACATGACCGATATCGAGCCCTCGAGCGCTAAAGAACAACAAATCTCCCTTACGCAGATCATTAATCCCAACTTCCTTACCTTCTTTGGCTTGATTGTAAGATACACGTGGGAGATCAATCGACAGCTTGTCCTTAAAGAGATGTGCAACGAAAGAAGAACAGTCAAACGTAAGCGTCTGATCCGTTGAAGCACCGAATTCATATGTTGTGCCTAGATACTTCTCTCCATATGCAAGTAGCTCATCCGCTTGCCGTTCAACGAGAGACGCACTGGTATAATTACTATACTTAGGTTTAGCCGAGATGTATCCCTTCTTGTTGTCCTTAGTCAGCACTTCCAGCCAGGAAGCGCCGACTTCCTGAATGACATGAACTTTCTCGCCTGTAGGTAGCATTTCACGAATCACGGAATCCTTTGTGGAATCGGGCAAGCTTCGCAAGTTAACACCATAAAGAACCGTTGTGTCGTAATTGATCGCGGAAGAGATCCGGACCGTACGAGTGTTAGCATCCCACTTCACATTACTTCCCAGTGCTTCACTGACGAATCGTAGCGGCATCATCGTATACCCAGCACTAATTTGACCCGGTACGTTCAAGCTGAGCGATTGGCCATTCTTAGAAGCTGTGCGATCCCCAATATGATAGGTTAGTACCATATCCCCCTTGGTTGCCTTCACTGTTCGGGTACCGCTATTCCAGGATATCTTAGCTCCTTGAGCTTCAAATAACTTACGCATGGGAATAAGCACTGTATTGTTTACCAGCATTGGTTGAACTTTAAGTTGAAGCTCACTGTCGTCCAGATAGATAGCCTTAACCGGAGTTGATGGCGTCGTTGCCGCATGAACTGGAGCTGAATAGAGCATAGATGTAAGTAGTAACAGAAGCATAGCATTCCCTTTTATCGTCATGATGTCGTCCTCTCGTTGATTGATATGTTCCATGTATTGGTACGAAATCATGGTTGATTAGTTTTGTTTCAATTATTGGATTATTTGTAAATAAGCAAGAGGAAGTCCTGACAATGACCTCTCTATGGCATCCACACAGGTTTTCCTATACAATCATTTGTAAAAGAACTTAAAAGTGTGGTGAGCTCATTTGTTTAAACTCTTATTGATTGAAGATGACGCAACGTTATTTCATGAGGTCAAAGATAGATTGTCGCAATGGTCCTATGATGTGTATGGGATTACCGATTTCAGTAAAGTGCTTCAGGAATTCACGGATATCAAACCTGACTTAGTCGTGATTGACATTCAATTGCCTAAATTCGATGGGTTTCATTGGTGCAGAATGATTCGAGCCCACTCTAACATTCCGATCATATTCCTATCCTCTCGCGATCACCCAACGGATATTGTCATGGCTATGCAGCTTGGAGCGGATGATTATATTCAGAAGCCCTTTCATTTCGATGTGCTGATTGCCAAAGTTCAGGCGATTCTTCGACGTGTATATAACTACAATACAGACATTATCGAACTCAAAACATGGTGTGGAGCAACGGTGGACTATGAGAGAAATACCGTTACCCATGATGCAGGATCGATTGAACTGACCAAGAATGAAATATATATATTAAAAATGCTCATCGAGCAGAAGAATAAGATCGTAACCCGAGAGCAATTGATAAATAGCTTATGGGATGACAAGCGTTTTATTAGTGATAATACCCTCACAGTCAACGTCAATCGTCTACGAAAAAGGCTAGAAGAGATTGGTCTGGGTACCTTTATTGAAACAAAAGTCGGACAAGGTTATATGGCTGTGGAAGAGACTGCTCTATATGATTAGAAAATATATCATTGAACGTCGCAGCTGGATCATGTTATTTATGCTTCAGCAACTACTGATCATCTTTGTCGCTTTTATTGACTCAGCAATCCCACTCCAATCGATCCTCTATCTTGTGTTTTTATCGATGATCCTTTTTACGATCTTCTTGGTCTTTCGCTACAATAAGGAGACTCGATTCTACAAAAGCTTAGAAGAACGGGACGATAATCTGGATTTAACGAGTATGTCCAGTTCAGAAAGTCCTTTTGAAGTGATTATCGAGAACAGTATGACCAATCAAACGGAACGGCTCAAAAACACAGCATCGATTAATCTGATAAACCTGGAGCAAGAGAAAGATGACTTACTATCTTGGATTCATGAAGTGAAA
Organism: Paenibacillus sp. Y568; assembly: GCF_059445545.1. Lineage (NCBI taxonomy): Bacteria > Bacillati > Bacillota > Bacilli > Caryophanales > Paenibacillaceae > Paenibacillus > Paenibacillus sp. Y568. The sequence goes on from NZ_JCAIUM010000005.1 coordinate 144,256, forward strand.
ACACCGCTAACAGCGATGCATTTAATGATCGACCGTATAGAGGATGAAGCTATGAAGACTCATTTAACCTATGAATGGCTGCGAATTCATCTCTTACTCGATCAACAACTGCATCAACGGCGTATCCCGTTTATTGAGAATGATCTATATATTAAGGAATCGGATATAGAAACGATTATTTTTGATGAGATCAAAACCTTAAAGTCCTGGTGTATTCAAAAGGGTATTGGCTTTGACATCAATCTAGAAGTGGCCGAGGTCTTAAGTGATGCCAAATGGCTTGCCTTTATCCTTAGACAACTCTTAACCAACGCCGTGAAATATAGCCAAACTTCTGACATCATGATTAGCAGTTATCAGTCAGCTGAACACACCATTCTTGAGGTGAAGGATAGTGGGCGTGGCATTGACCCCAGAGATCTCCCTCGCATATTTGACAAAGGTTTCACATCCACGACCATGCATCAGGATAATGCTGCCACTGGCATGGGGTTATATTTAGCCAAAAAAGCAGCGAAGTCATTACTCATCCAAATCCATGTGACATCAGCCATTGGCATCGGTACGACCGTTACGTTAACTTTTCCACAAAAAAATGAATTCGTACGGATCACAAGCGTGTGACAACAATGTCACATGCTTTATTCATTTGTTCGGCTAATCGAAGGATAAGAAAGTTAAACCCTTTTATACTAAAGATATTGAGAAAAGGGAGTGTGTTGATATGGTTATATTAGAAGCAACAAAAATTCATAAGAGTTATGGTAGTAAATTTAACAAACAATCCGTGTTAAGTGGTCTAGATATTAGCATTGAACAAGGGGAATTCGTAAGTATTATGGGTGCGTCCGGTTCAGGAAAGACGACGTTGCTCAACGTGCTCTCATCTATTGATAAGATCAGCAACGGCACCATTAAGATTGAGGGAACCGAAATTTCAGGTATGAAGGAAAAACAGTTAGCTGAATTCCGAAAAAATCATTTAGGGTTTATTTTTCAGGAATACAATCTATTAGATACGCTGACTGTGAAAGAAAACATTCTATTACCGCTATCCATTACAAAAACTCCGAAAAAAGAGGCTGAACAACGATTCCAAGCACTTGCAACGCAACTAGGGATTGCTGATCTGAAGAATAAGTATCCAAATGAAATTTCAGGGGGTCAAAAACAACGTACCTCTGCAGCTAGAGCTTTCATTCATGAACCAAGTATTATTTTTGCGGATGAGCCCACTGGTGCACTTGATTCCAAATCGGCGTCAGACCTCCTAAACAAGTTGAGTGAACTTAATCAGAAGCGAAAAGCAACGATCATTATGGTTACTCACGATCCCGTAGCGGCAAGTTATTGTAGTCGAGTGATCTTCATAAAAGATGGGCAAATCTATACACAGTTAAATAAAGGGGAAGAAACAAGACAAACCTTCTTTAAGGACATCATGCAAACCCAAAGTGTGTTAGGCGGGGTGCAGAATGAGTATTAATCAACTCATGTTTCGCAATTTGCGGAAAAATCTCAAGAATTATTACCTTTATGTCTTTGCCTTAATCTTTAGCGCCGCCCTTTACTTTGCATTTGTCACGCTACAATATGACCCAGCCTTGGATGCGACATCAGGGTCTGTCAAAGGGGTCGCAGCGATTAAAGCCGCATCCGTTCTCCTTGTGGCTATTGTGTCCATTTTTCTGTTGTACGCGAATACCATCTTTATTAAACGACGCAGTAAAGAAATTGGTCTATTTCAACTCATAGGCATGACCAAAAACAGAATATTCCGTATCCTTACAGCTGAGAACTTAATCCTTTATTTCGGATCACTAGTGCTAGGGATCTTTGTCGGATTTGCCGTTTCCAAACTGATTATTATGGTTCTATTTAAAACGATCGGTGTTGATGCGATAGCAACGCTACATTTTTCTTATAAGGCGCTCATCCAGACACTGATTGTATTCTTCGTGATCTATCTCTTGATCATGATGATGAATTATTTGTTTATCAAAAGACAGAGTATTCTATCCTTGTTTAGAGTGACGTCCATGACTGAAGGCAAAGTGAAGAAAGTGTCCTTCCTTGAAATGATCATTGGGATCATTGGAGTGATATTCATCGCTCTTGGCTACTATATTTCATCCAAATTATTCACTGGAGACTTCGCCACAGTAAATGAACTTTTCACTGCGATGGTCGTTATTCTAGCATCTGTCATCATCGGGACATATTTATTTTATAAAGGATCTGTCCGTTTCATATTTAATATCATTCGAAAAAAGAAAAATGGCTACCTCAATATTAATGAAGTATTGTCGCTGTCATCCATTATGTTTCGAATGAAATCGAATGCCGTATTGTTAACCATTATTACGGCGGTATCTGGACTTGCGATTGGTTTATTATCCTTAAGTTATATCTCATACTACTCCGCGGAAAAGACTGCCGAGAACTATGTCCCGCAAGACTTTTCAATTACGGATATCCAGGATGCAGAGCAATTTAAAGCGGCATTAACCGCGAACAACATATCGTATATGGATAGAACCATGGATGTCATTCAGGTAAATGTGAATGTAGAGAACATCATGGATGCCAATACAGAAGGATTGGACTTTGACACGAGTCTTATGACTATGCCTGTGATTAGTGAGCAAGCCATCAAAGATATCCATTTATCCGCAGACGAGACCCTTTTTACCGGATCTAGTGGAATACTACAGAAATTTATGTCGATGAAAAAGACCGGACCTATTGATTTGAAGGGTCTCCATGACGTTATTCCGCAACAGTATAAAGGAATAGATATGAACTCACCCGTTTCAGGATTTTTCACTAGTGGTGGTCTGCCTGTTGCTATCGTAGACGAAACGATATTTAATCGCTTGAAAAAAGACATAGACCCAGATATTCAGAAAAAGTCTTCTGTCTATATCGGCATTGATATCAATGAGCAAGGTCAACTTAAAGAGGCTAATGACGTCTTTAAGGAACTTGGATTCGGCGATACACTTGCATACGATTCACAACTAGAAATGAGTAACAACCAGAAACGGAGTATGGGACTCATCATGTTTATCGTGGGATTCCTAGGTCTAACCTTTCTGATCACATCCGGATGTATTCTTTATTTTAAACAAATGGATGAGAGTGAAGATGAAAAGGCCAGTTATACCATTCTAAGAAAACTAGGATTCACACAAGGAGATTTGTTAAAAGGAATTCAAAGGAAGCAACTCTTTAATTTTGGTATCCCTTTAGTCGTTGGTCTACTCCATAGTTATTTTGCAGTCCAATCCGGTTGGTTCTTATTTGGAACAGAGCTGTGGGCACCAATGGTCATTGTGATGGTATTATACACCGCTCTATATTCCGTATTCGGCATTCTATCCGTGTTCCATTATAAGAAAGTAATTAAAGAATCTCTTTAATTAGATAATTCGACAGCTCCAGGCTACCCATGCTCTGGAGCTGTATTTTTTAAGAGTACTTTGTGAAAAATTTCTTGTTTATCTCTAAATTACAGAAAAATTGATCTAAATCAATTTTCATTGATAATCATTACCATATAATGGAGATGAAATAAAGAGATGATCCGGTTTGAGATATAAAAATTTGAAGGGAGTGTTTGAAGTGAAATTTAAGAAGTCTGGTAGTAACCAAGTGGATAAGCCAGTAAAGACAGCCTACAGTCTTATTAAATCGATTTGTATTGCTACCATAATAGTCGTCTTCACCGTTCTATTAGTTGGAGGGTATTGGATATTTAAAACAGAAGCACCGCGACCTGTTGTAACCGATACTGCTGGTAAAGTTATTATGACAAAGGATACCATTCAAGGGGGGCAAGCCGTTTTCCAAAAATATGCCTTAATGGATTACGGAACAGTACTAGGGAACGGCTCGTATATGGGCCCAGACTATACTGCTGAAGCCTTGAAAGTCTACACTGAGGGAATGCAAGAATTCTATGCTATGCAAGAAGGAATGAACTCATTTGCTGAACTAACTGTAGACAAACAAGCAGTCATTCGTGATAAGGTAACCACTGAGTTGCGAGAGAATCGCTATAATGATGATAAAGACACCCTCGTCTTAACCGATGCTCAAGTGTATGGTGTCGAACAAGTTAGAGCCTTTTATCGAATCGTATTTACGGAGGGTGATGGCTGGGCACTACCCGCCAACCTTATTCAAGAAGATCATATGCCTGAAACTGATCGTAAATGGGTAGCTGAAGGCGATCAAATTACTCAAATATCTGATTTCTTCTTCTGGACAGCTTGGTTATCAAGTACCGAACGTCCGGGTGAAACATTCTCATACACGAATAACTGGCCTTACTATGAAGATGCTGGTAACGTGATGACTTACTCCTCTGTTCTTTGGAGTGGTGTTAGTATTACATTGTTATCTTTGGTTATGGCAATAGTATTCTTTTTATTTCGTAAGTATCATTTGGAGATGAAAGAGTCTTATACAGCTGATAATTTCCCGAGGATTAATTTGAATGCTATACCTGTCACGACATCGCAGGTAAAATCAGTGAAGTTTTTCGTAGTCGTAGCGCTACTATTCTTTATTCAAGTAATGTTCGGAGCATTTTTAGCTCATTATTATACCGAACCAACTAGCTTCTTCGGAATGGAATGGATTGTTGATTTATTACCATTTAGCTTCGCTAAGGGTGCCCATCTTCAATTGGCCATCTTCTGGATTGCGACCGCTTGGTTAGGTGTCGGTATCTATATCACTCCAATCGCTGGTGGACGTGAGCCTAAACACCAAGGACGTCTAGTTGACATTCTATTCTGGGCATTAGTAGTCGTTGTGTTCGGAAGTCTGATCGGTGAATGGTTGGGTATCAACGGTTATTTAGGAAACCTCTGGTTCCTACTTGGTCACCAAGGATGGGAATACCTAGAATTAGGACGCTTCTGGCAGTATTTACTTGCCGCTGGTATGCTACTTTGGTTATTCATTATCTTCAGAGGAATTAAGAGTTCGTTGAAACGTGAACCCGATCGGGGTGGACTTATTCACCTTGTATTCTATGCTGCAATTGGTGTTCCGTTATTCTACTTCGCCGCTTTCTTTATTAATCCCGGTTCTAGCTACACAATGGCGGATTACTGGCGTTGGTGGATTGTCCATCTATGGGTTGAAGGTATTTTCGAAGTATTCGCGGTTGTCTTGATTGGTTTCTTATTAGTACAAATGAAACTTGTAACGAAGTCTTCAACGATTAAAGCGCTGTACTTCCAAATTATCCTTATATTAGGTGCGGGTGTACTCGGAATTGGACATCATTATTACTATAATGGTTCTGCAGAAGTATGGATTGCTCTCGGTGCTGTCTTCTCAGCCCTAGAAATTATACCGTTAACTTTATTGATTCTTGATGCGTATCAACAATATAAAATGTTACGCGATGGTGGTGTTGACTTCCCATACAAATCAACCTTCTGGTTCCTTATTTCTACTGCACTTTGGAATCTAGTGGGTGCCGGTGTATTAGGATTCTTAATCAACCTGCCTGCGGTCAACTATTTCGAACATGGTCAGCAGTTAACACCTGCACACGCGCATGCTGCCATGATGGGTGTATATGGAATGTTCGCGATTGCTTTACTTCTATACGCCTTAAGAAATGTCGTTAATCCAAAAGCTTGGAGTGATAAGCTCCTGAAATTTATATGTTGGATGTTAAATATAGGATTAGCCGGAATGGTATTCATTACTTTGTTACCTATAGGATTCATCCAATTCAAAATGGCATATGATGATGGTTATTGGTCATCACGTGATCCACTAACATATTTCAATAATGAGACAGTTCACAATTTCTTATTATTCCGATCCATTCCAGATACCATCTTCTTAATTGGTGTTGTCGCATTCGTATTCTTCATCGTTAAAGTATTCTTCAATCTACGGAAGCCAACACATGGCGAGAATGAGCCCTTACCTGTTGAGGATTTAACATTAGATGATGAGAATGAAGTGAATCTTCCTTCACATGAATAGTCAATTAAGCTTGATATATTAGGTTATTCAATAATATTAAAGAAGCCTTAGTCCTATATAGTGAACTGTGACCGTATTTGTGGAAAGTTTGAAAAAGATGACCTTTAAGAGGCAGTTAATAGGTGACTCCTAAATTCATCGGGAGTCATTTTTTTAATGCCCATTGATATCGTTCGGAGTTATAGTAGGCGATATAATCGCCAACCCTTGTTCGCAACTCAATGAGGTTCATACATGACTTGTACTCCAAATCATCCTTCATATGGCCAAAAAAACTCTCCATGGAGGCATTATCCCAGCAGTTTCCTTTCCGTGACATGGACTGGATAAACCCAGCTTTGTGTACGAGAAGTCGGAATTTAGGATGAGTATAGTGCATTCCTTGATCCGAGTGCAAAAGCGCCTCTGGATGAATATTACCGTCCAGTCGCTCGAGTAGTTTCTCCAGTGTTCGTTCTACAATTGGCATTGCCAATGATGAAGAGAGGTGGTGATTGAAGGGTCTCCATGACGTTATTCCGCAACAATATAAAGGAATAGATATGAACTCGCCCGTTTCAGGATTCTTCACAAGTGGTGGTCTGCCTGTTGCTATCGTAGACGAAACGGTATTTGATCGCTTGAAAAAAGGCATAGACCCAGCTATCCAGAAAAAGTCTTCCGTATATATCGGCATTGCTATCAATGATCACGATCATCTTAAAGAAGCTAATGACATCTTTAAGGAACTCGGATTTGGCGATACACTTGCATACGATTCACAACTAGGAATGAGTAACAACCAGAAACAAACTATGGGACTCATCGTGTTTATCGTGGGATTCCTAGGTCTAACTTTTCTGATTACATCCGGATGTATTCTTTATTTCAAACAAATGGATGAGAGTGAAGATGAAAAGGCCAGTTATACCATTCTAAGAAAGCTCGGATTCACACAAGGAGATTTGTTAACAGGAATTCAAAGAAAACAACTCTTTAATTTCGGAATCCCCTTAATCGTAGGTTTACTCCATAGCTATTTTGCAGTCCAATCAGGCTGGTTCTTATTTGGAACAGAGCTGTGGACACCGATGATTATGGTCATGTTACTTTATACAGCATTGTATTCAATTTTCGGAATCCTCTCCGTATTTTATTACAAGAAGGTCATTAAAGAGGCGCTATGATAGATTAAGTGAGCACAAGCTCCAGTACTCAGAGGTACTGGAGCTTGTGCTTACTTATTTATGACTCTGACTGGCTACTGCATAATAGACTGATTAATGCAGAAAGGATTCATTCTGTACCATTTTAAGCCACCTTATTCTTCCTTAACCCAACATTTGCAATCACATAGTGTGAGACGATAGTCATTACTAATAGTATAACTAAGCCAAACCAAGGGGAATTACTTACTGAAACATTCAATTGGTCAGATTGATATCTTTGACTCGAAGCAAAAATTCCATCTATGTTTTCACTGATCAAATAAGAGGAAATCGACAGGTAAACTATATTTGGAATGCTATATATCAGACCCCTATTTTTAACATGAGTAGGATCCTTCTTCTTGTCTATTTGCTGTCCCCACAAACAAATAACTAAACTAACAAGTGAAGGAATAAGAATAAACCCAAAAACCCAAAAAACGTCAACACGATCTTCTAGAAGAATTATTAGAATTAACGCTACTATATGTACTATACAGGAAGTAAGAAATATCCCTTTACTCTTCAAAATAATAACCCCCTCATAAATTCATTACGTTGTAACTAGGTTTCAATACTACAGATCTCTCCTTTCAAATCTTTTAATTCCAACAAAATTACAAAGAATGAAGTATATTAAAGAAACTCCTACATTAATAGAGAAAATTGTAAATATTTTAGATGTATCAGATAAATCTATAGTACTAAGTTGTTCCGTGTAATACTGGAGCGAAATATACTTGATTCCAGGGAATTTGGAGATAAAAATAAATACAATAAACAAGATACTAAAAATAATCACAGAAGTATTTGTCTTGAAAAAGGTACTAAGCATAACACTCAAATTAATCGTAAATATATATACCAATACAATAGATATGAAAAATAAAATCATACCAACAATTTCTTCCTTCTTGATAAATTGGCTTGAAATAATATCTTCACGTTGAACTGCAAAAATATAAAACATTACCATTGTTACTAAGAAAAATATAATGCATATCAAACTAACCATAGCGATTAAAGACCAGACCTTTGCTTGATATATCTTCCGCCGATTATTGATTCTTTGCGTATATAATAAGATGCTTTTATTCTCAATTTCCCCACCCAGTGATCTAGAAGCAATTAAAGATAGTATGAAAAAGTAGATGAAAATGGAGTCAACGAAAAAAAACATGTTTAAAAAGAAACCCATAGCATATTCTTTACCTTCTCCGTTGAAGACGATAGCAGAGGAATTAAGAAATACTCCAATACTATAAAGTGCTGGGATTCCAAACATTGTGAGCATAATCCACATATCCTTACGATGTAAGAGTTTCCTGAATTCGATGTTCCATATTGCCTTGTTGCTCAACATTGTTAATATCTCCTTTAAACAACCTAATAAGTGACCCTTCCATAATTTCAAAATCCGTAATAGCAATTTCCTGATAGACGAGTACTTTTAGAATCTTATTCAAATCATTTAGTTTCTGCATAGTAATGACATTATTATGGATGACCAAATCGTTGTTACATGCAGCGAATATGATGGATTTGAAATTCTCACTTATTCTATCTACAGTGATAACATATTTTCTAGCATCATCAAAAACTCCGTCATACATTTTAACTCCATCTTCGATATATATAATTCGATCGCATACATCCTTAACCTCAGTTAAGTTATGATCAGAAAAAATAATAGCCTTTCCTTCTTTTTTAGCTTTGTCTACAATAATTTTCTTTACAAATTCCCTTCCCATCACATCTAGACCCACTAAAGGTTCATCTAAGATAAGTAATTCTTTGTTATTCAAAAGAGCTTGAGCTAAACCGAGTCTTTGTTTCATCCCAAAAGAATAAGTCTTTACATATTCTTTTTTTCTCTCGTGCAGTCCCACTAATTCTAATACTTCAAGTAACTCCTTATGAATTGAACTGATATTTGTAACACCGTCAGCCATCATAAGTAATTTCAAATTATCATACGCATTTAAATAGTCTAAAAAACTACTTTCAATCAAAACACCAAAATCGGAAATTAAATGCTTATTTTGGAGAAGGTTCTCATCATTTATAAAAATCTCTCCGGAAGAGATATGAATATGATTAACAATGCAGTTTAACAGTGTCGTTTTACCCGAGCCATTCTTCCCAATTAAACCGATCACCTCGCCTGAATTTATCGTCATTGAAAAGTCACTTAGTGCCAAGTGGTTTCCATAATACTTCGTAATATTTCTTACTTCTAGTTTCATGTGATTTCTCCTAATACAAATTTAAAAGGGTAGCGTTGAAATACTCTCACAATGCTACCCACTCCTAACTACCAGCTCTTAGCATAACTCACACATAAAAAAGTACGTATAAGTTCGGTGTCTCTTAATCGTTCAACAAGGTTTCGTCCCTTATCATCTAATCCAATAATAGAGCCATTGCTTAAATTCCCAATCATATCTAACCCTTCTATTTCGAAATGCCTGACTCGATTATGTAAATTAAACTTTTTCCATTTATCAAATTCATATATATCCTCCTCATCAATTCTTAAAATTTACTAAACCATTATAGAAGTGAAATCGAGTTGTCAGAATACTATTGAGCAAATAGTATAGTATTTTACATAAGAAGAAACATTTAACACTAGTATATTTTATTACTTTTTTATTAAATATAAACATAATAAACATTTTTTCCTAATACCTATAATATTTCATTTAGTAGGGTTTAAAATATGATTACTATCACTTTAAATCATTTTTTATATTAGTCTATTATTATTTATTAAGGAATAATAGTAAGAAAAACGAACTCCAGACTATAAGGTCTGGAGTTCGTTCATTTCTTTCCACCCAAGAGACTCCACTCCATTCTGAATATACATATAGGTATATCAGTTAATGAGGATGGAAAGGGTGACCTCTATTGAAATTGAAGTTAAAGAAGAAGATAACCACAACGATACGCAAGTCGGCTACGCAGAGGGTCAACTTTGCAGTTATGGGTGATAGTCATGTTGGTTACTTGAATAGTCTGAACATATTTAGAGGCCTTCTACCTAAAGCCGTCGCATCGGGTAACAAGAAGTTTGTTATCCTCGGAGGGGATAATAAGCACGGATTTGTGGGGACTGTAGCGGAAGCCGATTATAAAGCATTCAAAGATACCGTCACAAGAAATTTGGGACCCAAAAACATCCCCTATAAAGCATCTATAGGGAATTGGGAAGATAACACTAGAGTCTTATTCAACAAATATTTGGGGGCTGTTTATGGACAAATGAACTTCCCAGGTACAAAGGGTAAGGTGAAATATGTTTGGTTTGATAGATTGAACTAAAGGCGAACCGCAAACTTTAGTTCATTCTATCTTGATAATGCACCAGGGAAATTTAGCTATGATAGTATAAGTCTGCTCAAAACGTTGAGCCCTAATTATTACTACATTATCGATTGCCATTGGCCACTGCGGGTTAGTGGAATTACAGTAGACCCCTCCCACGTCCTAAGTCAGCAAGAAACGGATCATTTCTTTAGAGCGATCCCTTCCAATGTGAGGAACAAGATCCTCGGTATTTTCTAGCATCATTCCCATACGTTTTATGAAAATCTAAACAATATTTATCCTGGTTTTACGAAGACCAAATTTTATGTATGCGGATGCTCAGGTGCTTACAAATGTAAATGTAATTCCGCTAGTTGTGGTCGGGGTTACTATGATGCAACCTTGACCATCAACAATAATCAAGTCGATCTTGCGGTCAAGACAGTAAAATCTTAAAAAGTTGACTCTTATCTTTTTCATGCTGGAGATACAAATCACTGACTTCCCTTTTAACAGTCCCTCCGGCAAAACTTTACCTGTATCCTTATACGCGCATCCCGATGCAAATATCTGGTCGATATAGCCCATAACATAGCTGGAGGACGTCCCCACCAAATCGGATATATCAAACTGCCCACATCAGCTGATCCCTGTATAGAGCTAAATCTGGATCGGAATGCAATTCTTGAATACATTGCTGTCAGTCAGCCAGTTACGCTAAGTGAAATCAGCGAATGAATGCAGAAGTCCATGCGAACACGAGCCGCGAACTCAGAAAACTAACTGAAGGACAATTATGTGAAAAGATAACCGATGACGAAGACCGGCGTAATAGCGTATCAAGTGAATCCATTTCGGGTCAAGTTTTTCAGTATTTCTCCTTACTTACCATTCGAGCCTCTATATTCAATCATTCTAGTGTTTACATGTACAATTGAACTCTAATGTTCACCCACCACACGCCATCTTAAGAGTAGGGATTCCCGGTGCTCCGCAGCAATGTCGAAACGATATGTCGTCAGCAACTTTCCTAACTTAACAGAAGATAGTAACGGATGGACCTTAATGTCCGGAAGTACAGGTAAAGAGAAAGCTGAATTCATGTAATCTGTCTGTGCGTCGCTCGATAGTACGAAATCTATGAATTGCTTCGCAGCGGTCTTATTATTTCCACTCTTCAAAATGGATACCGCCCCAATCTCCCATCCTGCCTGCGGAGGAATAGAGGAAGAAATAGCATATCCTGAGTTTGTGAAGCGAAGCTGATCCCCCATGAAGCTAACGACTGCGGCAACATCTCCTACAGCAAGTCGCTGTGCAGAGCTAATTCCGGAGAATGTCGTCGAAGAACTTTGCATCTTCAGTGCATTCATAAGTTCCACTGCCTTCTTCTCACCACGTTCCTGTGCAAGCGAAGCCAGTAATGTATATCCCGTTCCAGATGTTTCAGGATCAGGAATTTCTATTTTCCCTTTAAGCTCTGGCCTTAGTAAATCTTCATATCGTTCTGGGAGCGCTAAATCCGCAAGCAGTGGATCCTGCTTCCATACTTGCTCATTCACGCCAATAGCCAAGGCACCCATATACATCCCGGTCCAGAAACCGTCCTTATCTTTGTATATTTCGGGTATCTTATCAACCATACGTGACGTATAACGAATTAATTTGCCATTCTTCTTAAGCTGTTCATGAAGATCAGCCGGTCCCCCAAGGACGACATCAATACCCGTCTTGTTCATCTGTAACAGATGATAACTTGCCTCTCCACTGGACATCCGAATGACTTCATAAGACTGACCCGTCTCCTTCTTGAACTTTTCCAGCAGAATACGTGCCTCATCCTCCTGAAAAATCACATATACCTTGAGTGGCTGCTTACTTTGCTTACCGGGATAGAACAATATAAGGACAAGCACGGCTGCCACAACCATCGTTATAATAATGCTTCTACTTTTCAATTACATCTCTCCTCCCGTTTAGTAAGCCTGCCTATATCCGCCCTCTTTAGCTTCCTCACATATACGCCAAAAAAGGAAAACGATTGTTCTCCTTTTTTGAGCTACGATATCAATTTATGATTTAATCTTTTTAATAATATGGATTCTATCAGCCGCTGCGCTCATTTGGACTTGACCTTCAAAGGTCTTCTGACCAATATCATACGCATCCACAATCCATTCTTTACCAGACTGACCAGTTAAGAAGTAACGCTCTTTCTCTCCTAGGAACATCGACGATTTAACGACTCCGAAGACGTTAAACTCTCCCACTTCAGGCTGATTAAGACGTAATGACTCTGGGCGAATACTCAGAAGAACTTCCTCACCCTCCGTCAGCTTCTCATCCGTGGCAATCGTAACGCTATCTCCCGCTTGACCGTAGCGAACCGTGGCCTTACCCTCTCTATTTTGTATAACTGTTGCCTCTATAAAATTGGTAGTTCCAATAAAGTCAGCTACATATTGCGTACGGGGTTCATAGTATATCTCGTGGGGTGTACCGTACTGGTCTATCGCTCCTTTATTAAAAACAACGATCTGATCCGACATCGACAAGGCTTCCAATTGATCATGTGTTACATAGATGACGGTGAGTCCAAGCTCCTGCTGAATGGCCCGTAGTTCAACCCGTACCTCTTCACGTAATTTAGCATCGAGATTACTGAGCGGCTCATCCAGAAGAATAATGGGTGAGTTCATAACGAGGGCGCGGGCCATCGCTACACGCTGTTGTTGACCGCCTGACATTTCATGAGGATAACGCTCTTCCAGCCCGGTTAATTTCACCTGTGCCATAACATCCTTAACGCGTTGTTGCACTTCGTCTTCAGGCCGCTTCTTAATATCTAACCCATAGGCAATATTATCAAATACTGTCATATGTGGGAACAGTGCGTATTCCTGAAATACCATCGGAGTACCCCGTTTGTAAGGAGGTAAATCATTGACTAGCTTCCCATCAATCCATACCTCACCCTCGTCGACCGTGTAAAAACCTGCGATAGATCGCAGTAATGTCGTCTTGCCGCATCCGCTCGGGCCTAGGAAGGTGATGAACTTCCCTCGTTCAATCTGTAAGTTTATATTTTTCAGGACGTGGTTATTGCCAAACACTTTATTCACATTTTTTAGATCTAGTAGTATGTTGGATTCCATCGTGCCCACTCCCTTCTCTGTCATTAGAAATCAAATATTTTTACTTTAGACCGGAAGATCAACTTAATCACGCCAAGCGTAGCTAGTGTTGTTCCCATCAACCCAACGGCTACAGCGGCTGCCCAATAGTAGGTTCCTGTTTCGGCGTAGTTAAAGATCGCCACAGCTGCAACAACCCATTTTGGGGTGATTAAGAAAATAATTGTGCTCAATGTATTCATATTTTTCATAAACGCATAGACAAAGTTCGCTACGACGGTTTTTTGCAGCATTGGAAATACAATCGTTGTCAGCGTCTTACGACTATTCGCACCCAGATTGTTGGCTGCCTCTTCGATCGATTTATCCACTTGTTTAAAGGATGCTGTTAATCCACGATACCCAACAGGCATCTGTTTGAGTAACATCGCAATGACAATTAGCGCCGCAGATCCTTGTAAGACAATCGGCCCATTACTAAAAGCCACGATCAGAGCAAGACCCACAAATGTTCCTGGAAGTGCAATCGGTAGAACCGCGCTGAAATCGAGTAATCTTTTACCTGGAAAAGGTTTACGGACAACAATATAAGCAAGAACTAGGGCAAATGCCACTGCCAGAATAGCACTAATTAACGATAATACTAAACTGTTCAGTACGGCTGGACTGGATGAACTAAATACAACCTTCATAATGTGATCCAGTGTGAACGTGTTATCTCGGCCGAAGTTTTTCGTAAAGGCAAATAGAATCGTAATCGCAAACATCGAAATAATGAACAATGAAATCAAGCTGTTAAATGTAAAGAGTAACGCATCGGTTTTCTTAGATGTTGTGATCCGTTTCAATCCAGATACTGGCTTACCTGTAATCGTAGAGTAGGAGCCTTTGGATAACACCTTATTTTGAACCCAGAATACAATCAGTGCAGGAATTACTAGGATAATCCCCATAACAGAAGCAAGTCCTGCCTCGTTATTGATTATTTCCCCGTAAATTTCAACAGCAAGGAGTGAATAGTTACCACCAATTAGCTTCGGGTTCCCAAAGTCAGCGAAACAGTTAATCGCTACCAGCAAGAACGCATTAATGACACCTGGAAATGCAAGCTTGAGTGTGATGGTACGAAATAATTTAAAACCTCTCGCTCCAAGATTCTGTGCTGCAATCTCCAGATTTGGAGATATGGCTCGCAACACACCCGTTATAGTCATATAGGCCAGCGGGAAATAAGAAATGGTCTGAACAATCCATAGACCCGGAAGTCCATACAGATCAAGTTCAAAATTGAAATTAGTATTTAACCACTGAGAGATCATACCGCCACGCCCGAAAAGTAACAGGAATGCTAATCCACTCATGACCGAAGGGGCTAATAACGGAATAAAGGCAATAAAGCGGAAGAATTTCTTTCCCCGGATGTTACTGTAATTAATAGCATACGCATATATAAATCCGAATATGGTTGCTGTAAGTGCAGAGAGCGATGAGCTGACCACGGTATTTAATAACGCTTTACCATAACGTGGCTTACTAAAGAATGTTGCCCAATTGTCAAAGCCCGATGTACACACAACGTATACGAGCGGATAAACGACAAATAGAATGAGGAATGCAAAACTGGTCAGTACGAGTACGAGTGACGATGGATCTTTGAAGAGCCTCTTGACCGACTCCCCAACGCCTTTTTTTTCTTTCATAGGGGGCGACTCCCACCTTTCTGCTATCCATTAAGGGGCGTTACACTGACCATTACAGCCATGTATAACACCCCATTGGCTCTCTTTTATTTCAAATTCTTCAGTGCACTTTGTAATTCTTTACGTTGGGAAGCTGCTTTCAACAAATCATAAGCATCATTATATTTTGTTGTCTTAATATCGATTCCACCCTCTGGAATCGGTACAGATGCTTTAACGGACACGGCATAAGCTGATTGTGTATACAACTCACCTGGTTCATTCGTAAGCATATAATCCATTAATTTCTTTGCAGCTTCTGTGTTAGGGCCATTCTTAACAATGGATAATGCCCCAACTTCATAGCCTGCAGCTTCTGGTACGACACTTACAATTGGATTACCTTGGTGTTTAATTTTCAATTGGTCACCTAAGAATGTCACACCAATGGTGTATTCGCCTTTAGCAGCTTTCTGAATTGGCTCAATACCGGATTTCGGTCTTTCCTTCAGGTTCGGTAGCAATTGCTCAATATAATTCAACATTTCTTCCTCACCCCATACTTGGGCTAGTGAAGCTACTGCTGTATAAGCTGTGCCTGATGTTGCTGGATCAGACATACCGATTTCGCCTTTAAATTTAGGATCTAGTAGGTCCTTAAAGGACTCAGGATATGGGTCACTGCCGTACTTATCCTTCCAACGTTCCTCATTAATACCTATCGCAATCGGGTTAAGATAGAATCCTGTCCAGAACCCCTCTTTGTCCTTCATATTGTCAGGAATATCAGATGCGTTCGGAGAAGTATATGCTTCTAGTGATCCCGCTTCTTTCAACACTTGGTGGGAATCTGCTGGTCCACCCATCAGAAAGTCAGCTTGTGGATTACCCATCTCGTTCTGTACACGGGATACGGCTTCACCACTTGGTAAGCGTAGAATGTCATAATCAATACCGGTTTCAGCTTTGAATTTATCGAGTAATTTACGTGCTTCTTCTTCTTGGAAGATGGAATATACGGTGATCTTCTGTTTTTCTTTTCCACCGAATATGCCAGATTTAAACATAAAGAACCCCGCTACTAATACAATCACTATGACCGACAATATAATGACCGAACTGTTACTCTTTTTATTTCTTGCCATAGATTAAACCATCCCTTCAATTTCAATATGAGGTATCGTTTAACTTGAAATAGGCCCTTTGATTCGTCTCATCCAGAAGGTCATACACCACGATATAAGCACTGTCATATCGATCCAAATGAATCCAGTGCTTTTTCGCTCGATAGTCACTCGTGAGTTGAATGACAAAGTGTGCGTCTGGTGGTTGTTGCAAGTCATTAAAATGGCTGAAATCGATGATACGCGCTGCTTCCTTAATCTGTAATGTTAATTCCTGTCTCTCATGTTGTGAGAGAGCCGTAAGTACACCCTGTTGAAGTGAGAACACGTCATTATTCTTGTTCTCCACTGCAGATCCAATCGTTCTTGTCGTTAGGATTTTATCAATGAGTGTACTTTGCAACTTACGGATGTTAGCACTCACATTAAGCGAATTGACCAATCCATCGCCGAATTGAAACGCATTCGTCTCCACTTGAAATGGAATATCTTCTTGATCCAAATAAGCTATAGTCCCTGTTAATAGAAGCCTTGGTACCTGCTTCTGTTCACGCTGAGTACCCAAGGATAATAACCTAGAGAAAGAAGATTTCAAATTCAACAGTTCCTTCGGATCATCAATGGAGATAGTCCCTAGCCCTGGATATGTAATATCCACGCGCATAGGAACACCTGCAACACGATCGAGGCTATCCTGCTGAGGAGGTACGATATGCACAACGTCGACAGGTGTACGAAAAGCGTAAGAACAAATAGCGATTAATAGACCACCTATTATGACTTGTAGCAAGATGAGGCGAAACCATGAAAGCCCTTTCATGTCCTCTGGCATTTACTTTAACCTCCACATGTATCAAAAAAATTTTAGATTTGTATCACTTTTGTAACAACGCTTACATTTTTCAATTTATCGGAAATTGTAGCTGGACTTCTGTCCCTTGCCCCTCTGCGCTGTGGATGACAATACTTCCTCCCTGCAGTTCCATAAACTGCTTGCAGATCGGTAATCCTAAGCCGTGTGTCTCCTTCGTAATGACGCGGTCCTGCTTCTCAGCCGAGGGTAGAAACAATATCTGTTGATCCTGTTGCGATATTCCCTTCCCATTATCCACAATTCGAACCAGACCATGGTGTTCATGCTCTGTCAGTTCAATATGTAGCTGTGTACATTCGCTATGCTTAATAGCATTATCAATCACGTTAAATAGTACCTGTTGGGTTCGTTTTGGATCTAAATATATGTTACAAGGTGAGATCTCCACCGTGGTAGATATCGTTGATTTCTTAAGTGTCGGCTGGAGGATCCGGAGACTGTCCGTAATAAGAACCCCCAAATCAGCCTGTTCAAGTATGATGCGCCAGGCTTCATCCCCTTTGAGCGATGTATATAGGAGTTCATCAACCATCGTTAATAACCGTGTGCTCTCTTTACGGATGTAGATATTACACTCTTGTATTTCTTCCGTCCGGTTCATTCTTGCAATCAAATCAGAGAAACCAATAATGGAAGTGAGCGGTGTCTTTAACTCGTGGGTGATATTATCATAAAAGGCCTTCTGTTTCCCTTGTTCATAATGTAGCATTTCGATGTGATGTTGCAGGGCATCCGACATGTGATTGAAATCCTTAGCCAATTCGCCTATTTCGTCCTGACTGCTCACCTGTATCTTTCTGCTGAAGTCACCGACAGATACGGACTTAAGTGCCTGTTGTAGCGCATGCAAGGGTTTCATTAGAAAAGATGAAAAGGAATAGCTACCCAGTAACGAGAAAATTAAGCAACCTAACGCCGCTCCTATAAACCAGCTCCGCATCTGGTGAAGTGTCTCACTATTCTCGTGGAGATCCAATAAATAACGAAATCCACCTACCATCTTTCCTTCATACCAGAAAGGTACAGAATAGATGAGATATTGTGTGCCTTCGCCTGCGGTAATGACCGTCGTTGTATTTCCCGATAATGCTATCTTAATGTCATCGCGTTTGAGCAAATTCTCCTTATCACTACTGCTACCGACGATGGTCTCATCTAGAGCGAATAGTTGTACTTGAAAGTTGCTATTCGAAGCTAGATGTGAGGCGATAAGGGGAGCGTATGCACCCGAGAATAACTGTTCTATGTTGATTTTCTTATCGCTTACGATCTTCAAGGCTTCAATCCGATGCAGAGCAGAATACTGGTTTAACGTCTGGGTGTCACGTTCGATCATGCTCTTATTAAGCGTATAGTTAACGATGAAATACATCGCTGTAAGCAGCATGATAATCGTAACGGCATGCTGTATAAACATTTTATTACGTAACCCCATACCTATACCTCCAGCTTATAGCCCAAGCCATGTACGGTCGCAACCAAGTGCTCATTGGGTCTCATTTTCTCCCGAAGACGATTCACCATCATGTCCACGGAGCGTGTATGACCATAATAATCGTAACCCCAGACCTGATCTAACAGATCCTCACGGGTGAACACCTTCTTCGGATTCGTACATAACAACCACATGAAATCAAACTCTTTACTAGTCATTTTAAGGAGTTGGCCGGCAATCTTACAGGAATGCTCCCGCTTGTCAATCTCAATAGGCCCAATCTGAATGACTTCAGTTGCCACGATCACCTTCATCCGTCGCATAACTGCCTTAATACGTTCAATGAGTTCACGTGTCTCAAAGGGCTTCGTCAGATAATCATCTGCTCCAAGCTGAAATCCTAATATTTTATCGTTCATTTCATTCTTAGCGGTGAGGACAATGACGGGTACTGTCTTATACTGACGTTGAAGTATCTGAAGAAGTTCAAATCCGGAACGGTCAGGCAACATAAGATCAAGTAGAATGATATCTGTATGCTCGGACTCAAGCTCTGTTAATCCTGCAGCTACAGAGCCTACAGCCTTCGGGTGGTATCCTTCAACTTCCAAGCTTAATTTAAGCAACATTTGGATACTGGGATCGTCTTCAATGATGAGAATATTCATAAGTTACCCCCTCTTCATGTAATACCAATTCTTACTCTTGTTCGTTACAATCTATCATATGTCATTCATATCCCCCTTATAATAACGGATACTTCTCGTGATGCACACATATTCTATTCGTTTGTATCTTTTGCTAATTAAATATGCCCCTTTGTTCAGCCTTTGGAATGATGTTCATTCACCATAAATATCGCTACTCTATTAATGATAGACAACATATAATTGATCCCTTAAACTTAACAAATCGCGAATAAATTACAAGATGGAGTGAATTTATGGTTTCGAATCAATTATCAGAGTTGCATCAGCGTAATAAATTAATTGTTTGGTTGTTGTGGGGCTGTTTATTACTTGGTATAGGTGCAAATTACAATTATCCTAACACCATCATTACCCTTCTCTCAGCGGGTCTCCCCCTTGCCTTGTTGTGCACAGTACTTGTGTGGAGACGATTGGCACCAGCCTATATGATGTACGTAACTTCCCTTGGCTTCAATGTCATTGCATTCTTCTTCATTCATACAACGAGCAACATTATCAACATGCTCATTATATATTTAGGGCTAGGAATCGTATCGCTATACCATAACTATCGTCCTTTAGTTGTTAATGGTGTCATATCTGCCATTATGATCAACTACTTCTTGATGACGAAGGAATCCTATGCTTCAGTAGTTCCCATCGGAGTTAATGCTTTCCTCATTCTCATGGTCTTAGTACTCGTGTTCCAGAGTCGAATCGGTTCGAGAATGATAGGAAATATGTCAAAGAGTAACAGTGAATCAGAACGTGCTAAGTCGGAGATGGAGGAGGTAATTACGAGTGTTACTGAATCTGTGGGTGTTCTGAGTCGTTCTAGCAACCTTATCCAGGATAATGCGCTAACAACATACCGTGTTTCCAAGGAGGTCGTGAGTGCCTTCAAAGAAATTGCTATAGGTGTCGAATCACAAGCATCTAGTGTTACTGACATTTCCCATGCAATGCAACAATTGAACGAAACGGTGATGCAGGCAAATGAAGCATCCATCACGATGAGTGGCAAGAGTCGTGACACCGACCAGTTCACACAAGAAGGCCAAGAAAAGATTATTCGCCTAACTGACAATATGTCAGAGGTGACATATATCGTAACGAGAACATCTGACATTATGAAACACATGAATGAGCAAAACCAAAAAATAGAGACGATAGTTGCCACTATCGTTGGGATTGCCCAGCAGACTAATCTCTTGTCATTAAATGCTTCCATTGAAGCCGCGAGAGCAGGTGAACACGGCAAGGGATTCGCAGTTGTTTCTCATGAAATTCGTAAATTAGCACAGAACTCTCACGAAGCATCAGCAGACATTGCAGGAATTCTTGGAACTGTTCAGAAGAATATCGAGCAGGCAACCGACATGGTAAGTAACGGTCTGCTCGCTGTTGAATCAGGGAGAACATCCGTAGATGAGATTTCTCGCTTGTTCGGTGGCATTCGTGATAATACACAAGGCGTTCTAGAGCAGGCTGAAAGCCTGAAGACCATGAATGGACACATCCATCATTCCTCTAATGTTGTATTAGGTGAACTACATTCTGTCGCGGCAATTACTGAAGAAAATTCAGCATCCATTGAGCAGGTCTTGGCAAGCGTCGAAGTCCAGCAACAACTTGTATCCGAGACAGTAACCAACATTGGCCATTTGAATCAATTGGCAGGAACTTTAGAAAGCTTGACGAAAAAACCATAGATTCGATACATGTTGATCTAGACGTTCACTTCCAAGTTTCCCATTATTCTTGAGAGAAATAGACATACCAAAGCCCCTAACTCATATTTTAGAATAGGGGCTTTGGTATGTCTTAATTCTTCTTTTCTAGTCTATATTTGCATCTATACCATATCTCTCAATCTCTCCACAACACTTTGTTTACTAAGGCTACGGAAAGCAACATACGGAATAATAACAGATAGTACAAGTAATGCAGGATATGCTACAACCAATGGAGTAATGGTGAACTTATAGCTGAAGAACCACAGGTTTCCAACTACACCTCCAATAACCACATAGGAAAAGATAATACCGAGTGCCAATGAAGCAATGATTGTCGCAATGGCATAATACAGCCCTTCAAAGATAACCATCCGACGTAATTGTCCATCGGTCATACCAATGCTTTGCATAATGGCAAACTCTTGCCGACGGGATATAAGGCTGGTTAGCATCGAATTGACGAAGTTCAAGATACCAATTAACCCGATGATCAAGCATAACATCCCACCGACATTCATAAGCATATTTTTCATTCCCTTAAAGGTATCCATCATCGTCATCTTCGAATCATAGTTCATGACCGGTTCGATTTCCTTCGTATAGCTATTCAAAAAGGCATCCATAGATTGCTCATAGCTATTCTCAACGTTAAAGGCATAACTCATGACCACAGGTCGTGTAACTACCTTTAGATACTCTTCAGCAGGTAGGTACATCATAAAGCTGCCCATCAATCGACTGGTATTCGTATAGCAATCTGTTTTTGCTTTTGCCAACACTTCATATTCATGCATCTGACCATCTACAGTAATCTGTATCTTGTCTCCAATCTTATATCGATCAACATCCCACTGGACCTTCCCATGATCATCTGCAGGCAGACCTTCAATGATATATTTACCTGTTGCGAGCTTGTCTATATCCAGCTCACCTTCGACAATATCCAATCTTGATAATGGCAGATGCTCTAGACCATATAAGTCAAGGAGCTGATCATCACCCTCTGGCAAGTTCACATTCTTACCCGTATAGGCTACTCTATTGTGGCCTGTATAGTGGATTTTACTCTGACCCAAGAAGACGTTGTAATATAACCTGCCGCCTTCCTCAAATCCTGGCTGTCCCTCGACTGTTTGAATAAAGCTTTCAGATAACTCATCTTCTTCAAAACGGAAGTAATTATGGTTGAAATAATTCGCGTGTCCAATTAAGAAGTCTGTATCCATGAATGCAGAGAGATATTTGTCCATGTCCATTCCCTTAGATAGCGTAAAGACTGAATTCAGCAACACTAGACTCAAGGAAAGTGACACTACGACTAACAACGTTCGTTTTTTATTACGGCCTAGATTAGATCGTGCCATTTTGTGCAACTTACCACCATCGGTACTCTTTTTATTCTTACGTTTGATATCATCAGAAACACCGCTATAACGGATTGCCTCTATGGGAGACACGCTACCTGCCATCTTGCCAGGTTTACGTGAACTGATAAATACCGTGATTAGTGCAAATAATGCTGCCCCAATAAATATAATTGGATTCAAGGATACTACAGCATCGACACCACTAGAATCAGTGATTCCCATAATGAGTGGCAAGCATGCCTTACCTATAATGAACCCAATCACTAATCCAAATGGAATACCAATCACCGATAGTAGAAGTGCTTGCTTGGTAAGCATTTTTTTGATCTGCTTGGAGGTTGTCCCGATCGTTTTCAATAGCCCATAGAATTTAATATCCCGAATCACAGAAATTTGAAATATATTAAAGATAATCAAATAACCTGTGAAAATAATAAGTATTAATGCCGCCGTAACGGATAGAAGGGTAGTCGGGTCAGCGCTGAAGTTTGAAGACAAATACGCCCAGTTCACATTACCTTCAATATCCGTTGAGCGCGGGTCACCCTTGCTGTCATCCCCGCGATAGGTATAACCACTGTCCGTGATAACCTGTTCCAACTTTTGTGCCATGTTCTTACTATTGCTGAACATGATATCCGCATTAATTGCACCTGTCATATCATTGTCGGTCTTATAAGTGAATGGCATATTAGCCATATCTGTATCCACGAAGGCCTTTGAGACCAACACGATACCTACATTAATGGCTGCATCACTATTCCAATAACCACTCAACGTAAACTCCTTGGTATAAGACTTCCCTTTCAGAGTATAGGACAAAGGCACTTTTTGACGTATTTCATGAGGGATTCCGAGTAGATCCAGGGTCATCGTATCCGTAATGATCTCATCTTCCTGCTGTGGCATATCACCTGTTGTTGGTGTATTGAATCGGAGCTTTGCCCCTATTGTATCCTCATACCACATCTCTACATGGCGTTTCAGAAACTCCGGATTATCGGCCGTGCTAATCATTTGGTTGTAGCCAATCTCTTTAATCAACGGATGGTCCTTCATGGTATTGAACTGTTCATCGGTAATATATTTGGCTACCGCATGTGCACTGCCCCCCGATAGACGCATCGTTTGGTTCTGAAAGCTCTCCATTGTCCCCATACCGATCGTGAACAGCGTGGTGAATAGGATTGTAGTTAGTGCAATAGCGATAATAGCGATCAGATTGCGTGTCTTATTGGCTTTAAAATTGGCAAAAGCGAGCCGAGATACTATTTTTCGATTCGAAACTTTTATCATGTTACTCACCACCTACAATTGTGCCGTCCTCGATACGAATTACACGATCCGCCAATTGCGCAATCTCTTCGTTATGAGTAATCATGACAATCGTCTGATTGAACTGCTTACTGGTCACCTTCAGCAATCCCAGGACATCCATGCTCGTCTTACTGTCTAAATTACCCGTAGGTTCATCAGCAAGAATGATAGCCGGCTTAGTCGCAAGGGCTCTCGCAATGGCTACACGTTGCTGTTGTCCACCGGAAAGATTGTTGGGCAGGCTATACAGTTTGCTCGCCAATCCCAACGTTGCTGCAATTTCCGCAACAAAGGCTTGATCCACCTTGTTACCATCCAATTCTATTGGCAAGGTAATATTCTCATAGACATTCAATATGGGTACTAAATTATAGTTCTGAAAAATAAATCCAATCTTTCGACGACGAAAAATAGTTAGCGTGTCATCCTTCAACGCAAATATATCCTTGCCATCGATCAATACCTTACCGCTTGTTGGACGATCAAGCCCTCCCAACATATGCAGCAATGTGGATTTCCCACTGCCTGAAGTTCCAACGATGGCCACAAACTCACCATGTTCAACCGTTAGATTAACCCCATCCAAAGCACGTACCTTATTCGCTTCCCCACCGTAATATTTCTTTAAGTTATTGGTCTCTAATATATTCATTCGATCGTGAGCCTCCATATCAAAAAATCTATACTGTAAATGCCTTTCCGCATCCTACGATATAGACTATAACATCCAATTCTTTCAGGCTTCTGTCTGAAATCTTTCAGTATTGAAATGTTTCAGTCCGGCCAATTCATTTTGGAAGAAAGATAGAAAACGTGCTGCCCTCTTGAGGCGCTGAGTTTACTTTAATATACCCCTTTTGCATCGAAATAATTTCTCTTGCCAAGTATAGACCTATGCCCACACCTTCCACCAGACCGACTTGAGGAGAGCGATAGAACCTTTTAAAAATTTGATTGATCTCATGCTCATCAATACCAATACCCGTATCCTTGATGTCAATCCGAGTGAATAGTTCATACGTTGTGGTAGAGATCGTAACGATTCCATGCTCAGGTGTGTATTTAATGCTGTTATCCAGAATGTTAAAAAGGGCCTCCTCCGTCCACTTGGGATCACATAAAGCCATCGTGTCATCTTCAATACAATGATGAAGATCAATAGATTTCAACTGAGCTTGTTCTTCCACTTGCGCAACTGCACGATGTATAACATCCTTCAATCGATTGGCCTGAGGATGAACATCAATCATTCCTGCTTCCATTCGCGATGTTTTAATTAATGATTGAATCAGGAAATTCAGCTTCTCCGATTGTTGTGCAATCTGATCTGTCAGCCCTATCGTAGGCCCACCCTCTTGCTCTTGCTCTTGCTCCTGCAAGAGCTGAGCATACAGCAGAATATTGGCAATGGGAGTCTTCGTCTGATGGGAAATATCGGAGATCAGCATATTAATCCGATCCTTCTCCCTGCTCATATCACGTTCGCCAATAGTGGAGGCGTTCACGAATCGATACAACTTCGTCTCAATTTGTGATAGCCGCGTCTCATCATAGTAGGTTTCCTTAAAGGATGTATTCATGGCCGCACCAAGCATCATGTTTAATCGGTCTAACATCACCTTACTTTTACGATGATAGATAACCATTAACAATCCACCCGTGATCATGGCACCTACTACAGCAGCCAGTACATACAAATACACATTCCCCATGTTATTTCACCGCCCACCTATATCCGATTCCATAAACCGTTTAAATATAATCTGGTCGAGCAGGAGCCTCCTCTAATTTATTCCGTAATCGACTAATCGTAACGGACAAAGCGTTCTCATCGACATACTCACTACCGTCCGCCCAGATCTTATCAATGAGTGTAGCGCGAGGAATAGTTATCCCTTTATTCAAAATGAGAATACGCAACAGCCTCTGCTCCGTCTTACTTAGAATCACTGGCTGTCCCTTGCGCTTGAACTCCATTTTATCGAAGTCAAAAATAAAATCATCCAATTGTATAACGGACGAAGCATGCTTGTCCGAAGTTGTTCTTCGCAACTGTGCAGCCACCCGTGCTCGCAGAATCATGAGACTAAATGGCTTCGTCATATAATCATCAGCACCCAACTCAAGCCCCGTCACCACATCAATCTCCATATCGTTCGCAGTTAACATTAAGATAGGTACAGATGAATTCTTACGAATCTCTTGGCACCATTCAAACCCATTACCATCAGGAAGGTTAATATCCAAAATAATTAAATCAACCTCATGACTGTTTAGCAATAGTCTGGCCTGTTTGATCGTAAAGGCTTGTAGAAAGACCCGTGAATCATCTCTTAAAGAAAGAACGATACCATTATTTAACGCTATGTCATCTTCTACGACTAATATAGTCGGCATAAGCTCAATTCCCTTCCATACCCTGCTTATATGAATCCAATAGGTTTCCCCCTCTATATTAGCATTCTCATATTAAGAATTGTATGTACGTTCGATCAACCTCATAGCAAGGCATTCCTTTGAGCTCACATGTAAGGTATTTGCCTCATACGATTTCAAAATAAAAGACGGCAGCAATCACCCTCAGGTGTTGCTGCCGTCTTCATTCTTTCTTATGGTGTCCATTGATCGTGGATGATGCCCACAAGTGCATGGTCTTCCCCGATCTTCTCGAAGACAAGACGCAGGCTACGCCAATCCTTCCCTTCAACAGATGGATCGATGCCGTCTATGTGGTATTCAACGAAGTCATAGCTTTCTTTAGGATATACTTCGTTTAAATTGTTAACATTCGCGCCTTCTCCTAGTCCCTCGTTCACTGCGACCTTTGCATCCTTAATAAAGTCCGCATCGTAGACAAATCGCTTATAGTATTCTGCAAATGTCATCTTGATCTGCTCACCTGAGCCAGGGAACGTCCGCCACTCACGTTCTGTGATATCTTCCATCGCCCGCTCTAGCTCGCCTCTTGTAATTACGACATCTTTCTTCGTATCAACGTAAGCGTATGGTGAGAAGCGCAGCCCTTTCTCTGGGTGCACCCAAGCTGCAAGTGTACTCATATCACTGTTCTTTATTGCATTCATAACCGTTGTGGCTGCTTCCATTGCCGTCGGTGGAAGCCCCTCCTGCAGCTCTGCCTGCTCCTCCGTTGGTTGTTCTTGTGGTTGTTCCTGTGGTGTCTCTGGTGGATTCTCTTGTACTTGCTCCTGAGGATCCGATACCACATTCGATGTCCCGCTGCAGGCAGCAAGCAACAACATGACCGCTCCCGCAACCATCCATCCTATATTTCTTATTCTATACATGATCTCTCTCCTTTTTTTTCCTTTACACTCTCTGACGTATATTAACTGGAGAAGTTGCAGACAAGCATAAACGGCTTCGCCGTCCTTTAGCGGCGATGAATCGTTTAGCGTTGAAATATAATCCTATTTATAAGCAGAAATTCTTATATTTTAAAAAGGACGACTAAAGCCAATAATGGCTTTAATCGTCCTGAACACAGCAATCTCATGTGTTTTATTTAGATACATGGTTACGTACCTTTTACTTAATCACCTGTGAAAGCTCCGTAAAGATAACCCCTAATGCGTATGCTCCCGCATCCGGATAACCGATACTTCTCTCACCCACAGTACCGGCTCTGCCCATACGGGCCACGATTGTCTCGGTATGTTTCGCTCCTTCTACTGCAGCATCTGCTGCCTTTTTAGAAGCTACCTTAATGTCGTCACCACTTATCACACTACTTGCCCAAGACTCAGCATAAGGAACAAGCGCATCAATCAATGTTTTGTCCCCAACAACAGCCCCACGGCCAAATGCTCTTTCTCCTGTATCTTGTATTCCTTTAACAACAGCAGCCATCATCTGAGCGAACTCATCCATCGATAACTCTTGTTTATTTCCAACATTTTTGCTAGCTGCTCGAAATGCGGATCCCCAAATCGGACCGGAAGCTCCACCGCAATGCTCCATAATAATAAGAGAACAAGCATCTAAGAAACTTCCCACATCCGTTGCATGATTCGTAACAATGTCATGCCACTCTGTCTTTAGTTGCTTAAATCCCTTAGCCACGCTCATACCGAAATCGCCGTCACCCGCATGAGCATCTAGTTCACAGAAAGGTACTTCTTTCTCAATGATAATTTCACTCATCTTATCGATGAGGTATATAACATTGTTTAAAGAGAATGAGTTATGATCAACTTTTGCGAAGTCTGGATCTGTCTCACACGTGTAGGATACAGACGTATTCTCAGCTTCCGCTAAAACAACCTCAGTATAGTTCACTTCTTCAAAAGGTTCATGAACTACAAGCGCAGGTGTCTCACATGCTGCACTTAACAGTTGCTTCAACGAATCGTCCAGCGCCATGATTGAAACCGAAGCCCCAGCCATATCAATGCTCGTCATATAATTTCCAACAAATACTTTATAGACTTTCTTATTTCTAGATGCCAATTCGCGCATCACGGAATTATTCAATAGATATAATTCTTGTAACGGTGTTCCACCGAATCCATTAATCAACACGGCAACTTCCTGCTCGTCACTCTGATCAATCTTCAGATTCTCCAACAATGCGCTCACCATTCTGTTGGCTAATTCATCGGCAGACACTAATTCTTCTCTACGAATTCCAGGTTCTCCATGGATCCCAACACCATACTCCATTTCATTATCCTTAAGTGTGAAGGTTGGCGATCCTTTGGCAGGAACCGTACAAGAAGTAAAGGCAAATCCGATACTTCTTGTATGATCTATCGCCTTTTGAGCGGCTTCCTTTACTTCGCTTAAGGACAATCCTTGTTCTGCTGCTGCACCGGCTATTTTATGAACAAAAACAGTGCCCGCAACGCCCCTCTTCCCAACCGTATAGAGACTATCCTCCACTGCGATGTCATCATCCACTTTAACGAAATCCACTTCAATGCCGTCTTCACTGGCAAGATGAGCCGCATTCTTGAAATTCATAATATCTCCGCTGTAATTTTTTATAATTAACAACGTTCCCTTGTCAGATACAGCAGATCGGATGCCTTGGTACACTTGAATCTGGGAAGGAGAAGCAAATACATCACCACACACAGCAACATCTAACATTCCCTTTCCAATAAATCCAGCATGCGCGGGTTCGTGCCCACTGCCTCCACCACTGATCAGTGTTACTTTATCTTTATTGATTTCCTTTTTCTTAATAATCTTATATTTATTAATAAACTCTAAATCGGGATGTGCCATAACTAAGCCATTACACATCTCTCTTACTAGTGTTTCTGGTTGATTCATTATTTTCTTCATGTTATTCATCCTTACTTAATTTGTATTTCCGACCAAGTTGATCTGCTACGATAATGGCTGATGCGACAGCTTCCTCCGTGATAGGGAATGGCATGGAATGAATAGATTCTTCTGGAAGACAAGCTTTGCGGGCTACTGCCAACGCTTCTTCATATGAAATGCTATTTACGCCAATGTCTGCTAGACAGATGGGAAGACCCACCGCTGTACAAAAAGCCATCACTTCATTCAATTCATCTTTATCTGCATTCTCCAGAACTAATTGAGCTATTGTACTGAAGGCTACTTTTTCACCATGGAAATAATGATGTGTGCCCTCCAGTGAAGTTAAGCCATTATGAATGGCATGAGCAGCAGCTAAACCTCCACTTTCAAAACCAAGCCCTGATAAAAGAATGTTGGCTTCTATAATATTCTCCAATGCAGGAGTAACTAAATTGCAATCAGAAGCTACTTTTGCCTGAATACCATCTTTTAATAAAGTTTCATAACAAAATTTAGCCAGTACTAATGCTGTATTGGTGCCCTTAGCAGGGCCACACGTCCCTTCACGAACTCCACAAGGTAAGCCTGCATTGACGTTAGAGTATGACTGAGAGGTTGCTCTAGCTTCAAAGTAAGTAGAGAGCGCATCCCCCATACCAGACACAAGAAATCTTGTAGGCGCATTTGCAATAACTGTCGTATCAATCATAACCACACTAGGGCTTTGTTTAAAATACGCGTAGTCATCGAATTGACCGTCTGATGTATATAGAACAGCCGAATGACTTGTTGGTGCATCGGTCGCTGCGATCGTTGGAACTATAATCAAGGCTTCCCCTTCTGCTACACATTTAGCCGTATCTATAGCCTTTCCGCCACCTAATCCGATGGTACAAGAGCAAGCATGTTTTTGAGCTAATTCCTGTAATCTCTTTACTTCTTCACGAGTGCACTCCCCTTGGAAATGGCTCTCAACTAATGTGATATTATATTTATTTTTAGTGGATTCTAGTTTCTCTTTTACCCGATTCACATCATCTGGATGAGCAATTAGTAACGCTGAATCACCGAATGTTTGTACAAAATACCCCAAATTAAGTAGTTCGTCTTCCCCCTGAACATATTTCGTTGGGCTAATAAAAGCTTTTCTCATCATAATTCCTCCCCTTTACCTCATTATGTTTCTATTATAGTCTTACTACAAATCGTAAACATTGAACTAAAACCGCCACTTTAAGCGCTTTCAGATAGTGTTTTCTTGTCATATTTCACTCTAATCGTATAATTATGTTCATTTTCATATTGTATTCCTGATTTTCACTTCTATTCACAGGCTATTCACTTCGAATTGTGTTTCTATGTCATTATCTATTAAATGGTATAATCTTGTCTTGTTATCAACGTAATATAGTATAATTAGGATGTATTCAATTCGGTATTAGGAGCATGCACTGATGAATCATTCGTTGTTTAACTTAGATAAAATCATTGATCTAGAGAAATGGCATACGCTGCAGGATTCTCTTGCGCTAGTCACCAAAATGGCGATCATTACAGTGGATTACAAAGGTATTCCCGTTACGAAACATAGTTACTGTCAACCTTTCTGCCAGGGTGTACGGAAGGATTCCGTACTATCTCCTTATTGTCAGAAATGTGATGCACGGGGCGGACTCGAAGCTGTACGATTGAATAAACCCTACATCTATATGTGCCATTTCAATATTATTGATATTGCCATTCCAATTATTATTAATAATCAATATATTGGGGCTATCATGGCTGGACAAGTTAAACTTAAAGACATAGATCAACCACTCGAACAAATTGTATCTCGACCGATTAACGAAGAGACAACTACCAAGTTCAAGAATCTAGAAGAAGATTATCTTGCATTACCGACCTTATCTTACGAAGAAGTATCGACTATCGCTGATATGTTATTTCAATTGAGCAACTACATCGTGGAAGAAGCGATCACGAAGACAGCAACGATAGATATGTATAAGAAGGCTTTATCCATGGAACAAGCTAACGACTCTATAGATACCCTTAACTCATCTGAGCGCAATTATCGAAATATTCAAGCGATTCAGAATGAACTATCCAGTACGCTTATTGATAACCAGATCAAAAAGTTTACATCGAATGAAATTCACTCTTTGAATCTACTACTTCAGCCTGCATTTGATTATATCTATCAACATAAAAATGAAAATGTGACATTAAGTGAACTAGCTAAACTATGCCACATCAGCCCAAGTTATTTTAGCCGCATATTTATGAAAGAAACTGGAGAGAAATTCTCCGTCTTTACTCCCCGTTTAAAAATTGAGTGGGCTAAGCAACTCCTAGAGACAACAGATCAATCCATTAATCAAATTAGTGATGAATTAGGATTCTGCGATGCTGGATACTTCATTAAAACATTCAAAAAGTTCGAAACGCTAACGCCAGCTGTGTACCGCAATATGTATCCGAGGCAACCCTATTAGAAATATATAATATTATTTGAGAGTCAACGATTGTCCATTTCCTTTTTGATAAATCTTCATATTATACATCGTAAGATTATTAAAAAGGAGTGAGTGCAATGAGTCTTAATTTTCGCAACAACACGAGTTCACCTGTATATATTGCCTACGCATACCAAGACCCCAATTGTAGACCTGTCACCTATACAAAGATTGGCTGGTACCGCGTGGACCCTGGACAGACGAGAGCAGTGTGGTTCGGATACGTCGGGGGACGTACGTTCTATTTCTATGCTGAGGATGCATACAATAACGTGTGGTCGGGTTCCTACTATACCCAAGTCCCTAATTCGGCATTCCAATGGTGCTGGGATACGGGTTGTACCACCTGCAGAAGAGTAGGATTTAGGAGAATCGATATCAGCTTCATCTATGCGAACTACACAGTCAATCTCATATCAAGTACTAGCCAAGGGCAATCTGAATCGGGTAATACCCTTAATCTATTACCTACAAGATTAAAAGGTGGAGAAACTCTACTGCCTAAAACCCCTAAGGCAATATCAAAAAAATTGAAAGCGGGAAGACCCATTGTCATTAACCGCACAGCATTACCTAAAAGACTAACAATAAAAAAATAATTTACAAAACATTAACTAAAGGAGTGACCTATACCAATTAGGTTATCTCCTTTTTTGTATATCTAATGGGTTATCAAAGAATCCCTAGTTTCTTTGATTCATTCTAATATTAAGTTTATACTGATACATATTTATAGTCGAAAGTGCAAGTATAATCTAATTGGGAGGATGACTCATAACATGAATTACGATTTTGACAAAGTGATTGCGAGAGAGAACACCAACTCTATCAAATGGGATCCTGCTATTTTTAATGAAATTATAGGCTTTGAAAGTGAAGGCGTTCTTCCCCTATGGGTTGCAGATATGGATTTCCGTGTACCGGAAGTTGTCATTGATGCCCTATCCAAACGAGTTGAACATGGCGTTTTTGGTTACAGCTCACCTTTAGACGAGTACTTCAAGGCACTCACTTGGTGGCAGAAATCAAGACATGATTGGGATATTAAAAAGGAGTGGGTTACAACAACTCCAGGAATTGTTCCTGCCTTAAACTTCTTCATTAGAGCCTTGTCTGCCGAAGGGGATAAGATCATTATCCAGGAGCCTGTGTATTATCCTTTTAGAAATACGATTGAGGCTAATGATAGAATTGTAGCCAATAACCCGCTGAAGCTAGAGAACGGGAAATATAAGATGGATTACGAGCATTTAGAGGAATTGGCTAAGGATCCTCAAGCGAAGATGATCATCCTGTGTAGTCCTCATAACCCATTGGGACTTGTATGGAGCCACGAAGAACTTCGGCAATTAGGGGAAATATGCAACAAGCACAATGTCATTGTCATCGCAGATGAAATCCATAACGATTTGATTCTACCGGGGAATAAACATGTGACTTATGCTCTATTAGGCGAGGAGTTTGCTTCGAATGCTGTCATCTGCACAGCCCCTAGCAAAACCTTCAATCTAGCGGGACTGCAAACTTCAAATATTATTATCCCTAACCCTCATATAAAGGAAAAAATTGATTTAGAATTGAAAAAGTCATCCATTGGTAGCCTCAATCTATTCGGAATTGTAGCAACTACTGCTGCATATACGGAGGAAGGTGCTGAATGGCTCGATCAATTGTTAGCATACTTAGATGCCAATGTAGATTTCATGGACAATTTCGTAAAGACACGGATGCCTAATGTTACATTGATTAAACCTCAAGGCACTTACTTAGCATGGCTTGATTTCAAAGAAACGGGTATACATGAGGAGGACCTCGAGAAAAAACTACACGAAGAAGCGAAGGTGCTGTTAGATGGAGGCTCTTGGTTCGGTATAGGTGGCGAGGGTTATATGCGTATTAACTTCGCTTGTCCAAGATCCATTCTAGAAGAGGCATTAGAACGAATCACCAAATTGTTTAAATAAAGAGTACCCTATCCATTCTGTATATAAAAAAACGTCCGATGCTGAACAAGCACTGGACGTTTTTTTTATTCTAACATTAGATCCTTTTAACAAATTCGGACTTTAATTTCATGGCTCCGAAACCATCGATTTTGCAATCAATATCATGATCACCATCAACCAACCGTATACTTTTTACTTTTGTTCCTATTTTCAATACGGATGAACTGCCTTTTACTTTAAGATCTTTAAGAATGGTGACAGAATCACCATCCTGTAAGACGTTTCCATTCGC
Source organism: Paenibacillus sp. Y568 (assembly GCF_059445545.1). Lineage (NCBI taxonomy): Bacteria > Bacillati > Bacillota > Bacilli > Caryophanales > Paenibacillaceae > Paenibacillus > Paenibacillus sp. Y568. Next base: position 178,174 of record NZ_JCAIUM010000005.1, read on the forward strand.
ATCTTTAACGACCTTCTGTTCTTCATTACTTCCGTTCTCTACTTCTAAAGTCCACTCATGAGCACATTCCGGGCATATAAGAAGAATTCCATCTTCGTAAGTGTATTCTGAATGACATTTCGGGCAATTTGGTAAATTAGACATGATTTAAATGCTCTCCATTCGTTGTTGTTACCTATGATTTATTATACTGATATACAACCCTTTTACCTCTTTAGTTCTATTTTAGAATAAAGTTTCCTGTGACCGGATTATGATCACTATGATTAAAGCGTAGATCGTGCCCGCTCACCTTTACAATCTCGATATTAGGTGAGACAAGGAATCCATCAATGACAGCAGTGAAATTGGTACCTTTTATATAAGGTATGTCGAGTGTCCGTACGCTTGGTGTAGTTGGATCATTGGCCCATTGGTAGCCCTCTGCACGGAACGTCTCGGGAAAAGATTGTAGCCATTCCGGCCACTCTTGCTGTGTAGCGAAATTCTTCGGATCTGTTCCCGGCAGGGAATGGTTCCAGTCACCACCCAAGATCAGATAGTTCCCCTTCCCCGTCTCCTGTCTGATGTAACTCTCTAGGAATTCGATTTGTTGCTTGCGTATTACACCACCCTTATCAAAAGCTGATAAATGCAGATTAATCAGTACAAGTTCCTTCCCGTTATCTACTGGGAATCGGCTTGCCATAAGTGCACGATCTAACTCCATCTGCTGCACTGGCCAGCTTTCTTTGCCAGGCAGATCAAAACGCGTATGAGATGTACTATGTACATTGGACAACGTTAGTAACCCACTATGCACCGACCCCATTGGATGCATTAAAGGAATGGGAACCCACGGCACCTTATAATTGATGGCAAACGTGCTACTGTATTCTGGAAGAAGACTACTTAATTCTGAGCGTTCATTGATGTGATAACTGCGCGAGGAATTTACATCGACTTCCTGCAATAGATATAAATCTGAGCGGGTATCTTTTAAAAACTCTGCTATCGATGATAAATTGACTTCTGTCTGCTTCTTGCTACTCGAGCGTGACCTGGTTCCACCATCCATGAAGAAGTCCTGTTCCTGATCGAGTCCAGCATAACCAATATTAAATGTAGTCACGGTGAATGGTTCACCTTGTTTTAGCTCTTCACCCTGATTATGATCCGTGTGTAGCTGAATTTCTGCGGCAGGCTTGTAATCATCTACTGTAACATAGATAAGAAATATTACAATAATAGTCACTAGAATAAGCACAATCCAACTTAACCATTTTAAAGCTCTCTTGATCATAATTGTTCCCTTGCCCCCTTATTCACTAACCTTCCGTATGACACTATTTAAAATGTACCATAAACTGGGTAGATAGTTCATTACTAGAATATAGATTTTGTCATATGACAAAATAATGACAGCAGTCACTATCCCTTAAGTGATTCTCCAATTATAATATTTTAGTTACCTTGAAATATCTGTTGTCCGAACAGTAACCACAAGTTGCTCCATATATAACTTACATAATAGGAAGTGTACTTATGCTTTTCAATTCTCCGCAGTTCATCTTTTTCTTTTTACCTATTGTGTTTGTGATTTACTTTTATCTTAACTCTATTGCTCCTCTTTATATTGCAAGAGCATGGTTAGCCTTAAGTTCTCTATTCTTTTATGGTTGGTGGAATCCGCAGTATTTGTTACTCATTTTTCTTTCTATAACTATTAATTTTATCATCGGTAAATCTCTCATTTTTCACAAGAAAAAATGGGTCCTTATCGTTGGAATTGTATTCAATTTAGGCTTTTTAGGATACTTCAAATATTTTGACTTTTTCCTAACTAATCTCAATGCACTGTTAGCAACACATATCTCTTTGTTGAATCTCACCTTACCATTAGCCATCAGTTTCTTTACATTCCAACAAATAACTTACATAGTAGATTGCTATAAAGGTAAAGTAGAAAACTACAACATAATTAATTACACTTTATTTATTACCTTTTTTCCCCATCTAATTGCTGGGCCTATTGTGCATCACAGATTCATGATGCCTCAATTTCAAAGTTCTAAGAATCTAAAAATAAATTTTGAGAATATCGCATTAGGGATTTTCGCGTTTTCTATTGGTTTATTTAAAAAGGTCATACTTGCTGATCATTTTTCAACCACCGTATTAGATGGTACTCAATATTTGGATACTATTACTTTCTTCGATGCATGGATTGTCATACTTTCATATACTTTTCAATTATACTTTGACTTCTCCGGTTATTCAGATATGGCTATTGGATTAGCATTGTTATTTAACATAAAACTACCTATTAATTTTAACTCGCCATATAAATCCACCAATTTTCAGGAAATGACTTCACGGTGGCACATGACATTAACCCGTTTTCTATATGAATATGTATACTTTCCAATGAATCGCTTCCTATCAAAGAAAGTATTTTCTTTCTTACCCTTTAAACCTAGTACAAATGCTAAAACCAATGTTACTCTACTTCTACTATTTACTTTGAGTGGAATCTGGCATGGTGCAGGTTGGAATTTTATTATCTGGGGATTCCTCGCTGGAGTTGGTATCATTATCTGTCGGATGTGGAGTAAATTGAACATAAAGCTTCCTATAATCTTATCTTGGATACTTACATTCGGCTATCTAAACATAACTCTCGTCTTCTTCAAACTAAGTGAACTCAATAAAGCTACCTTACTAATTAAGGCGATGCTTGGATTTAACGGATTTATTTTACCTGAACAGTTGTCTCAAGCTTTACGTCCTCTTACAATAGTTGGGGTCGTCTTTGCTAGTACACCTCTAATGGATAAGTATCAGGCTGTTGGATTAATCTTACTGGGGCTCCTCATAGTATTATTATTTAAAAATACCTCTGAAAAAATGAAATCGTTTAGACCTACATTTATTAATGCTATTATCACCATCATAATCGTTATCTACTCCGTATTAAGTTTAACTAAAGTATCTGAATTCTTATATTTCAAATTCTAAGGTGAGATCATGACAACATATAAAAAGTGGACGCTATTTACCCTATCTTTAACAGTCTTTGTTTTATTTATAATTGCAGCCGTGAATTACGTTATTGATCCCTACGGATTTTATCACTTTTCAGGTAAACGCTATAATTATCAAAAAAGTACAACGAGTGATCCCTATCAATTTAAGGCTTACCAAAGTAAGAAGTACCATCCTGAAACCATTGTGCTGGGAACTTCAAGAGCTATGAGGCTAAATCCTCCGGAAATTAAATCTTTAACTGGCGAAAATGCCTATAACTTAGGACTTCCAGCGGCTACTCCTTATATTGATCTAAAATATTTAGAATACATGATAAAAGTTAATAAGAACTTACACACTGTTTTCCTGGGATTAGATTTTGAAGTTTTCGACAAAAATTACCTCAACCATGCAAGTTTTGATGAAAAAAGATTGAATTCCTCTTTTTACACACAAGATATATTTGCAACTTTACTGTCGAAAAAAACTCTAAACGATAGCCGAAAGGTTATTATTGATAACCTCAATAAAACGACTACATATACAGAAAATAGATATTTAGGCGATGGTAGCTTTGATGAAACTCTAGTCTACCCTCCTAATATCAATGAAAATACATTACAATCGTATCCCACTACATCTCAGTTATCATTAGATAGTATGTTATACATTAAAAAGATTAAAGATCTATGTGAACATAATAATCTTGAATTATATATATATATTAGCCCTATTCATGCAATATTATTGGAGACATTCTGGCAAAACAACTTATGGAACAATTTTGAGGAATGGAAGAGGAAATTAGTAGCAATTACACCAGTTTGGGATTTTTCAGGCTATCATGATATATCGATGAGTTCATTGAATCGTGAAGAATATTATAATGATCTTTCACACTTTTCAAAAAGTACCGGCAATCTCATGCTCTACCGAATGCTACATAAAGAGATTACCAAAGTCCCTTCTTACTTTGGTGTATATATGACTTCAAAAAATATAGAACAGCATCTTGATGATTTACGGTTGGACAGAGAAGATTGGGAAGAGAAGAACAAGAATATGTTCAAAATTGTATTCAACTACTAACTAGAATGGTGAACCTACTTATTCACTAAAATAACATATGTATAGAGTCGATAGTCCTATTCAATATTTTTATCTTGTATATATATCCATATTTTATTATAATATTGTTGTCGATTTTTTTCTTTTTATGTAAGATACTGACACTGAATTATATCCGAATAACTTCGACCTGTGACCTGTTAATCTACTCGTGAGTTCGATTCCAGGCCATCTTGTTCTACAAATACATATTTCATAAGGATGGTGTACAATGGTTACCCAAAGGGGTGTAGTAGGCGCAATTATTTTGTCTTTGATTACTTGTGGAATTTATGGCATCTATTGGTTTATTGTTCTAACTAACGATGTCGGCAGGCTAAGTAGAGATCCATCATTTACAGGAGGTAAGCATCTCCTTCTAACATTAATTACATGTGGTGTATGGAGCTTCATTTGGTCCTATCAGATAGGCCAGCATGTTGCAGAAGCACAAAGACAACGCGGTATGTCTGAAACAGATAATTCTGTTATTTATCTTATTCTCAATCTCTTCGGTATGAGTATCGTAACGCATGCTTTGGTTCAAGCAGATGTCAATAAACTTGCATAACTTAACTATTCTTAGAAAGAGACACCCGCTATTATTCCGGGGTGTCTCACTTGGCGTTATTGGGATTATATATTTAAAAGTATGGTTGCCTTTGACAAATATCACTGTTCCTTGTGTGTTTCATGAATTTACTGGACTTTATTGCCCTGGATGTGGCACCACAAGGCTTATCCTTTCCTTGTTCAGATTTGATTCTGTTCAAGCCTTTAGATATAACCCCTTGGTGTTCATTTTACTTCCGTTATCCCTGATGTACTTCATTGTACACAAGAAGAACATGCGAATTCTTACCCATATCATTATGGGTGTTATGTTAATCTTAACTCTAGCATTTGGACTATTAAGAAATATCCCGACGTTTGATTGGTTAGCTCCAACGACCATTCGTTAGGAGAGACCAGTTCCCTTGCCTGTCATCATGAGGAAACATAAATAACCTCCTTGGATCGCCAAAGAGGTTATTTAAGCGTTTTCTGTTAATACATATATTAGAGCTAAAAACCAAGAAAATATACCTTATTTCCTTCCTCCAGAGCCACGGCAGAGAAGTTGGAATAACACGAGGGTAAAAGGATTCCCATACCGATTAGGTCGAATACTGACACCATAAGTGATATATTATTTTATATATTTTAAATATATATTGAAATTTTATATTGAAATTTCATGTTGGAAGCGCTACAATAAAACGTATCAAGAATTGATTTTATACAACAAGGGAGTTTTTAGATATGTTAGAAAACCTGACAACTGAGACAAGAAATCAACGCACGATGCATTTGGATCAAATGAGTGTTACTGAGCTGCTAACGGTTATGAATGAAGAAGATGCTAAAGTAGCAAATGCAGTTAAAGAACAAATTCCTAATATTGCACAGGCAGTTACGGCGATTACGGAGTCGCTACGTCGTGGAGGACGCCTTATTTATATGGGAGCTGGAACTAGTGGTCGCATTGGTCTTCTAGATGCTGTTGAATGTCCCCCTACCTTTGGAACATCTCCAGAAATGGTTGTGGGTCTTATTGCCGGCGGTAGCAATGCCTTCATTAAAGCTGTAGAAGGTGCAGAGGATCGGGAAGAATTCGGAGTTGCAGATTTACAGAGCTTAAATCTTACAGCAGAAGATGCTGTAGTCGGAATCGCTGCTAGCGGAAGAACACCTTATGTAATTGGTGGTCTGGAGTATGCGAGAAGCGTGGGAGCTGTGACAATCAGCGTTAGCTGTAATAAAGATGCAGCCATTAGCCAATATGCTGACATTACCATTGAAGTAGAGAATGGCCCTGAAGTTCTGACTGGATCAACCCGTTTGAAGGCTGGTACATCGCAAAAATTAGTGTGTAACATGCTATCTACGGCCTCTATGATCGGACTAGGTAAGGTCTACGGAAATCTAATGGTTGATGTCCAACTCTCTAACGAGAAATTGGTAGAACGTGCTAAACGCATTATTATGGAAGCAACTTCTTGTGATCTTCCAACAGCAGAGAAAACACTTGAATTGGCAGAGCGCAAGCCAAAACTAGCCATTTTGATGATTCTGACAGGCTGTACGTATGTAGAAGCTTGCGAAAAGTTAGAACGATCCCAGGGTTTTATCGCACCTGCGGTAAGTGAACTTTAAATAAATTTGTAACACATGAGCATAGGAGGCTAAGCAGATGAGCAAGTATGGAGAAACGGCAAAAGGGATCTTGAATACGATTGGTGGAAGCGGTAACGTTGGCGATTTCACGAATTGTATGACCAGATTGCGTATTTCGATTAAAGACCACAGTCAGATCAATGAAGCTGAGTTGAAGAAGGTAGATGGTGTACTCGGTGTTGTAGATGATGAGGATTATCAGATCATTCTCGGACCGGGTGTTGTAAACAAGGTAACAGAGGAGTTCGGAAAGTTGATCCAATCGGCGTCTACGAGCGGTTCTAGTGAAGGGACGAAGGTTCAGGAGAGTACTGATATCAAGGCTAACCTAAAGAAGAAGAACAACACACCTTTTAAAAACTTTTTACGTAAAATCGGTAATATCTTTATTCCACTTATTCCGGCCCTTGTAGGTGCAGGTATCATTAATGGGATCGCAGGTCTACTAAACAATCTGATTACTTCAGGGAATGACGCTTCATGGTTATTGACTCTGCAACCAATTCTAGGGGTTATCGGTTCTGCCTTCTTTGGTTATCTGACGATCTTTGCGGGTATAAATGCTGCCAAGGAATTTGGAGGAACACCGGCGCTCGGTGGGGCAGTCGCTGCTATCATTGTAGCCCCTGCTGTTGCTAATATTTCTTATGTATATCCCTTATTCGGTGAGATCAAGCTAAACGCAGGGCAAGGCGGGATAATCGGTGCGATCTTGGCTGCGGGACTTATTTCAGTCCTAGAGAAATTCCTTCGTAAACGGGTACCGACTGCTATCGACATTATTGTTACACCAACACTTTCACTTCTTATCGTGGGTCTAGTGACGGTATTCTTCTTAATGCCTGTAAGCGGTATTATATCTCAAGGTATCGGTGACATTACGATCTGGTTGCTAGCACATGGTGGACCTTTTGCAGGATTCTTGCTAGCTACTCTATTCCTACCACTGGTTATGTTCGGTCTGCATCAGGCGCTCATTCCAATTCATGCGGAATTAATTACTCAAGTTGGATATACGGCGCTACTTCCTATTCTAGCTATGGCTGGAGCAGGTCAGGTCGGATCGGCTATTGCCATCTATATTAAGCTAAATAAAAACTCAAGATTACGTAATTTGATTAAAGGAGCACTACCGGTTGGTTTCCTTGGAATCGGTGAACCTCTAATATATGGCGTAAGTCTTCCCCTCGGACGACCGTTTATCACTGCATGTCTGGGTGGTGGATTCGGTGGAGCTTTACTAGGACTGTTCGCTATGACGGATCGTTTTGTCGGTACTGTGGCGATAGGACCATCGGGTCTAGTCTTGATTCCTCTTCTTAAGGGTCAAATGGGATTTGGTGCTACCGTGTTAGTGTACTTATTGGGGTTAATTATTTCTTATGTCGCTGGATTCTTGTTAACTTACTTCTTTGGTTTTACAAAACAGATGCTTGTAGAGCATAATAAAGATTAGAAACTGCTAATGATTAGGCGGTTAGATACGCCTCCAAATCTTATTAGTAGAACCGGCGGGGTATGACTGAACCGCCGGTTTTTTCAAATTATAAGAATTATAAATATTTCTGCTTACAAATAGGCTTATATTTCAACGCTAAACGTTTCTTCACCGCTAAATGACGGCGAGGCCGTTTATGCTTGTGGAGAGGGGATTTAAAGTGTCGGGAAGCATTGTGTTGCAAATGGAGACTATGCTCGAGCAACTACCGGAATCAGAGCGTAAGGCGGCCAGATATATGTTGGACCATCCTGAGGAAATCTCTAAGCTAAGCATTCATATGCTTGCAGAGAAAGCGGGGACAAGTGCTGCTGCCATTACCCGGCTGTGCCGTTCGCTCGGTTTAAGGGGCTTTCCGGATTTAAAGGTCCGCCTATCCGTCGATAATGCTAAGCCTCAAAAGCCAGGTTATTACGATATCGAAAATAATGAATCGGTACATAATGTCATTCGCAAAACCGTATCCAATAGCATTCAAGCGATTCAGGATACCATGTTGCATGTACATCCTGAGATGATTGATCAAGTAGTAAGAAGCTTTGGTGAAGCGTCCGTGATTTATATGTATGGTGTCGGAGCTTCTGCAATCGTGGCAGCCGATGCTGCACAGAAGTGGCTTCGCCTCGGTAAGCCAGCCTTCGCTCTACAGGACGAGCATCTCATCGCCGCCGCGCTGGCAAGTGCTCCACCTCAGGCCTTATTTATGGGTATCTCTTACAGCGGCAATACCAGAGAGGTAGTTCAACTCTTTCAGGTTGCAAAGCAATATGGCGTCCGTTCCATTGGTCTGTCCCGGTTTGGTAACCACAAGATATCCGAATTGGCAGATATGATGCTATATACACCGGTAGCACCAGAAGCTACGCTACGAAGTGGGGCAACCAGTTCTCGTTTGGCACAGTTGGTTGTTATTGATATCTTATTTTTTGCTTATGCTTCTATGCAATATGAAGAGACACTTACTAAGCTGGAGCACACTCATCAAGCGATTTTATTCCTGAAATAAACCTGCATAGCTAATATCGCAGTCCTCGGTGTTCAACACGGGGGCTGTTTTAATTGCTCGTACTCGCTTAACTTCCCTTCATAGATCAAATGTAGCCGATTGCTTTTCCGGAAATCATCTGGGGTTACAAGCGCAGGTAACTTACTCCATATCTTTATTCCGGAACGTTCCAGAATTTCTGCGACGAATTGTGAGCAAAAGTAGGAGTTGCTGAATTCAATGGGTTCTTTCAGTGCAATGCCAATAACACCTAGAAAATTATAGAGATACTTTTGGTGTTTTTGGATAAAGACCTGTAGGACTCGCCTCATCTTCTCAATTTCACGTTCGGATACTTGAAGCTCATAGATCACGCATGTGGTATTCGGATACTTACTGTACGTGCCCGTCTTAATATCTTCCTTCACGAAACCACCATTCAGAGGGTTATTTGGATGCTTTCTCCCAAAGCTATACAACTCCGAAAGTTCACGATCAAAGGAGATCGAGGCATGATTATAAGGTGCCTTTGTATAGGTCTTAATGACTCTCGTAAAAATGGTTCCGGTATTTGTAAGTAAAATAAAGACCGAGCGATCAGCTTCCATTTAGAAAATTTCCCCTTATCAATTGCAAGCATTTCCTTCATAATAACATATGATCCCTTTATTGGAATCCTATCATGTCATAAGTTGGTGATCCGCAATGGACAGTTCGCTATTAACGTTAGTGCTTATTTTTGCAGCCTTATCGGTCATCCAATTGATTTATTTTCTGATAGGCAGAATACTACCGAATAAAGACTATACGCCCATTGGCTCTCGAATTAAGACCTGGTGGGGCATGCTCTTCATCTTTTGCTTGGCAACCCTTTTCAACCCGGTCGTTTCACTGCTAACCCTAATGGTACTCACCTTTTTAGCTCTGAAAGAGTATTTCTCCATGATCAAGTCGAGAAAAGCCGACCGCCGACTCTTTCTGTGGGCGTACTTATCCATTCCCCTACAGTTCTATTGGATTTATATTGAGTGGTACGGAATGTTTATTGTCTTTATCCCTGTCTATGTATTCTTGCTCCTACCGCTCCCGCGATTGATAAACAAAGGAACGTTAGGCTTTCTGCACGGCGTCAGCTCGACCCAATGGGGACTTATGCTGATGGTCTTCGGACTTAGTCACTTGGCCTATTTCCAATTTGCTACACCGCAGTATGGGGCATCGCTAGTACTGTTTCTAGTCGTATTAACGCAGCTTAATGATGTAATACACCATCTGGCATCGCTCTATTTCGGCAAGCGAAAGATAGTCCCAACGGCCAATCCCAATTTGACTTGGGAAGGCTTCGCATTCGCCTTTATCGTAACGACAGGGGTCTCGTATCTGATCTACCCTTACCTGACACCGCTTAATCCGACTTTCGGGCTCTTATCCGGCATGCTAATTAGCATGAGCGGTTTCTTCGGCAGCTTAACGGTTTCCGTTCTGAAGCGAGATTTGTTAATCGGCGATGGCGATAAGTTCGATGCTTTGAAAAAAAGCTACTTAAGTCGGGTCGATAGCTTGACCTACACCTCACCAGTCTTTTTCCACGTGATCCGTTATTTTTTCGATTTCATGTAGTGAAAGGGCACCTTATTCGGTGTCCTTTCATTAATCATTATTATTCTTTAATCGTAGGTAGGGGGCAGGCCATCGTGCCCTTAATTCCGTCTCTTCCCTGTTGAAAAGGATCTGTTATGTTCTAATCCTTAAGATTCACTTAACTTTCTCATGGTGCGGTTCACCGTATCACTCAAACGGCAAATAAGAATAGTCATCCAATTTATTCGGAAATATTAGACGATAACTGGCATATAGTATTAAGGAAAAGGCCTAGTTTTAATCCTAATTACTCATACAAGAATGGTTCTGGATGAGGCAACTGATTTATTCACGATGCTTACATAGACGATGTGTCGTATTTAACTTTTCCCGTGGGTTACAACCCTAAGCATTTGTAAAGTGAATATGCAATACCCTGGCATTACAAACAATTAGAGAATTGAGGTATTTTATGAACATTAGTTTTTTAACTCCGGCTTATAATAGTGCAAGATGGATTGAGACCATGTTAGATAGTATTCCCAAAGAATATGCTTATGAAATTTTAGTATGTGATGATGGTTCAACTGATAATACATTAGAAATATTAGAAGATTATAAAAAGGGCTGTCCACAATTAAAAATATTAGTGAATGAAAAAAATATCGGTGCCAGTAATTCATACAATAGATGTATCGCTGAGGCAACGGGTGATTATGTAGCAATCATTGATAGTGATGATCATTACTTACCTGCTATTAGAGAAGTATTAGCACAAGTTGACGGAGATTATGACATGTATTATTACAATATGATAACTAAGGATGGAAACATGTTATTTAAATCCCCAACTGATGGTTATCAGTGGTGTGGGCAATTTAAAATTATTAGAAGAAGTTTTATAGGTGAGGCAAGATTCACAAATAGAAGGGATATTGCGGGTGATTGGGATTTTAATAGAGCGTTAGTTGATATGAATCCCAAATCTAAATACACTGGGATATTAGCCTATTGGTACAACTTTTATAGAGAAGATTCTGAATCCAACTTGCATTTAAAAGGACTCAAATAATACAATATGCGTTGTCATATTTCTGGAACGACCCTCATAGAAGGGAGGATGAAGATATCATTCTATGTTTAAAAATCAAACATTACTCATCACTGGTGGTACTGGTTCATTTGGAAATGTGGTATTAGAACGCTTTTTAAATACGGATATCAAGGAAATCAGAATATTTTCAAGAGATGAAAAAAAACAAGATGATATGCGAATTTTATATAACAATAATAAGATTAAATTTTTTATTGGGGATGTACGTGATATTAGTAGTTTAAATAATGCTATGTATGGTGTGGACTTTATTTTTCATGCTGCGGCCCTAAAACAAGTCCCATCTTGCGAGTTTTTTCCTGTAGAAGCCGTAAAGACAAATATACTTGGAACAGAGAATGTATTAACTGCAGCGATAAACGCAGGTGTAAAGAAGGTTATTTGTCTATCTACAGATAAAGCAGCATACCCTGTAAATGCCATGGGGATCTCAAAAGCTATGATGGAGAAGGTATTCATTGCCAAGTCTAGATTAGTCACTCCTGACAAAACATTAATTTGTGGAACTAGATACGGAAACGTTATGGCATCCCGTGGATCGGTCATACCATTGTTCATAGAACAAATTAAGACTGGGAGACCATTGACGGTTACTGATCCCCAAATGACCCGCTTTATTATGAGCCTTGAAGAAGCGGTAGAGTTAGTTCTATATGCGTTTAACAATGCAGATAATGGTGATATCATGGTTCAGAAATCTCCAGCTTCTTACTTATCAGATTTAGCACAAGCACTGATAGAATTATTTGACGCGGATAATGAAATTGAAATTATTGGTACTCGTCACGGCGAAAAAATTTACGAGGTACTTCTTACTAGAGAAGAAGCAGCAAAGGCAATGGATATGGGAGACTTTTATAAAATCCCAGCAGATAACCGAGATCTAAATTATGGAAAATACCTTGAAGAAGGCTCCCCTAAAATTACTTTAACGGCTGAATATAACTCGAATAATACAACAATACTTTCGGTAGAGGAAATAAAAGAGAGGTTGTTACAGCTTACATTTGTTAAAGATGAACTCCTCAAATGGAATGGAGGATTACAATGAAATTCCTAATCCTCGGGGCAGCTGGAATGGCTGGTCACACCATCTCATTATATTTATATGAACAGGGTCACGAAGTCACTACCTTTTCGCGAACATCCTTCCCTTATTGCGAGAATATCAATGGTGAAATTACAGAACATTTCTCATTGCATTCGGTCCTACTTAAAGAGGATTATGATGTGATCATAAATGGCATAGGGGTTTTAAACCAAGCTTGTGATTTAGATCCATCACAAGCTATCTATCTAAACAGTTACTTACCACACGCCATTATTGATATATTGAAAGACACCAATACTAGACTCATCCATATGAGTACAGATTGTGTTTTCTCTGGAAAGTCAGCACCATACTTTGAAAATAGTAATTATGATGGTGAAACTTTGTATGATCGAACAAAAGCTTTGGGCGAAGTGAATGATCATAAGAATTTAACCTTCAGAAATTCTATTATTGGTCCAGATATGAAAAAAGATGGCATTGGCCTACTTAATTGGTTTATGCAACAAGAAGGAGCCATTAACGGATTTACAGGAGCTATTTGGACTGGTGTGACTACTTTAACTTTAGCCAAAGCTATGGAAAGAGCAGCCATTGAAGAAGTAACGGGAATATATCATCTTGTTAATAACATAAGTATCAATAAATTCGATTTATTACAACTATTTAATACAAACTTTAAGGCTAATAAACTACGTATTGTGCCCTGTAATTCAGTTAATGCTAACAAAACATTAATAAATACCCGAAGGGACTTTTCATTCGAAGTACCTAATTATGAACAAATGATATTAGAGATGAAAGAGTGGATCTGGACACACCAAAACTTATATCCACATTATTTCTAATTCATCGTAGCTCCTCAGCCGAACAAATGGCTGGAGGGGCTTTCCCTTGTTATAGGAAAGCCCCTCCACGTAGATCTATTCCAACCATTTAGATCCTCATTTACTTTTCCTTCCACGATAATTGCATCTGACGTTTTCTACAAATCGTTAATCCTGGCGAAATCGGGATCGTCATCATTTCATACAATTCTGTTTCCTTAGATAATTCTTCAACTGCTTGATAGGCAGTCTCACACAAAGATGGGTGCATCATATGCTCATTTTCAGGATGCGTATCATGCAATAAGATTAATCCATGTGGTACAACAAATGGGAAGAAGGCCCTGAAGTCTTGTAACACTGCTTCTTTTGAATGATCTGCATCGATGAATAACATATCAATTTGCAAAGGGTTAACCTCTAATTCCTTAGCAAATTCCTGTGTGGCACCATTAAAAAATTGAACATTGTTTGACTTTCCCATATAATTACCTGAATCTGGGGTAACATCCACTCCTATCAAGCGTTCAGCCAGAGGAATTATTCGATTAAAAAGCCTACATTGCTGTATTCCTAGTTCCACATATACCTTTGGACGGACAAGACTTGCCAGATTAAAAATAAAATCTTCATGCCAGTTTAATCCCATCATACTCAACTCTTTTCGTTATTTGTTAAATAATCGCCAATTTATCTACCCTATTCAGAATTTAAATACCAGGCAACCGTATTCTCCATAATACTCACAAACATCTTATATTATGACTACTTCGAAGCCTACTTTTAGAGCTTGTTCAAAAAGTCATCTGCGGATCACGAAGGTTTCTAAGAATCCGATCCCAATCATCACTTTCCTTTTCGCTGCGCAAGAATTTGTGGAATATGTAGGCCTCATGAACTGAATGAAGCTGCTCGAGTAGATGGTAATAGCGAGTGGACTATCTTCTGGAGAATCGTTATGCCATTATCCGCAGCAGGCTTATCTACCTTTGCTAATTTTACATTTACATTTATGTGGAATGATTATTTAGCACCTTTGATTTATTTGATGACGATACGTTAAAGACGCTGGCACTATGGGAATTGTATATCCTCAGAAGAAACGCCTTGGCGCCAATTAACCGAAGAGATCAAACAAGTATGGAATCAGCATAAGGAGCAGGAGAAGGGCGAAACATATAGCGTAGTATATTCTGATAGCGCATCCTGAGCCAGTTCGACTGCTTCAGATGGATTTCAATAAGTAATATCTATGGAATGTATCTTAATGAACAGTGGTGATACATCCTTCGAGGCAAGCTCAGACACTCAAAAGGCATACTGAATACAACTATTCAGTATGCCTTTTTTATTTTTTTGGATTACGGTTTCTGAATAAACAATTGTGTCCAATACGTTCGATATCGACTTGTTTCAGTTCCTGCTACGTACCCAACTCCAATATCCGTAAAGCGAGGATCCAGAATATTGGCTCTATGACCTGTACTATTCATCCATACTCTCATCACATCTTCAGGTGTTGCTTGACCTGCTGCAATATTTTCTCCATAAGCGCGATTATTGACCCCAAAACGATCTAACATTTCCCCCGGAGTTCCATAGGTTGGAGAAGTATGACCGAAATAATTGTTGTCTCTCATATCTCTTGATTTCAAAATCGCTAGATCTGTTAGCGTTGAATTAAGAGTTAGTGCAGCAATACCCCGACTTGTTCGTTCTTCATTTACCAATCTAAATACTTGTAATTCGTACGCATTTGCTTGTCTGATACGAATTCTTTTTGGCTTTCTTACCTTTTTCGTTATTTTGCTAGGATTACGTTTAATTCTTTTCATTGATGAAATTCTCTTTCTCATGTGATCAACCTCCAACAATATTTACATACAACATATATATATTGCTGAAGAAGCAATAACGCTTGTATCTTAGTCTATGATTCTACTAATTGATGTAAATGGATAGATTAACCATAGAAAATCTATCAGTAGAAATAGACCTCCAAGTGTATGTAAAAAAACCTACCTAATAATACGGTTCAACGTATCATAAGTAGGGCGATCGATCTTATATCTTTGCTTTACGCCAAAAGTACAGTCGGTGTATCTACCACATTTTACGTTCATCCCGATATTTTTTTATGTCATCCATTATTTCTTTGATTTCATATGAATGAGCTCAGTTGTTCCATAAATGATCTTGCAGCGTCTTTGTCAAGTCGTCTTGATGGCTGGAAAACTGCTTAAATCGGTGTCCGTTTGCTCCAGATGGATGAGGAAATCCCCATAAACAGCGCCGTGGATCTAGCCTGCCCTCAGACACCAAAAGCTGAAGCATTCCTTCCACTGTTTTTCCTAGAGGAATAATTAAAGCTTGGCTCAGGAACCCTAGCTCCTCCTCTAAAGACGTTAGCCCATATTCTCTAAGTAACGAGTTGGAGAGTAAATTGGGATGAGCTCCGCTATAATTTTTCTTACCTACAAATACGGGAAACCGTAATAAAGAGGTGGTATGCAGTATAGCTTGCTCCTCCTGAAACAATTCAGCACTTGAGGACAGATTCAAATATTGATGGAGTTTTAGTGTATCTAGCATATGAATTAACGTATTCCGCATGGAACCCGCGAATCTCGCCACTTCTTTAGCTTTTTTGCAGACCTCTTCATCTGAAAGACCCGCTTTGAGGCCTATAATCGCTTCTTGTATAGCAATCCTCATTTGTGTAAAACCAGGGGTTAACCCTAAAATGATTACCTTTGCAAAAGGATTCATGTACTCATTATGTGGTGCATAGTACATCTCAATTTCACCGCTACGCTTCATTAGAAGCTTATCCACCTGCAGATCCTCCCTAGTTAACGAGGAATCCTTCGGTAGCGAGAGTATTGTCGATTTATATTGTTCTAGGTGGTTAGAAATGAGCATGTCCATGCACCTCCCATATCACGATTAGTTAGTATTTGATCCTCAAATGACGGTGTGGAAAAATTTAAACTAGTTTGCGATTACCACTTACAAAGTTTTCAATATACTCGAGTTGTTCTTTATTGGGTGCTGTCTTTCGTACTTCGTTAAATCTAGTAACAGCTTTCTCAAGGTCTATTTCTTTACCCGCAATTTCTCCGATCCTAGTTAACTCATCCAAAAACGTCCACATTTCTACGTACGTCTTTGGATCTTGATGCCCTGTCACATAATAATTTACTTCGTACTTTTTTATTTTATCTAATAGGATGTAAAGTTCATCTTTGTTGTAGCTCCATGCTCCGCTGTAAAAGTCCTGATATATACAATCACCTAGAAACATAACTTTCTCTTCAGGAATATAAATAATGCATGAATCCTCTGCGTGAACCCCACCAACATGCTCAACTACACAGGACACGCCACCCAAATCAACCTCGATCTTATTATTAAAGGATAAATCTGGCGCCTTCAATTTCAAATCATCTCGTGTAGGCATTTCACGTTTTATCATATCTCTACAAAACTCAATTTCTTCACCCGTTCCAACGCGCGAGTCTAGTGAAGTGTCATCCCATTTTAGAGTTTTCAAATTATTTATCTTTTTCTTCGTTTCTTCATAACTAATTGTTAATAATCCCATCGTATGAATACCAAATATATGGTCCCAATGCCAATGTGTAATGACTAGAAAATTTACAGGTGCGATATCCATTTTTTTGACTTCATTGAGGAAATCCATTGCATGTGCAGGTGAATTCCCTGAATCAACGATCAAGCTGAAGGTATCCCCACAAATTAACCCCAATGTGGGACGGTCAGTTTCTGAATAATGGGGCATATAGTACACTCTATTTGCGAGTTTTTTTAACATTTAAATACCTTCTCTACTGTTATTTTTTAGGCTAATGATCAAATGCTCCCCGCGCTGGGAATATACCGAGAATTTAGCATTTCAGAAAAAAGTCCGCCTTCATAATGACAGGCAGCCCATCATACAATTGTATCCGATTGTTAGAAGTTATATAAATCCAGTAACTTATCATGTTCCACAATAAGTTCTATAAGGACGATTAGACTCCACCGGTAACGTAGCGTAAACAGCCTGTTCTGGTGTGTGTGCATAGGGATTATCAAGTGCCTCTAATAATTGTTCCATGACACTGTAATCTCCACAATTCACTGCAGCTTCTAATGCCTCTTCTACGCGATGATTGCGAGGAATAATCGCTGGGTTGCTGTTTCTCATCAACTCATGTGCTTCATCCTTCAATTCCTGTTGCCGCTCAAGTCTCTCCTGCCACAACGTATACCACTGAGTAAACTCTGGCGTGCCAGACAGAACTGTTTCCTTCGCCGTATCAAAGGTTAAAGCAAGAAAAGTATTCGTATAGTCCGCTTGATATTTTTTCATCATATCGAGGAGATCTTTAATAAAATTCTCATCCTGTTCTTCGACTTTAAATATGCCAAGCTTGGATCCCATTCCAGCAAGCCAGGTATCATAATACAACGTTGCATATTCTGCTAACGCATTCTCAGCCAATTCGATAGCTTCAGATTGATCATCATGAAGTAAGGGTACAAGGGCTTCTGCAAATCTTGTAAGATTCCAACCCCCAATATTCGGCTGGTTGCCAAAGGCGTAACGACCTTGTCTATCAATGGAGCTAAACACAGTGGCAGGATCAAAGGTATCCATAAATGCACACGGACCATAATCAATCGTTTCTCCACTAATCGCCATATTATCTGTATTCATTACCCCATGAATAAAGCCTACCAACTGCCACTTGGCAATCAACTTCGCCTGACGTTTGATGACTTCTTGAAGTAAATGGAGATAGCGATTGTTGTCCTCTTTTATAGATGAAAAATGCCTTTGTAATGTATAATCGGCAAGAACTCTAATATCTTCAACATCCCCCCATTGGGATACATATTCAAAAGTACCTACGCGCAAATGACTAGCAGCGATGCGAGTAAGAATGGCACTCGGCAAATCTTGTTCACGGATGACGGATTCACCCGTCGCCACTACCGCTAAGCTCCGAGTTGTAGGAATACCTAGCCCATGCATGGCTTCACTAATGATGTACTCGCGTAGCATCGGTCCAAGTGAAGCTCGACCATCCCCTCCGCGGGAGTATGGTGTTCGCCCTGCTCCCTTTAGTTGGATGTCCAAGCGATCTCCTTCTGGCGTTATCTGCTCACCAAGTAGAACAGCCCGTCCATCGCCTAACATCGTGAAGTTCCCAAATTGATGCCCTGCGTAAGCTTGAGCAATGGGCTCCGCACCTTCCGGTATGCTGTTTCCAGCAAGCACCGCTACGCCTTCTTCACTTTGTAATGCCTTGATGCTTAACCCTAAGGATGTTGCCAACTTCTCATTGAGAATAACTAACTGTGGCGATTTCACTGGCGTTGGGTTAGTGTGGCTAGCAAATAATTGTGGCAGACGAGTATAACTATTTTCAAAATTCCAACTTGCTTCTAATCTTTCATCTATCTTTGTCATCGCCATAACCTTCTCTTCGTTATTTTTCAGATCCATAACTATTGTACTCCTATGCATTGTAATAATTGTGTGGCATATAGACAAGCCTGTTCCTTATGTCTAACCCTACCCCATTATTTTTAACAATAATCTCAATATTTATCTTTTTTTTTTTGGAGAAAAAAGCACCTGATGCGTGTCATCAGGTGCTTTTGGTCGTGTCCGTTTGGATCGCCGGTGATCGTCTGCGAACGTCAGATTTGCCAACAATGTATATTCCAAGGCTTGTTTTCTGAATAACCATGGTAATGAGCCATGAAAGCGTCAATGCGACTAATCCACCTGCTATTGTTAACAGATGATAGGATATCACTCCATGAGTCATCACTTTTTGCCGCCATAAAAGCAAGAAGAACGGATGGATGAAGTAAATACCGAACGAGCACGTTCCAATGGAGAATAGGGCTTTGCGTAAAAAATGAAGATGTCCCCCCTCAAGTAGTAACGCGACCTGCATCAGCACTAAGCAGCAAATTGCAACATAGGTGTAGTCGGACACAAAGTTAAGATAAGAAAGATAAGGTTGCGGGATCCAGTGCGGATTCGTTCTCAGTAGCCACATTTGGCCTACATAGACAATGCCGGAGATAACGAATCCGAAATAAAGGGAACGTTGCCGCCAGAGTTTACCCCCTGCTTTGAATTTCCCGGCCGCATAAGCACCCAAGAATAAATAGAGCAGGTACGATCCGATAAATGTACCAACCTTGCTCATATGGAAAATGTAATGGTTCAATATATAAAAGGCAATTTGGAATATGGCGCCGCATAACAGCGGATGACTCTTGACGAACCTATTCCGAAGTAATATATGAAAGAGCGGAAACAGTAAGTAAAATTGGGCAATGATAACGATGAAGTACAGATGGGCGTAGTTGTCACCGATTAGCAGCCCCTTTACATAACGCCATAGACCCTCTCCCACAGACATTTGCTGAATATGCATAACAATAACTAAATAAAAAAAGGACCAGAGTAAGTAGGGAACGATGATTGTCTTCAGGCGCTTCCGGTAAAAAACGAGCCAATTTTGCTTTGTACCGTCGTCGTAGTGATAGAAAAGCAGAAGTGCGCTCAAGAAAAGAAAAGCGGGCACGGCAAAATGAGAAGCAGTGTTAATAATGTGATAAAAGGGATAAAGGAATGAATCCTTCGATAGCTCCATGATTGCATATGACGTCGAATGGATCGCCAATACCGCCAGCATTGTGATACCCCTTAATAGTTCAAGATAAGTAAATCTTTCTCTTTTTTCCACCATGCACCCTCCAAGATCATGTTATTGCATACTAATGACGGTGTTTGTCCGAAATAGGTTTCTGCATAATATTCTGTAATATTTTCCTGAAATAAACCAATAATCTCATTATACTCGGATATCGTCATGAACATGTTCATAATAAATACAAAAGAAGGACCCGCCCCTCAGCGGATCCTTCTACATGCTCTCAAATTACATGAATTAGATAAAGAAATATTATTTCAATTCTTTCCATACCCAGTTTTCTACTTCCGGCAAATCAGTACCTTCTTCACGGATGTATTCATGATGTTTCTTAATCGTAGCATCCATTTCATTCGCAATTGCTGTATATTGGTCTGCATCTGACAAGCTCAACACTGCTTCCTTCACTAAGTCAAAACGGTCCATTTGATTCAATACCCGCATATCAAATGGGGTCGTGATATCGCCATTCTCGCGGTATCCATGGACATGAAGATTATGGTTGTGACGATCAAAGAACAGGTCCTTAATGAGTCCTTCATAACCGTGGAAAGCGAAGATCACAGGTTTATCTTGTGTGAAATAGTGATCGAACTCCTTGTCAGATAGACCACGTGGGTCAAGCTTCTGACTTCTCAGCTTCAACAAGTCAACCACGTTAATATAACGAATCTTCAGTTGTGGTAATTTCTCATGCAGAATGGAGATGGCAGCCAAGCTCTCCATCGTTGGCTCGGTTCCTGCGGAAGCAAATACTACATCAGGCTCTCCATCATGATCCGTACTTGCCCAGTCAATGATCTTCAAGCCTTTATCCACCAATATCTTCGCTTCATCTGCACTAAACCATTGTGGACGTGGATGTTTGGAAGATACGATAAGGTTAATCTTCTGGCGGTCGTTCAAGATCGTATCAAATACAGCTAGCAAGGAGTTCGCATCCGACGGTAAATATTCACGGATAAATTCTGGCTTCTTGTCTGCCAAATGGCCGAGTAACCCCGGATCTTGGTGAGTATATCCGTTATGATCCTGTTGGAACACCGTAGAAGTTGCTACGATATTTAACGATGGGATATCCGTACGCCATTCTTGGTCCGTTGCCTTACGCAACCACTTAAAGTGTTGTGTAATCATCGAGTCAACTACCCGCAAGAAGGCTTCATAACTTGCAAAGAAACCATGACGTCCCGTTAACACGTAACCTTCGAGTAAACCTTCTGCCTGATGTTCGGATAATTGCGAATCAATTATGCGGCCATAAGGAGCAAGGAACTCATCGTTAGGTTCGATAATTTGGTCCATCCATTGACGTTTTGTAACTTCAAATACAGGTGCCAAACGGTTAGACATCGTTTCATCTGGTCCGAAGATTCTGAAATTACGGTTATCTTCATTTAGACTGACTACATCTCTAACGTATTTTCCTAAGACAGCCATATCTTGCGCAATCACTTTGCCTGGAGTGGAGTTATCAAGGACATAATCCCGGAAATCCGGTAACCGCAAATCTTTAATAAGGTTACCCGCGTTAGACACGGGATTCATTCCCATGCGTCTGTCACCCTTAGGCATGATTTCAGCAATTTCAGGTTTTAGACGACCATTGTCATCGAAACATTCTTCTGGCTTATAGCTTTTCAACCATTCTATTAAGGCAGGTGCATGCTTCATATTTTTTTGGTCAACTGGAATAGGAACCTGATGGGCGCGGAATGAACCTTCATTTGGTACTTGATCCCACTCTTTTGGACCTGTCCAACCTTTAGGAGAACGGAAGACGAGCATTGGCCATACAGGGCGGGTAAGGTCATTATTTTCACGTGCATTGTTTTGAATGGCTGCGATTTTCTCGACGATGGTATCAAGAACCTTCGCCATTTCTGGATGCATTAAATCCGGATCTGATCCTTCCACAAAGAACGGTTCCCAGCCCATTCCCTTGAAGTAAGAAGTTATTTCTTCGTTCGACTGACGGGATAGAATCGTTGGGTTACTGATCTTGAATCCATTAAGATGGAGGATCGGCAACACAGCACCATCTGTCACTGGGTTAATGAATCTGTTGGAGAACCATGAAGCTGCTAATGGCCCCGTTTCTGCTTCGCCATCTCCTACAACAACCGCAGAGATTAGATCTGGATGATCCAATATCGCCCCTGCACCGTGGGAGAGCGAATATCCTAACTCGCCGCCTTCATGAATGGATCCCGGTGTTTCAGGAGCAGCATGGGAAGCAATACCGCCAGGGAAAGAGAACTGTTTGAACAACTTCTTCATGCCCGGAATATCTTGTGTGATTTGCGGGTATATTTCAGTATAGCTTCCATCAAGATACGAATTTGAAACCATAACTTGACCCCCATGTCCAGGTCCTTCAATATAGAGCATGTTCAAATCATATTTGTTAATCACGCGATTTAGATGCGCATATATAAAGTTCTGACCCGGAATTGTCCCCCAGTGTCCAATAGGCTTAATCTTAACATCCGACTCTTGTAATGGTGCTTGTAACAACGGATTGTCCTTCAAATATAACTGACCTACTGAGAGGTAGTTGGTTGCGCGCCAATAAGCATCGACCTTAGCTAAATATGTTTTAGATGAGTAATCCAATTGTGTTGTTAGTCCCATTTCTTCCACTCTCCATCTATTTTTATATACGTTCAATTGTGAAACATTTCACGTTGTTATATTTATATCATAACGTTTTTTCAGGAAATTGATACGGTCCAATTATGTGAAATATTGAACATAGTATGAATAATGGATAAAAACAATTCATATTTCTACTAATTTAAGGTTCTTTTATGAATAAATCACAGTAAATTATGCCAAAAAAAGAAGACCGAAGCATTCTTCAGTCTTTCACCGAGACAAACGTATTGAATTTCATATATTTGTAGTGGAATCGCATATGGGAAAACTCGAATGGAGTACCATTATCCAAGAAAAAAATCCCCTCCATGATCCCGACGGGTTCATTTTCTTTCAGACGCAGAAGTTCTTGATCCGTAGCGGTGGAAGGCTCTGCAAATATAGATAAAAACGACTTGGTGACAGCCAGATTATGGGCTTCCTCCAAGTAATTGAATATGGACCCTTCGATAATGGTCTGGTTCAGATTTTGAACAATTTTGATCGGAATGTAGCCTGTTTCAATCATAAAGGGTTCTTCATCAAACAACCGCAAGCGAATGATCTTATAAACAAAATCATGGGGCTCTAGGAACAAATCACGCTGTAACTCCTCCGTTGGTGGAATAACCTCGAAATTGAGTACCTTGGTTGTAGGTTTGATCCCGTGCATATGGAAATTGTCGGTGACGCCTAAATTTGACCCTTCGTAATTGAAGATCGATTCATTCTTTATATATAAAGGGTTAATGAATGTTCCCGACCCTTGCTTTTTAAAAATAATTCCATCATGCTCCATCTTAGTCAGCGCACGCTTCACGGAACTACGGCTAACCTGGTAAGCTTCACTAAGGCTGCGCTCATCGGGCAATCTCATGTTGGCAAATTGTCCGGCAAAGATTTTTGTCTTGAGGTCATCAATAATTTGCTTATAGACGAATTCCGCCATATCGTACTCCTTTTCAGTTCCTGTTCTACTCCTATTCTACCATTAATCAAATGTGAGGTGTGGTAATTTAATGTATAATATGTTTATGATTTATGAACCTATTAGGTCGTCATTGCTCTTAATATAATTACCGTTGAGGAGGAAGATTATGTTTACTTATTACACGAAGCAAGACCATTTTGAGACCTATGTTCTATCCAATGAGGAGCGTAACATTTATGTTGAAGTGGTCCCTGAACGGGGAGCTATTATTAGTAAATATGTACATAATAATGAACCCATTTTTTATCTGGAACAAGAAACATTAGAGGATACCTCAAAGAATATACGCGGTGGTAATCCTATTTTGTTTCCTATTAGTAGCTACTTAGAGGATGAGACTTACACGTACAATGACACCGCCTATCATCTAAAACAACACGGATTCGCGCGTAATCTACCAGCTAAGGTCATCCATACGTCTACTGATGAACACAGTGCTTCAGTCACTCTAGAAATCGTAGGTAATGAAGAAACCTATGAGAGATACCCTTTCCATTTCAGACTGGTCATGCAATATACACTTACTAAGGATGGACTAGACATACAAGCTACCATTCATAATCTGGATCATAAAGTGATGCCCTTCTATTTAGGTTACCACCCTTATTTCTATGTAGCAGATAAAGATCGTCTCGAATTAAACATTCCTTCATCTCATTGCAATGAAATGATACCCCATAGTATGGCGCAGGGTAAGTTTAACTTTAATCAACCCGAGTCTAATGTCATTTATGATCAACTACAATCGAATCAATGTGAGATGATTGATCATGCCAGACAGCTGAAAGTGACAATCACCTCTGAGGATGTATATCAGTATATGGTGTTATGGGCATTGCAAGGAAAATCCTTTGTATGTATTGAACCTTGGATGGCTCCAGTAAATGGGTTGAACATTGGACAAGGTATCCAATTACTTGAAGCTAGCCAAGTACATACATCCACCATCCAAATAAAAGCAGAATCGCTTATATAACTTTCAAAAAGAGATGTTATCTATCTCCGATATGATACCGCGATCGACAAAAACCATGTTGGGTAAATACACCCGACATGGTTTTTAGCTTTTCAGATTTCATCATATACATCTTATTTAAAGACAATAAGTTCCTTACATATGCCTCTTGTTGTACATCAAGGTAATCTGACCTGCGATGTATTCTGAGCTAAATTGAGTACCATCCTTAATCCACCACATAATAATACCCAAGAGTGAAGATGCTATAATATCAACCGAAACCTCTTCCTTCGTAAGTTTAATATTTCTCATTTTTCTACGCCTTTCTATCGTGCTTTTTATTAAATTAAACAAGTTGTTTTTGAATCCTTTGTTCTCAATCAATACCCCAAACACTTTTCGATATTCATAAATACAATCCAAAAAGGTTACTAACTGGTCCTGTTGGGTGCTACTCTTCACTTGTAATAATGGTTCCATTTTCATAGATAGATCATCAAAGATTTCATGTACAATCTGGCGTAATAAGTCATTAATATCCTCGTAATGCAAATAAAACGTGGCACGATTTAGTTCTGCACAGTTCGCAATCTTCTGAACGGTCAACTGAGAGATTTCAATATTATCCGCTAATAAGGAAAAAACCGCATTTTTTAGCATCTTTTTTGAACGAATGGTACGTGGATCTTCTTTTTTATGGGTAGACATTTCATCCCTCTATTATCGATTATTGTTTACTTCATTGACAAATCAATTGATTCTGTCGATTAGTCAACACTTTTAAATAAATTGTAAATAGGCAATTTTCTTAAATACTGATATGATCTATTTTATTGACACTATGTCGAAAAAGCAATGAAGAGAGGTTTTCACATCTATGCAAGAAGACGATAAAAAAATAAATAAAAAGATATTAATAACCATTTTTATCATTGGTTGCTTCTTATCCACTTTGAATCAAACGCTATTAAATGTCGCATTAAGTAATTTAATGGACGTATTTCAAGTATCGGCAACAACCGTACAATGGATTTCAACGGGCTTTATGCTTGTCAACGGAATAATGATTCCTACTACAGCCTATTTAATGAAACGTTTTACAACGCGTCAATTATTCATAAGCTCCATGCTATTTCTATTAGTGGGTTCTATTGTTTGTGCAGCGGCACCCAACTTTAGTATGCTACTAGCTGGACGTATGATTCAAGCTGCGGGTGCAGGGATTATCATGCCACTCATGATGAGTGTAGTTCTTGCGATTTTCCCAGTTGAAAAACGTGGTAGTGCCATGGGACTCCTTGGTCTGGCGATGATATTTGCTCCTGCTATTGGACCAACCCTTGCGGGATTTGTCATCGAATATCACTCTTGGCGCTGGTTATTTATCGGCATAATACCATTTGTCATCATTATCATTTTGCTGGCAATGAAATATTTAGTGAATGTATCCGAAACGTCGAAAGCGAAGCTTGATGTGTTTAGTGTTCTTTTATCAACTATCGGATTTGGCCTCATTCTATACGGATTCAGTAGTGCGGGTAGTAAAGGTTGGGACAATATCATTGTGATACTGTCATTAGTGATTGGGATCATTGTAACGGGTATCTTCTGTATTCGACAAATTAAGTCCAATGATCCACTGTTAAACCTATCTGTATTTAAAAATAAAATCTTTACGATGACATCTCTTATAAATGTATTAGTCACCATGATGATGTACGCAGATATGATCTTATTACCTATTTATCTACAACAAGGTCGCGGATTCACAGCTTTTGATGCAGGACTTTTATTACTACCAGGTGCACTTGTGAATGCGTTTATGTCACCTGTCACTGGTAAACTATACGATCGCTTTGGTGCGAAACCACTCTTTATTATTGGGTTAATCTTTATTATCCCATCGATGTGGGCCGTAACAGATTTATCTGAATCGACAACGTATATGTATTTAATGATTCGTACGATCGGTCTTCGGATTGGGTTAAGCTTCATCACTATGCCACTCAATACGGCGGGACTCAACGCATTACCCAAACAACTTGGTACGCACGGTACAGCAGTGAATAATACCGTTCGCCAAATTGCTGGAGCGATTGGTACGGCTGTCGTAATCACCATTTACACAGTGCAGTCAACAAGCCATGCAGCAACAGTGATGCAGGATAACCCTTCAACTGCTACTGAGCTACTTAAATCCCTTTCATCCATTTTAGGGGCAAGTGATGCCTATTACTTCATGACGATTCTAGCCATCGTCGCGTTTATCATCACATTGTTTATGCCCTTGAAAGCGAAGAAAACGGTTGAAGAAAAAGCATAAGCAGTACAAGAAAATGAATCAATTTTAAGGTATATAAATTAAAAGACGAAGCCATCGATTACGTTGGCTTCGTCTTTTGTTGTGCATGAACTTTATGTGGTCTAACTCACGCTGAGCATTTGTTTTAAACGGTCCAGCTGCAGAAGATGATGACGGTAATGCATTTCAACAAGCAGAAACCATTCCTCCGCACACAGTCCACCAAATGACGGATGGGGTATTGTATGTTCTTTGGACACTTGTACAAGGGTTGGTTCAATCTCTTTCATTCTCTGGAGGACCGTGTATAACCCTTGAATTAGTTGCTCTTTGTTCTCAGGCTGTTCAGGTGTATACTGCGCAGAAGGCGGAACCTGAATACGAATGGGTGGGAAACTTCCTTGAGCAAATACAGCCACACCTCTCTCCGTTTTTCCCGCTTGAGGCACGGGTTGATCTTGACTTGGTACTAAACATTGCTCTAGGTTACGAAGTTGCATATACAGTGCTGAGTTAATAAGATGTTGTACCATCTGCCCGATGGACCACTCATTGTCACTTGGCCTTTGCTTCAGTTGCTCCAGATTAATTGGATCCAGCTCATGAATATAATGTGTCACCGTATCCTCAAAACGTTGTAATGCATCCTTTGTTGTAATCATAATGCTTTGTCTCCTTAGTCATCTTTTTATCTAAGTATACAAAAACGCTACTGACACCTTTATGTCAGTAGCGTTTCAACATGTTCTCCAGTTCATTTCTAACTCGATGTCGGAAGGATTCCGGCTCCAGCACCTCCACGCCACTTCCCCAACTGAACACCCAATGCAGTAATTCCTCAGGCTGTCGAACACGAAGGGTCATCAACAGCCCATCCTTATGTTCCTCTATGGCTTCTGTATAGAAGTTGTTCGATTCCTTTACCTTATCGGCAATGTCAGGTTGGACATGGATGCGAACACGAATGTTGCGATCATCTGTTGGCCGGTATACATTCAAATCAAAATCTGATGACAACTTAAATCCAGCTTCCAATACACGAAGATCCGTCATTCGAGACAACCGGAAATGCCGAATGCCTTCACGCAATTCGCACCATGCGATAAGTACCCATGCCCCTAGATGAAGCACAATACCATATGGTGCAACTGTACGAACACTTTGACGGTTCCCGTCAGCCTCAGCAGTACTTTTAGAATAGTGGAATCTTATTTTTTTTCCTCCAGCATCGCTCCGCGGATCGCTTCCAAGTATGCCTTTGCTTGTATTCGAGATACATCTTCAGGGGATGAAAACAAACGAAAGCCCTTACGAATCCGGGATGCCTCTTTGCGGATCGGTTCCGGCAAGATGGCTTCGATCTTCGCTCTCGAATTTCGAGACTTACTGACATAATGGGCATCAAATGACTGCTCGATAAAATCTATCCCAATGAGTAACGTCACAGCTTCATCCACTGTGAAACTAACGGGCGGTAGGAAATACCCCTCCAGTAAGGAGTATCCCTGCCCTGGCGCCCCTATCACGGATACACCGGCTTCACTTAAAGCCTGAATATCCCTATAGATTGTTCTCACGCTTGTTTCAAATATAGCGGCCAAATCCTCGGCTCGTAACACTTCATTACGCTGCAGCTCAAGCACTATGGCTAACAAACGATCCATTTTGTTCATGCACTGCACCCCTTTCCGAGAGACTTCTTGTATACCAGAGTTGCTACCTATGAACTAATCCTGATTGGCCATTATCTAATTATACTCCGTAACCTTATCTTACCAATTATGATCAAATAATCCAGTCACATTCCATCCCTATTAAATCAATGTTAGTTTCTTTTTCCAAGTTAATTCCTTGCCTTGATCATTCTTGAATAGAAAAATGATTTGACCTTCCTCACCTTTCATCGAATCTGGATAGAAGAACCCAGTATATTGTCCGTTACCACTAATGTAGAATCCATCTCCACCGTTCGCTCCATTTTCAATCGCTTCTTGGATAGAATTTATAATCGTATTATCCTTAGAAATCCACTGTAATTCAGCTAGAGCATATCCTTCCGGAATCTGTTTCACACCAAAATCAAAACTATTTCCCTCAATTGGCTTGGGAGTCTGATCGATAATAACTAATATTTCTTTATCGGATTCTACCGAATTGTCCTTTTGAGGCTTGGTATTCTCTTGTTTACTTTCAGTTGGTTTGACTGGTTCCGATTGTTTAATTGGTTCAGTTGGCTCGGTTTGTTTTGTTGGTTCATTTTGTTCAGATGGTTTAGTTTCTATGTTGTCCGATGGTTCGGAAGGCTGCGTCGTTACGGTCCCCGTTGTTGATCCATTGTTAGATCCTTTGTCGGATTCTGTGCTACAAGCACTGGTCAGAAGTAGCGCACATAGCGCACATATAACATACATCATTTTTTTATTGTTCATTGATTTCTCTCCTGCTTTCATTTAATTTAAAAGAAAATTCGACGCCTGAATTCGTATTTACCACACCGAACTCACTCTCATGAAGTTCCAGAATATGTTTAACGATCGTGAGCCCTAGACCTGTTCCTCCCGATCTACGATCCCGTGAACGTTCAACGCGATAGAACTGATCCCATATTCGACTCAGGTCCTCCTTGGCAATGTGCGGTCCGATGTTCTCAATCACTGTGTTTACTTTTCCAGCAATGGTCCTTCTGATGCAGATTGTAATGACGCTATTCTCCACTGCATACCGTATAGCATTACTTAATAAATTCAGAACAACCTGTTCGAGCCTTCTAGGATCGGCCTCAACGAATAGTTCTTCCTCTTCGAGGTTTACCTTAATCTGAAGGTGCTTACTCTCCAACTGTTGAGAGAAGGAATCGACCATATTCTGAATAAGGTTTGTCATAGATATACTTCTAGGATGCAACCGAACAGCTTTAACTTCAAATTTGGAGAGCTCTAACATATCCATAATTAATGCATTCATACGATCCGTTTCATTCACAATCATGGCAAGGTACCGGTCTCTTTTATCGGTCGCAACACCATCCTGTAGCCCTTCAGCGAAGCCTTTAACAATGCCTAAAGGAGTTTTCAACTCATGGGAGATGTTCGCGATCAGTTCTTTACGAAGCTGTTCGGATCGCTGTTTTTCTTCCATATCCTCCTGTAACTTTATATTGGCATCGGTGAGATCCTTCAAGGCTGCATCTAAATTGTGCGATAACGCAATCATATTACGCGATAACTCCCCAAATTCATCCTTTGAATCGATTTGTGGCTGTACCGTAAAGTCTAGATTAGCTAGTCGCACAGCTGAGCGGCTTAACATTACTAACGGACGTGAGACAATTTTGGAATAAATAAAGGATAGAATAATCACGAGTATAAGAATAATAGGTGCCATATAAACAAAATATTGCTTGAGTATCCCGACAGCTTCCCCGACCGGCTGCAGAGAGGTCATGACCATTAAATAACCACTCCCATTCTTACCTTCAGATAATGATCGGATTAGAACAATGTATTGGACACCACTCCATTTATCACTCCAATTCATCTGAACAAGAGAACCGTTCTTTAAGGTAGAAAGAGATTGTTCTGCTTCTGACTTTAGATCCAGCAAAGCATCATCTATAAGGGTATCCTGATAAAGAGGATTGTACGATCGCCGATCAGGCAACATCAAATTCGTTATCTTCCCTTCCACTCGTTGCAAGCCCTCTTCAAGATCCGAATCTATCTGCTGTACGACCACAGGATGCATAATGGTATCCTTCTCATCCATGAAGATCCCATCTACCACCAGATTATCGCCAATTTCAATTCCTTGCGGAATAGTATCCATTGTCAGTCCATTTGTTGGAATAAGAATAGTAATGGACTTAGTGTCATCTTGAATCTCCAAGAAATAAGGATTTAGGGTTGTTCGTTCCCACTGATTATTCAAGATGGCAGTACTCACATCATTGTGATTCATAAATGTACCGAACAGCGGGGAAATTGATCGTTCTTTGGACTCAGATTGGTTGAATTGATCCACGAATTGATTGATATTTTGCTCTAATGTTTGGATCTTAGACGTACGATAAAATCGCTCAAAGAACAATCCCTCTGCAAGTAGCACTAACGAAAAAACAACCAAAATCATAACCGACGTTACAATGAAAAGTTTTAGAACTACACCGTGTCTTCTCATACTTCTAACTCAAACTTATACCCTGCACGAATGACAGTGCGTATATATCGACCTTCATCTCCGAGCTTGGCTCTTAGTTTTTTGATATGGGTGTCTACTGTACGTAAATCTCCCACATAATCGTAGCCCCAAACTGTGTCGAGAATATATTCTCGTGACAAGACCTTATCATAGTGCTTGGTGAGAAAGAGAAGTAAGTCATACTCTTTGGGTGATAAATTAACTGTCATTCCCGTTACCGATACCGTATGTGCCATTCTATTCACGACTAAGTCACCATAGCTAAAGATATCGCCTTCATTTCCGATAGTCCCTTCTGCTCTTTTCATTAGTGCCGTAGCGCGGGCTACCAATACCCTTGGACTTAAGGGCTTCGTCACATATTCATCAGCACCCAGCTCGAATCCTAACATTTGATCATCGTCTTCTGACCTTGCGGTAATAATAATAATCGGTACGTCTGACTTCTTGCGAATGCTTCTACATACGGACCATCCATCCATTTCTGGCATCATAATATCTAGAACAATCAGATCCACAGAAGTCTGTTCGAAAATCTCAAGTGCGATTCTTCCGTTCTCCGCTTCATACACTTTCCAGTGTTCCTTTTCGAAATAATCCGTTATAAATTCTCGCATAAGCATATCATCTTCAACTAACAATATACTTCGTTCCATTACTGTACACTCCACATCTATCCGCATTTTTGTTACATAACGTAAGCTTAGGGGAATCTTATTAATACTTATACCCATATGTGAATCACATGTATACGATATCCCCATTTGTTCTTACAAGACTCAGTATAAAGTAATCCTGTGTACATCGTGTGTACTTTCAAGAATTCCCTTAAATCTCTTACCAGAAATAAAACTAAGAGCGCTACCTATTAGGTACGCGCTCTTAGTTTTCAGTTGATTTTATTTAAAGAGACTTGCGGTAATATAGCTCATGATATTACTCTCCTATTTGCCGAGAACCACGTAACCATACTTCACGGATCGATAACGTATCCGAGATATTAATTGTTGGGTCACCATCAACCAATACTAAGTCCGCTCTTGCCCCTTCTACAATACGTCCGCGGTCATCCAAGCTGAACCGACGGGCCGTTTTTGAAGTAGCGGACTGAAGGGCTTCTACAGCTGTGAATCCCGCTTCCACCAACAACTCCATTTCGTGGTGTACGCTAACTCCATGGGCAAGTCCGCCCAACGTTGGAACCGGTACAGAAACATCCGTACCCACCAAGATATCAACACCTGCACGGTGTAGATCCATTACATTCCGATAATTATCTTCCATACTTCCTTGCGGATAGGTATTAAAGCTGGAATTCAACGTATCAATCCATTCTGGACTGAGCTTGGACCTCACACGTGGATCAATCGCCATTTCCGATGCTGGTTTACCGATAATTGAAGAGTTCAAGACGAGACATGGTGTAACAAAAGCTCCAGCCTCCGCGATCATTTTCACTAAATCCGGAGTCGTTTCAGGACGGTCGATGAATAAGTGCGCGAGTCCTTCTACTCCAACTTCTATGGCTTGCCGGGAAGATTCTACAGTTAATACATGAGCAATCGCAATCTTGTGATGACGATGTGCTTCTTCTACAGCCGCGCTTAGAATATCTTGGCTCAAGACAGGTAATCCGGGCGCTGCTAATACTGTCCCTTCTTCGATCATAATCTTGATATAGTCAGCTCCGTCTCTAACTTGTTCTTCCACGAATGCTATTGCTTCTTCTCGGGTTGATACCGTAGGAGCTTCTCCATGATCATGTGCGTGAGCGGCCAGCATGGCGTTACGATCTTCCTCGCTCATTTTCTCTGATTCTTTTAGAACAAAGTCTGGGATTTCCCCATCTCCTGGCATTAGTTCATCAGGATGTCCCCCAGGAGGTGTAACGCCCATTCCGGCAGATCGTACATCAGCAATATCTTCTATCCCTTTCAATTGTGTCGCACGGCCTTTTTTCGTGAACCCGCCCATCATTTCCAGTTCCGTTGTAACTCCAAATTTCAGTGCGTCTCGTAGACCATCTACAGATGTGTGAACATGAGCATCGATTAGACCTGGAAGCAGCGTCCCACCATCCGCATCTATAATGGTCGCATACTCTGGTATTTCCCCTCCAACCGATATAACTTTGTCTCCTTCAATCAGAACTGTATTGGCTTGGATCACTTTCTCCCCATCAAAAATACGCGCATTCGTAATTGCAGTAATCATTGTATTTTCCTCCTGTAATGAATATACTTTTTATAAATTGAAATATAACAGTTAGATTTCTAACTGTCAACAGTCTAATTAAGTAGGTTGTCGCTATTACATTTGACAGTCACTCCCCTAACTATTAATATTACGTATAATTAGAAATCTAACTATACGAAGGGAGTCGGCTGTAGAATGACAGAACAAACCTTTCATACCCCCTATTCAGATGTGATTGTAACGATCGGAATGAAAATTAGAAGCATGGCTAATATCCGATTGTCAGAATTGGATCTGAACGCTCAGCAAGGGCAGATGATGGGATATATCTTTGAGAATCAGGACAAAGGTGTCATCCAGAAAGATTTAGCAGTCCATTTTAACCGTAAAGGAGCCACCATTACCAGCATGCTTCAAGGACTGGAGAAAAAGGGCTATATCAAGCGGGTCATCCCTGAAGATAACGAGCGACAAAAAAAAATATACTTATTGGAAAAAGGGAGCAATCTCGTTGAAGAATTCAACAAAATATTTATGGAAGTAGAACAGAGTATTACTCATGGTCTGTCTGAAGAAGAGAGTGAGATCTTCATGAAATTATTACTCAAAGTTAAAGCGACTTTATAGAGGTTAGAAGATCATGAGATACACAAAAAGTCAGTTCCCAAGGAACTGACTTTTCATACTTTTATCTCCTACTCCCCGCGAGACACAGTACCTTTCTCACGTAATGGTATTAATATTAAAGAAGCCACAATGATGAGTACACCTAAAATAGCTGCTGACCAGTATAACCCACCGTACCCATTCTGTGCTGCCATTTTGGTGATTTCAGAAACACTGTTTAGGATCACTTCTTTTAATGCTGGATCTTGGATTGAACCGACGATTTCATTCATTTGATTTGAATCGAACGAACCCGAGCCGGAAGCCATCTGCTGACCAATCTGTGCTAATTCACCTAGTGCATCCGGTGATAAAGAGGCCTGTGCAATGTTGTTCTGTAATACATCCTGGAAATCATTCTTAAAAAGATTACCCATATTGTTATAGCCACGTGCAATAAAGCCTGCATAAATGGTTGGAGCGATGGTCATCCCAATTTGGCGGAGTAAGGATAAAGAAGCAAGAGCAGTACCCTTATCAGATTTCAACCCTTCTGTGGCAAGAATATTTAACGGTGCACCTAAAATAACACCAATGCCGACACCTGCAATCATACTTGAGACAACAAATTGCCATTCCGATTCAATCCATAACGGGAATAAGGCAAATCCGATGGCTGCAATCAACCCAGACATAATCACTGTAAATACTGGGCCACGCTTACTAACAAGTACACCACCTAATCCAGCACCAACCCCTGCTGCTAATGCAAGTGGTGTCATCCAATAACCTGATTTCTCAGCCGTAATCCCCAGTACATTTTCTGTGAAGGCTGGGATGAAAATCATACCCGCTAAAATCCCACCTGATAAAGCACCAATTAGAAGCACCATTAAGAAACGAGGCTGCTTAATTAAGTGTATAGGTAGAATAGGGTCACCCTTTTCTTTTCGTTCTAATCTAGATTCATAAATTACTAACAGGATAAATAACACAATTCCTGCTCCAATAAATCCTGACACGTTAAGCTTCGTAAAGCTTGCCAAGAAATCAATATCAATGTTTGTTAATCCGTACATAATCGAAAGAATAGCGAATGATAAAATAATGGTTCCCATTAAATCTAAACGACCCGGACTTGGATCTGCCGATTCTTTTAGCTTCATAAAGGCAAGAATAAACAACACAATGGCAATAGGCACGTTAATTAAAAATAAAATATGCCAATTTCCCGTTAAATCAAGTAAGAATGAACCAACGTTTGGTCCTAATACTGCCGCTACCCCGTTCATTGCACCTAAAAGTCCTAAATATTTGGCCTGCTTGCTTGGCTCAACAGTACTTAAAATATGGGAGTTCCCGATAATGAAAATACCCCCGCCACCCAGTGCTTGAATGAAGCGCGCAGCTAAATAAAATCCAAATGATGGGCTAAGGGCTACTAATGATGAACCAATTCCAAATAAAATAATTTCAATAATAAATAACTTCTTCCTTCCGTACCTGTCGGAGAGTTTACCTACAATCGGTAAGCTAATCGCTAAACCTAATGTATAAATGGTTATCCCCCATGCGCCCCAGTTATCCGTCACATCAAAAGAACGATTAATGGTTGTGAGCGCTGAACTAATGATTCCGTTATCCAGCTGCGCCATAAATACGCCAATTGAGAATAAAAGCAAGGCCCAGAATTGAGATGATTTTTTAGCCAACATGATTCACCCCTTACAATCTGATATTTTCACCTTCATATAATACACTTTAAAATAATATTATTCAAAGCCCTATCTTATAGCCATACTTCTATATAAGACCATTAATCATTGGTATAATTTCATAAGAAACTTGACCTTGCACACTAATGGTTACACGAGAATGGTTGTTTCGTACTTATACTTTAGGAAGGAGATGCAGCTATGTATGAGTTGGAGCATCATCAGGCCCAGATCATTGTTGATAGAATGATGAAGGATATTCCCTATAACATTAATATTATGGATCATACGGGCATGATCATTGGAAGCGGAAATAAAGAAAGAATTGGTACACTGCATCATGGTGCATTGGAAGCTATAAACCAGAGAACCATTGTGGAGATTCATACAGATGAGCAATTTGTAAAGAAGGGTATTAACTTACCGATTGAATTGAATGGCCATATTGTCGGAGTGGTAGGAATTAGTGGTGAAGTACAAGAAACGCGACCCTTCGGAAACCTCTTAAAATCTGCTGTCATTTTATTGATCAATCAAAGCATCACATTAGAAAAGGAGAACTTAAAGAATAACCTAAAGCAGGAATTTTTCAGTTTGATTATTAACTCAGACACCACTTACACCAAAGAAATAATGAACCAAGCATTAATCTATGGCCTACAGTTAACAAAACCTACCCAAATTCTATATATAGAGTCACCTAATGAGGTTAATGAAGATATCAATATAAGCTTATCCTCCTTTAAAATGTCTAAACATACGCTTTGCTTACTCATTCAGGAAGCAGATAAGTGTGAATCTCTGCACCAAATCATGAGAAATCAGCATCCGAATGCTCTCATTTCAATTAGTAAAATGAACGACACTATTTCTGATGGATTTCAACAAGCCAAATCTGCTATGCGTGTTCTGAAGGGTATCTATTTCAACGAGAAAACGATTATGTATTCCCAATGTGAATTCATAGCCGATATGGCGAAGCTACAAAAGAATGATCCAAAGGCAGAACGGCTGACCCATTTACTCGAAAATAATGATGAATTAATCAAAACACTTCAAGTTTATCTCAACTGCAATCTTAACGCCAATGAAACCGCCAGCAGACTCATGATCCACAGGAATACATTGAACTATAGATTAAATAAGATCTATACTATTACAGGTAAAGATCCCAAAAATATTTTGGAACTCGTGGAACTCATTTTTATGCTGATTAACCGTGTCCAACAAGCATAAACAGCCTCGCCGTCCTTTAGCGGCGAAGAATCGTTTAGCGTTAAAAAGAGGATGTCCCATGTTGCTTTTGGGACATCCTCTTACATTCTTATTTCAACAATCTGGCAATGCTCTCAGATGTACGAGCAACATTTTCCTTACCTTTTGCCAATAAGGTACTAATATCTGCGGCTCCATGTACAATTCCAAAGATGGAGTCAAATCCTTCATCATACAAGACCTCTACATCTTGGCCCACATATCCTGCCAAGGCGATCACCTTGATATCACTGTTAACGCTTTTAGCTGCCTTAGCTACGCCGTAAGGTGCTTTACCGAATTTCGTCTGAAAATCGATACCGCCTTCTCCTGTGAAGCAGTAATCTATATTTTGCAGCTTCTCTTTCAATCCTGTATATTCGATTACAATTTCAATTCCCTTTTTCATTGTAGCGTTGGTGAAAGCAATCAGGCCACCGCCAAGACCACCTGCACCGCCTGCACCTGGTACATCGACAATATCTTTTCCAAGTTGCTGTTTAATTACGTTGCTATAATGTCTTAGATTCTCATCCAATACTGCAACCATTTCAGGAGTGGCACCCTTTTGTGGACCAAAGACAACCGATGCACCTCGTTCTCCGCACAAAGGATTAGTTACATCTGAAGCTACCAAGATGTTAATATTTTTTAATTGCGGAAGCACATTAGTTGTATCGATCGAGTCCAACCCAGATAGACTTCCTCCACCAAGCAACTGTAGCTCGTTTCCTTGTTTGTCTAGGAATTTATAACCCAGAGCTTTAGCCATTCCGGCCCCTCCATCATTCGTAGCACTTCCCCCAATGCCTAGGATGATATCCGTAATACCCTTTTCAATACAATCCTTAATTAATTCACCCGTTCCTAAGGTTGTCGTAACTAATGGGTTTTTGGTTTCCTGCGTAACATGATGAATGCCACTAGCAGATGCCATTTCAATCACGCCTGTTTTGCCGTCTCCCAAAATGCCATAATGA
The DNA here is from genome assembly GCF_059445545.1 of Paenibacillus sp. Y568. Lineage (NCBI taxonomy): Bacteria > Bacillati > Bacillota > Bacilli > Caryophanales > Paenibacillaceae > Paenibacillus > Paenibacillus sp. Y568. Next base: position 216,139 of record NZ_JCAIUM010000005.1, read on the forward strand.
GCAAGAACCGGTATACCAAGAGGACCTGTCACTTCTTTTTGTATCAAGGTGCCGCCTGTTGCATCTACTAATGATTGGACTGTACCTTCACCGCCATCAGCCATAGGAACATGAATACATGTTGCGTCTGGAATAGCTCTTTTTATACCTATCTCCATAGCTTCACATACTTCTTTTGCTGTCATACTTTCTTTAAACGAATCAGGAGCTAACAGAAATACTTTACTCATGATGATTCCCCATTTCCTTTATAAGATAAATCCGAAAAGAACAATTGCTATTATTGTCATCGTTATACCGACCATACCTTCATACAGGACAACCTTCATTCGGTCCTTCATACTCATGCCCATCGCATTACGTGTTACGTGGAAGTAAGTTCCATGTGGTAAACTGTCAATTACCGTAGCACCCGCATGGGTCATAACTGCAGCTGATAGAGGCGCAACCCCTGTATTTAATATCGCAGTTGAGAATGAGCCTGTAGCCAAGATCACACCTGTTGAAGTGGATGCTGTTGCTCCTGCCATCAATATACCTGCTATAGGTGCAAGGAAGACACCGGAAATACCTGTTGCTTCTACAAGAGCAACAACTTCTGCTGGAAGGGTTGACGCTGTAATCAATCCGCCAATGGCACCTGCACCAATAATGATCAGAATCGTTGGTGTCATTCGATGTAATCCTGCCGAACAATAATTCACTATTTCTTTGGTCTTACCTAATGCCACGGAGCCAACTATACCGGCAAAGGGTAGAATAAACAAAGAGTCTATTTTTAAATCTGCGAGGAAACCAACGCCTAATATCGATCCAACCGGACTAATCATCAAAAGAACAATAGCAATTACAGGAGCTACTAGAGCTTTAGATAAAGGTGGTAGATTCGTGTTACTGCTCTTTTCCAATTCCGCAGCTTCAAGCTCTGTTACTTTAGTGCCTTTAAATTTAATTAATGATGCAATAATAACCGCAACTACTAATCCGCAAATAGCTGGGACTAGTCCACCAATCATTACTTGGTTAACATCGAGTTGAAATCCACCTGCCGCTGCAATGGTATTCGGGTTAGGAGAAATGATGTTACCCGCTTTACCACCACCAGATAAAGCCACTAGCAAGGCGATCTTGGAATATCCCATTTTATGACCTACGGACAATGCGATTGGTGCAACAATCAATACAGCTACTGGAATAAATACCCCTACAGCCGTAATAACCATAGTAGCCAATGCAAGCGACAGCATGGCTTTCGTTCCACCGAGTTTATCAACAATAAATTTCGCGATGGTTCCCGCTGATCCAGATTCCATCATTACACCCGCAAATACGCCGGCTGCGATAATCCGTATAACGGTACCTTGTACACTTTGTGTTCCAGAAATGAGGATACTAATGACCTCTGAGAAATTAGCCCCTCCAATAAATCCACCAACAATAGCTCCTAGAATCAACGCATACGTCGGTGCCAGTTTAAACAAAATTAATACGATAGCTAATGCTAGTCCAGCTAAAGCGCCAATCCAGCTAATTTCCAATGCCATCTTAACTCCTCCTTAGGGTAATCATGATTTTGAATTGTTTTGTAACCCCATTGAGCCAATATGAGTAATCACCACAGACATTGTAAGTTTATTCACAATGTAGGTCTTATTCATCCACATTTACTTACATGTGTTGTAGTGAGTAGTTCTATTACCCCTTTAGGGCTTCTGTTTACTATCTTGAATACGTTTTCATTATATTTCTATTACTGACCTTAAACAATTGATATTCCAATGAATATTATTGTGCATATGCACAATATAGTATAAATTTAACAATGTCAAAGAAGAAAACATAGTTACAGCAAGTGATAGGTTGAACGAACTGCGCTTTAGGATTTCGGATCACATATGCTTAATTGTTGTATTTTGTGACAATCCTTTGATTTTTTCTTTAGAAACGCTAAAAAAGCGTTAATCCTAAGGTTAACGCTTGAATCAATTCAAATGTTAGCTTAGATGCCATGTAAGAGAATCCTATGATTGTCCTTAAAGTTTACTGATTCTCCATAATGATATGATTAACCTGTTCTGATATGGATTCGAAAGTTGTTTCCAATGAGATAGCCATCTCTTTAAACAATATACTCTCGATAGAAGTTAACAAAACTTGGTCATATGTACCAAACTTTTTATTGTTCAATTCTACTTGATGCTTTTTACGGAGTAATGTATTAGCAACTTTAGCAATCTCTTTTCGATTTCCTTTTGATACGATATTGGCATACGTTTGATGTCGTTCGTTATTTTTATCGATCCACTGTATACCCGGCAATCGAAAGGATTCAATAATTTTCTCCGCTTCGTTCCTTTCAATGAGATCTAGCATAAGGACGGATTTACTATCTACTGGAATACTGATTTTTAACTTTGCCCCGTTAAGTGGATGTAATTCGTAATAGTGCTTTGATTCACCCTCTATGGTTTTTACGCTTATGTTATCTATTCGGCAAACGCCATGTCCTGAATATATAATCAAATCACCCACATCAAACATTGTTGAATTCACCCCTCATGTCGTCAAGTTGACTGTATTAAGATTATGTCCAATTTTGAAGAGCTTATGATGGTTACGTTTTTCCTAACTGACCTCTTAACTTGCCAACCAGCCATAGTACTATAGGAAAGACGATACCGAACATCATCGCATAAAAAGGCCATACGGAATTAAACTCACTTATATATGAGATGTTAGGCCAAATATAATGGGCCATGGCCAACGCGATTAGTATTAGAGGAATTAAAAGACTGTTCGACTGTCGAAGATGGAAGGCATCTGCAAGTCCTTGTGCTGAAATGTATAGTAGGAAGGCAAGGCGAAAAAAGATGGTAACAAACCAGAATACGGCAACGCCAATTTCAAACCGTTGAAGAAACTCCCCGATACTGATTGTTCGGTCAATAAAATAAGTGGGATACGTTAAATTTGCCACAACTCCTTCACTCATCACTGCAATCATTTGCAGAACCATGAGAAAGTACATGCTAGCGCTAATCAAAGCACTTGTTATTACTGACTTTCTCCACTTTTTCGGATCAGGGATGTGCTGAACAAAAAAGAGAAACAAAATCGCTTCTAAAAAGGGAAAGGCAAACAAATAAAATGATGCATTAAAGATAGGTTTAAAACCATACTCAAACATAGGGAGCAAATTATGTAGCTCTGTTTCAGGAATAAGAGTTACCCTCACGAATATATACAGAATCAAAAGCAAAAAAAACAATATTTCTGCACACCGACCAATCACAACAGGACCCGAACGTACGGCGTAAAAAATCACGATAAGCATGATGACATATATGGCTTCATAGGGAGTCTCCGGCATAATAGATGTGGTGATAAAGTCACCTAGATTTCGAAGCGTCATGATGAACTCAAGAAAGGGAAATAAAAAAATAAAAAGGGTAGCTATCATTGTTCCGCCCAAGGATCCGAAGAGACCACGGAGATATCCCACGAAAGATTTTCCATTCATTTGCCTAGCGATGGTTGTATATAAAGGTATCAATAACAGATGAAATCCTAGGGAGAGTGGAATCGAAATCCAAGCATCCTGTTTAGCCGCAGTGGTAATTATAGACGGCAACACTAGATATGAGCTTCCTATTTGATACAGTGCAAACCACGTAATGGCTTGCCGAAAAGTTAAGTTGGTATTCATTCCAAATCTCCCTTACATATTATATTTATACAATAACTCACTTATGGGTTGGAACAGGAACTGGATAACCATTAGTGGACTTGGGAGCTCAATGTTGAAGATATGCAGTAAGGTCAATATTGAACCTATAGTCAATAATACTAAGCTAATCACCACTTCACGTACGTAATGTTGATCCTTCAATTTTTTTAGCTCGTATAATGATGCTAGGATGGAGACTGCAAGAATCACATATAGCATTTACATTCACTCCTGATTGTGTTCCGTATCCATCGGACTCATGATTTTCCCGACACGGTTTAGACGATATTGGATATGGACATCCACCTCGATTTTTTGAAATCTCTTCCCCCAGTCATCTTTCCATGTATGCCATTCACGAGGGAACTTCCGATGAAAGGCTTCTCCAAACCCGAATATATCGGAACCCATTTGTTGTGCATTCCGAACGCCTTCCTTCAAGATCTGTTCCTGCTGCTCTCTAACTGCATCTTGAAAATCTTTAAATACCCTACCATCCTTCAAGTTCGCATTGCAGGCAACCTCTCCGATATTGGATTCCATATTTACAAATAGGGAAATATGAGGTTCATGATCTATTACTTCTGGATGTATCTTTACCTTAGAATTGATTACTTCAACGGCAAATTTCCCCTTGGAATCCGGACAATCGATCGAGCCTACTGTACTAGAGACACGGTTCGTTATATAGGTGAACGCCTTACTTTTGGATTCATCCATCCAACCGATAAGTCGATCCTTCTGAAAGACACCAATACCGGTAAATTCGTAACTTGTATGTTTAGGTGAACTTTTCACATTCTCAATACTTAGACCTTTCTCCAGATTTCTCAGTCGTATGCCGGTTAGAACAGGTTCAATGCCTTCTTTGGCGAACCGCTGCAACAAATCCTTCACATTGACGGCGGAGGTGGGTGCCCATGCCTTTTCGGACACTTTTAATGCCTTATACATATCCATTGCAGGCAAAACCTCGGTTGGAGCAACAAAAGTAACAGCGTCCTTAGCCGAATTGCCTCTGACAACAGCCAAATAGAAATCAGGGCGTACTTCAGGGTCACGAAACAGGAAGTCCAAAGATTCTTTAATACCCTTTCTTGCAGTTTCCTCATCGAAGATCACAAACTTTAAGTGAGACATATACATTTTCCTGGATGATTCGGTTGTAAATTTTCGAACAGCTTCAAATATGGTATCGGCACGTTTTGAAAACACAATCGTTGGTGAGCGTTCCATGGTTCGGTTCATTGACATTTGCGATGGATCGACCACTTGTACACTAATCTCATATTGATCACCAACGGTATCGATGCCGAGAGCCACGACGACCGACAATTCGTTCAATTCTTTACTATTCCAGCACCCGGTAAGAACAGCCAATAGGAAAGAGGAAATAAGCACGGATATAATGGTAGATCGGTGCAGATTCATTATGCCTTACTCCTTTATTTTTTACTTTTGGCTCTTTTATTTCCAAATGGAAAACGTAATATAGCATCTCTTTGCTTCGACGAATTGTAATTAGCTAAGGGACTCAAGTAAGGTACACCGAATGAATCTATCCCATTTAAATGGACTAAGAGCATAATGATCCCAACAGTCAATCCATATACTCCGAACATAGCTGCCAACCCCATGAACCCAAATCGCAATAGTCTGATTGGAAGGGCCATGGTGTATGAAGGGATAACAAAGCTGGAAATAGCAGTTATTGCAACAACAATGACCATAACAGCTGAGACGATGTTTGCTTCGACGGCTGCCTGTCCAATAACAATTGAGCCAACGATGGAAACCGCCTGACCAACCGTTCTCGGCATGCGAAGACCTGCTTCTCTAAGAATTTCAAAAATGACTTCCATGATCATCGCCTCAACAAATGCCGGAAATGGGACCCCTTCTCGTTGCGCAGATAAGCTTAATAACAGGACCGTTGGAATCATATCTTGATGGAACGTCGTTAATGCAATATATATGGACGGTGCCAACATACATATAAATAGTGAAAAATACCTTAATATGCGAATGATACTGCTATAAATAAAAGATTGATAATAATCTTCTGCGGATTGTATGAAATCCACAAACACTGCAGGCGCAAGAAGAACGAAGGGCGTTCCATCAACAAATATCGCGATTTTCCCCTCCATAATACCTGCAGCAATAGAGTCAGGACGATCAGAGTTATAGAAGGTTGGGAAGATGGAGAGTTGTTTCCTACCACGGAGGCATTCCTCTAGATATTCACTCTCAAGCACGCCTTCTATAAGCATGTTCTTTATTCTGGATATCATATTCTGCACCATATCCAGATCAGCGATCTCATGTATATACATGACCGATATGTCGGTCTTTGTCTTTTCCCCAACTTTAAGTGTACATACTCGTACTCTTGTATCCTTCACCTTGCGGCGAACCATTGTCGTATTCGTACTCAAAGTTTCCGTAAACGACTCTTGTGGACCTCTGACAACAGGCTGCGTCTTCGATTCTGTAATGCTACGTTCTTCCCATCCAGGTAAGGGAATGCCCAATCCATCATCTATACCGTCCAATAACAGGAGGAGGCTTCCAGAGAGGATCTGATCCAACGCATCTTCAAAGCTCTGAACGAAGTTTGCTTCTCCGACGTCCAGAATATCATCCTTTAAAAATGTTAAGGTCATCATCTCATCTGAAGAGGTACGGTCATGCAGCGGCCGAATCACATTATCCTGTATCTTCTGCATGTCCGTCATTCCGTCTAAGTAAAAAAGAGCAGCATGTTTATTACCGATTGTCATTTTACGAACAATAAAATCCGAACTGCTTCCCATGAAATCACAAATGAGATCGATATTCTGACTTAATGACTTGGAGAATTTAGTTTGTACCTTCATTTTTCAATAATCCTCCCTCCGATCTGTACGATTTGGACAAAGACCTGGAATGGTAAATATGATCTTTCTGTACTTTATGGTTATTGAAATCCGCCCTCTAAGGCAATTTTTTGTAGTATGTGTAATTATTTATGTAGTATCCTGAAACATCATAAAAAACCAAGTAATTCATTGCGCTCTTTATTTCGCTACACAAAAAATCCCCTCCAAGTACCATCGTATCCACATGCTAATACATGAGGTTTTCTACGAATGATTACTTGAAGGGGACGAAGACTTATCGTCAACAACTCCGGTATTAATAAATCTTCTTCAACAGCTCAATAACTTCATCCAGGGTGAGGCCAAAGGATTTGTAGTAGGATGTGTCGCTTTCCATTTGCTTTAAGATCATTTCGTTCCGGATTCGCAGCATCTCCTCGGGAGAGAACTCGGCTACAAAACACCCTTTACCTGTTACGGTATTAATCAATCCACTCCGTTCGAGCTCTTCCCAAGCTTTCTTTACAGTGATGACGCTAACGCGAAGCTCTTGGGCTGCTTGTCGAATGGGTGGCAGACAATAGGCGCTTTCTAATTTGCCTTTCAGGATCTGGGCGCTGATCTGTTCGAAAAGCTGTTGATAAATTGGTTTCTCAGATGTATTCGAGATAGATACGTTCATTTTATAGAATCTCCACTTTTAGGAATCGTTTAACCGCCATCCGATAGGCAATCATGATCAATGCAATAAATATCACGATTCCTCCGATCAGAATAGAGATTTGAAGTCCTGTATTATTGGCCCCGGAACCATTGAACATATCGGACACAACATGACTTTGGACTCCAATCCATTGGGCAACTCCGGCGAACAGCATAGCGGCTGTTATGGATACAATCGCTGGGATGCCATATTTATATGCCGTCTTGTAATACATCGGGATAAAGATTACGTTGAAGATCGCAAGCATGATGAAACATAACCCCCAGAATCCCAAGTGCGGTGCGAAAAAAATATTGTCCAGATTCGGATATAAGCGGAGGTTAATCATGCCAAATATCATAGCCATAACGATATGCAATAATTCCAAGATGACGATAACAAACACCCTTGCTTTCACGATGTCTTTTTTGGTGACGGGCATCATCGAGGTAAACATCAAATCATTCTGCGCTCTAAATTGGCCAAATATATTCGGTATCGTGATCCAGCAGAAATATAGAATGACAATGAAATACAACCATCCGGGAATAAGCATTAAGGACCCTAAAATAGCAGGTGTGATCAGGAATATAGAACTTATCCCTATTTTTAAATCCTTCATCACTAAATTATACATACGTATCCTCCCTTTTCGCAAAATAAATCATGATTTCCTCAAGACTCGGCGTGGTTGCTCTAATATCGGAAGAAGAATCAAAGTCTCCGGAATGAATCAATCCAGTAAATCCAAAAGAGTTAACTTTATAGGAAATCATCTTTGCTTTCACCTGGTCTAGTTGGTTTTCGTTGCCACTCAGTAAGCGATAGGACTCCATAAGTTCGTTTTTCTCTGAACTGGCGATGACTTGCCCATTATTGATAAAAGTTATGAAATCCGCGCATTTCTCTAAATCCGATGTAATGTGAGTAGAGAAAAGAATGCTTATTTCGCCATCGATAACGAGTTCTTGAAAAATATCCAACAGATCGTCTCTTGCAGCTGGATCGAGCCCGCTTGTCGGTTCATCGAGGATGAGAAGCTTTGCGCCGTGGGATAAGGCAATGGCCAAACTGTACTTTACCCTCATTCCCGTCGACAGTTCAGCCACTTTTTTGTTTTCATCCAATTTGAATCTTCTCAGATAGTTATAATAAGTTTCATCATTCCAATTCTTGTAGAACTTCTTGATGATATCAGTCAATATTTTTATCTTGCTGCGAGGATAGAAGTCAGTACCACCAAAGGCGCATCCAATCTCCTGTTTTAATTCGATTTCATGTTCGGCGATATCCTTTCCCAAAATACGTACTTCACCGCTGTCGATATGAATCATATTCAGAATTGATTTGATGGTGGTCGTTTTTCCCGCGCCATTGGCACCGATGAAACCCATAATATAGCCCTTCTCTAGTTGAAACGTTATATCCTTTAACTCAAAGTTCGGGTATTTCTTGTTTAAGTTCCGAATATTTAATGCCAGCATGTCATACCTCCTCATAAAAATTGTGTATATTGTGTATACACAATATATCACGGAGGATTGTTGAAGTCAATTGGGACATTACCTAATTTTAGAATATTTATTGAGTAAATGTTAGTGACGTGCTAGACCATTAATCACAAGAAGGGAGCTTTCCCCGAAAGTAGATTTTTCTACCTAAGGGCAAGCTCCATTTTCAAAATAGCCGATATTTGTTCTTAACCTCTTTAAGTTAACCTTCTTGAAAAGTGACCTTTGCTATTGTATTCTCATTAGGCTTTGAAGAAAAGGATAACTCTGCATGATGCTTCTTAGCAATCTGCGCACATAATGCGAGTCCCAATCCATTTCCCCCTTCTTTTCTACTTCTTGCCTTATCTACTCTATAAAATGCTTCTGTCACCTGAAGGAGCTGATTCTCTGTCATTCCCTTTCCGTTATCTTCTACTTCAATAATTTTTTTCCCTTTTTCAAAATAAGCTCTCATCGTAATCTTACCTTGTGTGCTACATGCCTTTATTGCATTATCTACTAAGTTCAGAACCATACTTTCTATTAAGTCTTTATTTCCCTTTAAATCTTTTAACTCACTGTAATAGACTAATTCTATTTCTTTTTCTTTAAGCTTAATATTTTCGGTTTGATGAATTTTTCCAAACAACTGTTCTATATCAATGGATACCATTACTATTTCTTTTTCTTCACGTATGATTACCAGTTCCAATAAACTTTCCGAAATATTCTTTAACCGTGTACTCTCTGATAAAATATAATTGGTTGCAGCATACTTATCTTCCTCACTTAAATGCGCCTTCTGCATATATTCAGCATATCCATAGATCGCAGTTAATGGCGTTCTCAATTCATGCGCCAAATCATCGATCAATCGCTGCTTTTCTCTCGCATGGTTCTCAAGCTCTTCCATCTGATATTGAATTTTATCCGCCATCGTATTGAAACTTTGTACAACCTCTGCGATTTCTTTGCCACCCTTAATCTCTAGCTTTTCTTTATATTCTCCATTTGCAATCTTATTTGAAATACTTGAGATTCTTTCTAGCGGTTCAAAAAGATACTCTAATAAAATATACAAGCATATACTTAAAACTCCGGAGAATAGGATACTTGCAATAAATAAAGAGATATTCATCTTCTCCCATTTATTCACTATATCTGTTATGTCTGCATAGTAGACTAACGTATATTGGCTATACTGTTCTGGTAAATTCCCCGATACTTGTATGTATTTCCTTCCATTTTGTGTCTCAACATTGATCTCCGTTATATCTTTTTCTTTAATTATATCTTTATTAGTTAATGTTACTTCTATAGGTAAACTGGAATACATACTCACCTTATCTTTATAAATCTGTAAATATATTTTTTGAATTTCATATTGCATTTTATACGAATCATAAGAACGAGCGATAGCTTCATCTGTTTCATACCCTCTATTGTTCATAGCCATTATGTCTTTAGTCATACTATTCACTAAAAAATAATGCTCTCTTAGATAGCTCTCCTTAATACCTGAAAGGTTATGTTTTGTATTGATAATACTAAATAACATAATCCCAACATTAATAAACAACAGAAATAATACCAAGGTCCATATATAGGTTTTATTTTTCATACTACACCTCTAACCGATAACCTAGTTTATACACGGTTACAATTCTCTTCTCCAACCCCAACTTTTTTCTAAGCTTCTGAATATGAACATCCACCGTTCTTGTTTCTCCTATGTATTCATATCCCCATACTAACTCTAAAAGCTTCTCTCGTGATAAAGCAATGTTTCTATTTTTTATGAGTACCTCTAATAGCTCAAATTCCTTAGGTGTATATTCAACTACCTCCTCCTTCAAAAAAAGCCTTCTACTATGAAATTCAACCCTAACATTATCTAATACAAATGTATCTTCATCCTTCTTGGTTCGCCTTAATATAGCTTCTACTCTTGCAAAAAGTTCTAACATTTCAAAGGGTTTTGTCAGATAATCATCTGCTCCCATGACAAGCCCCTTTACCCGATCCTCTACGCTTCTTCTGGCCGTTAAAAGAATAATAGGAATGCCTTTTACTTGTTCCAAAACCTCAAACCCATCCATTTTAGGTAACATAATGTCTAATACAATTAAATCAAAACTTTTATTTTTTATCATTTCTACGGCTGTCTCACCGTCCATAGCCGAATAGCAGGTATGCCCTACCAAACTTAGGTTTCTCCTTATTAATTCATTAATTGCCTCTTCATCTTCTACTATTAGAATATCTGCCATGCTTTTCACCCCATCCTATTAAACAACTAATATCCTTTTACACTTGAAATATGTACTTAGAGATACTATTCTATTTAAAAATGTATTAATATTTCGCCTTATTATCTCACATTAAAACTTAAATGTTGCCATTCTTCATTTTTTTTACAACTCTATTACAACTTAATAATACTACCTATATATTCTTTTGTTATTTTTAAATTGTCATTAAATAAGAATAACAAGGAGGACAATACAATGTCTCGAAAATCATTACTTCCAAGAAATCTTGCAAAAGACAGCTTCAAAGGTGTTAAAATTATTACTTTTATAGGTGTCGCTTCCCTGATCTTCACACAAGCCATAATAGCTAGTGATCTGGAAACTACCACTAAAGTCCCTACTACTTACAATGTCTCTGAACTTTCTGACTTAGTGAATAGGCAAATTCCTGATGGGTATGTAAAAGCTAATTATGAGGCTATCTATTCCGCTGATACTCACAGTAAAACACCTAGTTCTAAAGATTTATCTTTACAAGAAGCTGCTGAAATAGCTGCCCAAGAAATATTTAAATTTTCCGGCGAAAAACTTAATAACCAAACGCTCCAAATGTCCTATTTCCCTCAAACTGGTGGACCTAATTCTACGTGGGAGGCCCATGTAAACATTACACCTTCCTACCGATTTTTAGCTGAAATAGATGGAAGTACGGGTGAACTCATTCGCAGCAAATGCATTGGTGGTCCTGATATAGACAACAATTTCGACATTGATGCACCTTCAACCAGAATACTCTCATCTCAACGACTGGATTCTGCTCCCAAACAATTTGCTGAACAATTTACTCTTGATGACTCCTATGCAAAAGTCCAGAATCTTATCACAGAAAAAGGTTATATAGCTGAACCTATTAAATCCATAACCTATAAGTATATCTCTACCGATGCATTCGCAGTAGCTTCACATACCTTTGAGGTCACAACGGCTTCTAATAAACTCTATTATGTTGCACTCTCGGAGGATCTTACTCAACTGAGAGACTATGTTGTTTTAGGAACGAAATAATATTACTGATATAGAGCTCCTGGAGATATGAGAGTTACGCCGGAACAGCTGTATACCTAAAGGGTATACAGCTGTTTTATTTTAAAATTCACTTATGATACTTTTCACCTCAACGGTGTGCCCCAAAGTTCAGCGAGCTACAAAACCCTTTTGAGAAATACCTTATACCGATATACCCGAGTGTGTGTCTATCCGCTTGAGTTGAAAGAACGGCTTGCCCTTTGACCAATGGATAAATGGCTGCTCTATGACATAATAAGAGATCATCGCCGCAATATACGAGATTGCGACAACGGACACACTGATGCCTAACCATTGCCACACGTCATCAATACCGGAATTACGATAATCCTTTAAAACGTACATTTCGATTAACGTAGATATTGTCCGCTTAATTTTATTTGATATAATCCGTTGCGTTCTTTGTTTGCTTGATTAGATGTTCTATTCATTCAATTGTTTAAGACTCTCATGGTCTACTATGTTGATTTGGCGTTGACCTACGAGCTTAATCCACCCTTGTTCCTGGAACAAGGCAAGCTTGCGACTTAGGCTTTCCTGCGTTGTTCCGATCATCACTGCTAAGTCTTTCTTACTTACGGGCAGTATTAGCACGTTATCCTCGAGGTGATCATTCTGTTGATCGTGCAACATTACCAGTAAAGTCTTTGCGATTCGTTGCTCAACATCATATAGAGTAAGCTGCTCTAATTTATCTTCTGCCATTTCAATGCGTTCTGTATACCTCTCAAGGAACTTGATAGCAATCTGAGGTGTTCTCAACATTAAATCATTGATGACTTTGCCTTGAATTAGACAAATTTCTGTAGGTTCCAATGCTTCGGCGGTGTTAGTTAATACCGTATGACTGAATAAAGACAACTCCCCAGTGAAATCACCGGGGCTAAGAATACGTACAATCTGCTCCTTACCCGAAGGGGAGTAGCGAGATATCTTCACACTGCCCCGATGGACTATCCATAAATTCGCTGAGGAATGACCAGGAGAGAAAATAACTTCACCCTTTATATATTGTTTGCTAACAGAGACGTTCATGACCTCTATCTTCTCATCAGGCGATAAAACATCCAAAATAGGTACATTGTTGATACATAGTGCTGGGGATTGCTGACCCGCAACATACAATTTACTTGCTTGATGATGATTGCATTCCATTACGAATCCCTCTATTCTTGTTCGATAATATAGGTCGGCTAGTCTTTACGCCTTGGTAGCGTGTTAGACGAATCGCATTAATGATTACTAGCAATACACTTAATTCATGTACGAGCATCCCGGAAGCCATAAATACATTTCTAGTTAACACACCGATTAATAGAGTCATGACGATGACTACAGCGAAGTAAATATTTTGCCTCATATTGTTCATTGTAGCATGGCTAAGTCCCAAGGCGTATGGAAGGTTCACTAGACGATCTGACATAAGTACAACATCGGCTGTCTCGATCGCGACATCAGTTCCTGACCCGCCCATAGCAATTCCTACATCGGCAATGGCTAGAGCGGGAGCATCATTCACGCCATCACCAATCATTGCAACGATAAATTCCTTCTGCAGCTCTTGTAATATCTTGACCTTATCGTCAGGTAACAGTTCCGCGTAATATTGATCAATTCCAAGTTCATGCGAGACCGCAGCTGCGGTCCGTTCGTTATCACCCGTTAACATGACTACCTTTTTAACACCAGACTTTTTCAAGTTATGAACAAGTTCAAAGGCATCATCCCGTAATACATCTGCAATAGAGATTAGCCCTAACACCCGTTTATCATCCGCGACAAAGACGACCGTCTGTGCCCTATTCTCCTCTTGAGATACGTAATTGGCTACTTCCTGATCATAATGAATGTTGTGGTCCGCCATTAACCTTCGATTTCCGATAAATAGATTCATTCCTTCAACCGTGGCAGCTACCCCTTTGCCGGGCAACGCCTCGAACTGTTCTGCGGGTATAATCTTAGAAGCGAATCTCGATGAAGCCTCCGCAACGATGGCTCTAGCCAAATGGTGCTCGGATGCATATTCTGCACGGGCTATCATCTGCAGGAGCTCATCCTCGTTCATGTGAAACATCTTGAGTCGCGTGACCTGGGGTTTACCAATGGTGAGTGTACCTGTTTTGTCAAAAGCGACCACTTGAACTTTCCCCGCCGTTTCTAACGTCTCACCACCTTTAAACAGAATACCGTTCTTTGCACCGTTCCCGATTCCAGCTACGATAGAGACCGGAGCAGAGATAACCATGGCACCCGGGCAAGCAATAACTAACAATGTCAGTGTTAATTCAATATCTCTAGTAAAGGCATACACGATAATAGCTAATATAAAAATAGCAGGAGTATAGTAACGAGCGAATTTCTCAATGAATTTCTGCGTTGGTGCTTTCGATTCCTGTGCTTCCTCAACCATATTTAGAATACGAGCAAACGTCGTGTCGTCACCGACCTTCTCAGCAATAATTTCTAAATATCCATGCTCGATGACCGTTCCGCTGAACACTTTCGCATCCTTGTCTCTACTGACTGGAACGGACTCTCCTGTAATAGCTGCTTGGTTGATCGTAGCTTTTCCTTTGAGAATAGTACCATCCACCGGAATGCTTTCACCGGGACGGACTAGAACAATGTCTCCTTGGATCACTTCATCAGGTGATAACTTAACCTCTATCCCATCACGCATGACAGAGGACGTCGTAGGTGCCAAATCCATCAATGTTTCCAATGAAGAACGAGTCTTTTCAATAGTTCTCGCTTCTAGATATGAACCGAATATGAATAGGAAGGTGACGGCTGCCGCCTCCCAGTATTCCTGGATTATGATGGCCCCGATGACAGCTACCGTAACGAGTGCTTCAATTCCTAATATGCGATAACGTATTGCTTGAATGGCATTCCTCATAATCGGATACCCTGCGCTAAGCGCGGCTGTAATCATGAGCATGTTAGAGAATAAATCCAGCACGTTCCATAATTCCAGTAGAAAAGATATAGCGATAAGCAGCCCAGAAATCACTATAACCCTTTCTTTCTTCTTTCTAGACATGATGCATACCCCCTTATTTAAAATTTAGAATTTGAAAGCCCAGGTCGGTGATGACTTTACCGACACCCGCAGTATTAACAATATTCTCATTGTGACTTACTTTTACCTTGCTTGAAGTGAAGAGGACTTTTACCTCAGATACGCCATCTTTGTTATTTAATGCTGTTTCGATTTTCTTAATACAGCTAGGACAAGTAAGTTGTTCTAATTGGAAAGTTGTTGTTGTTGTTGTTGTTATTGTCATTGTAAATCCCCCTTAAAAGTGTAAGTTATCTTCTTGCTAATTTCAGTATAGGTTGAACCTTGTCATGTTAAATTGATATAGATCAAGATTTAAAATAATATGTATTTTTTTCGAATAAAACTAGGAAGAATCCATACATAAATTAGACCACATCAGATATACCTCTAATACAACCTGAGACGAGCTGAACGTATAGAATATATATTTTTCTATCTATTATTGTTATGATTTGATCGTAAACCAGATTGGTTTCATGTCATTAAAGTAGGAGGACTGATTCAAGATCAATCAGATATTAATTGTAGATGATGAGCCTGAAATTCGGCAGCTAATCCGAATACATTTAGAACAATCAGACTTATCCGTTATTGAAGCTGGGTCAGGACGCCAAGCTATTCAATACTTACAGAATCACGCCATAGAACTAATGATACTGGACCTCATGATGGATGATGGCAACGGGTTTGAGGTGCTTCGCTATTTGCGTGAGGCAAATGCTGGGCCATTAGTTATTGCTCTCAGTGCAAGACGTGAAATACAGGACAAAATCTTAACACTCGGATTAGGTGCAGATGATTATGTCACTAAGCCCTTCAGCCCGATGGAATTGGTTGCTCGTGTGCAAGCACAGTTAAGAAGACACCGCCCTCAATCTACTTATCCTGCTAAGGTTCTGCGCTTAAATAAATTAGTGCTGGATATCGACAATTATGTTTTGCGAAATGATGGAAAGGCTTTTCCCGTAACCCCAGTAGAATGCAGACTTTTAGCATTGTTCATGCAGAATCCAGACCGTGTGTTGACCAAAAGGGAAATTTACAAGCAGGTATGGAATCATGAAAACTTTGATGGCAACAATTTGAGTGTTTTCATAAGCAAACTACGTAACATTCTTGAACCAACGGAGGGTTCTCCTCATTACCTTCATAGCATACGTGGAATCGGGTATAGGTTCTCAGGAGATGGACAATGAAGAATCAAACCAAGCTGTGGTTACTTATGCTTATTAGTGCAACCATCAGTATTCTTGTGTTTATTCCACTAAGCATCGTTATTGGGAATATAGGAAATCAGGGGTATGATCTAAAAAGCCTGAACAACGTCTCCCAAGAAATCCTTGATACGGTTGAAGACCATCGAGCTTTTCATGCTGCAGACATAACACCAATACTAGATAATGCTCATCGAAGCCATCCTAATATTCGCTTTGAGTGGATTGCAGCAGATGGTTTGACGATCTATGATACCTTCGGGGAAAAGAAACATTATAATTTTCAACAACTTGCAGATCGTATGATTCATATGCCCGAGACCCTATGGGGCACCGATGATCCAGTTACACTTACTTTTTCTATTAGCCAAGAGGACAAACCCTATTATCTACTCATGGGGTTGTCCAGTGACGCCATGAAAGAGGGCCAATTTTACTTTTTCATGCGTACCTTTAAAGCTCTGTCTGTTTTTATGTTACCGTTAATTGTTGCTTTCATCATTCCCTATCTACTATCTCTAAGGTTCTTCTCTTCCATGAACAAACGCATCAATAAGCTCAATTATGCTATGGGACAGCTTAACCTCCAAAGTGAAATCACTGTACTTGAAGACACCAAAAAGGATGAAATTGCCCTACTTACTGCGCATTATAATGCGATGGCTCGCCGTATCCAGAATCAAGCCGAACAAATCAAGCAATTTGATAATAGACGCAAACTATTACTGTCTAATCTTTCCCATGATCTACGCACCCCACTAACGATGATTTTGGGATACGCGGAAATGATTCGCACTGGATTATATAAGGATGAGAAGGAGCTGCAGGCAGGTGCAAAGGTTTTGCTGCAACGCTCTCGTTATATGGATAAGCTATTGGATCAATTGTTAGATATTGCTCGGCAGGATGAAGACAATATAGAGATTCATGTTACATTGGATAATCTATCTGAAATCATGAGAAAAATTGCTGCAGACTACCTAATGTTCTTAGAAGGGCTAAATTTCACTATTGAAGTAAATATCCCTGACAAAGATATCGAAGCTTGGATTGATTCATCCCTAATCGAACGTGCACTGAGAAACCTAATCGATAACGCGATCCGTTACGGTTCAGATGGTCATTACCTTGAGATCGGGATTTCGGAAAATGATGATGCCATATTCATGACGGTTATCGATAAAGGCCGTGGCATTTCTTTACAGAATCAAGGGCATATTTTTGAGCGGTTCTACCGTGTTGATAGCAGCAGAAATGGCGAAGGACTTGGCATCGGATTATCCATTGTTAAAGAGATCATTACCATCCATGGTGGGTCAATTATGTTGACCAGTACTCCTTATGAAAAGACAGTGTTTGAAATCCAGTTACCGCATCATCAACGTAAATAGTAGCAAATTGTTGGAAGAAAGCTATAATGATACACTAGATTCAGTGATACTTACTTATTTTACTAGTAAAGTGAGATGACGTTATAAAAAAAATATTATCTTTCATGGATTGGGGCATATTTACTCTTCGGTTCTATCATTATATTTTGTTGTTTATCCGGTTTTTCACAGAAAGTGAGCTTTCGAACCATACATTGTTAAACGTCATCTGGCTGATGGCAGCACTTATCGTTCCTATGATATTCTGGTTTCCTGGTCGGCGGATGAACAAAGTCTGGTTTTGCATACTAGAGCTATTGTTGGGCGGTTCTTACTATGTGAATTCTGTCTTCCATCCAGATCTGACTTCAAGAGCAGACTACTTGTTGCCTAGTCTTACAATGGGGTACTTATTGACTAAGCAAACGCTATGGGTTATTCCCGCAGTTACTTTAGTTCCTTTTATCCTTCAGTCTCACTTAAAATCACCTTGGGAACAAACGCTTAGTATCGGAGCAGACAATCTGTTATTCTGCTTCATCGGTATATGGGTAAGCTTCGTAGCCAATGCATATTATCAGAAAAATGAACTGGTAACCGAAGTGGAGCAGCAAAATAAGCTGTTAACCCACTACGCCGCTCAGATTGAGAAGATAACTTTGCTTGAAGAGCGCAACCGCATGTCCAAGGAGCTTCATGATACACTGGGTCACTCCTTTATCTCACTCATTATGAGCCTTGATGCTTCCATAGCCCTTATGGATCGCAAACCTGCCGAGGTCAAAGATCGGTTAATTCGTTTAAGAACATTGGCTGAGCAAAATCTGGACGACATGAGAAATATCGTACATGAGATGGGAGAAGAAGATGAAGAATCTACTCTTATGCAACAGGTTGAGGCGCTTATGGCTAGCTTCCAGGAGCACACTGGAACAATCGTGACTTTGAATACGCTGGGGGCAGAGCAGCCGATCCGTTTTGAAGTGCGACAAACGATTCTTCGGGTCATCCAGGAGTCTTTTACAAATGCATTAAAGCATGGGAAAGCGTCTCAACTGCATTTGGAGTTTCGATTCTCCGAATCAATGCTGCAATTATCCATTCAAAATAATGGAAAACCAATGGATAAGCTGGAATATGGCTTCGGCTTGACCTCTATGAAACATCGGGTTGAGCGGCTGGGTGGCCACCTGTTTGTGTCATCCATGGTGGGAACTGCAGCGATCACCGAAGTCAGATGTGAAATTCCGCTGAAAGGAGCGATGCTGCATGGCAAAAATTAAAGTGCTGCTTGCCGATGACCAAGAATTAATTCTGGAGAGTCTACATATCGTACTGTCCATGGAAGAGGATTTAGAAATTGTCGGGTTAGCCAAAAATGGGGAAGAAGCAATCGAAGGCTGTGAGCAGTTTCAGCCGGATATTGTGCTGATGGATATCAATATGCCCGTCATGGATGGGGTTGCAGCAACGGCCATCATTAAAGAGCGGATACCTTTAATCAAAGTTATCATGCTGACCTCCTATCGAGAAGTAGAATATGTGTTGGCAGCACTAAGCCATGGGGCTGAAGGTTATCTACTCAAAGCCATCCATCCCAAGGATCTGGCTGCAGGCATACGGGTGGTACATGCGGGAGGGACTTTAATCACGCAGGAAATGGCAAGTAAAATGATCAAAAATATGAACAATACCACCACCACAAAAAGTAATGAATACGGACTCAGCGCCCGTGAAATAGAAGTACTACATAAGCTGGCTTCTGGCTTGCGCAATCAAGATATAGCTGATGCGCTGTTTCTTAGCGAAGGAACAGTTAAAAATTACATCTCGACGATTTATTCGAAGCTTAATGTGAGGGGGAGACGAGAGGCCGCCCGTAAAGCCCGAGATTCAGGAATCATGGATCACTAATAAGCCGATATCCAAGAAGCTGGCACTTACTATGGGTGCCAGCTTCTTTTGGCATGGTCATATGAGTAAATCATGACAAAAGCGCACTCTCTCTATATGACTTTTTCAGCCTATACTCATAACTATCAAGCGATAGAGGAGCTGAAGCAAGACATGAAGAAAATGACTGTATACAAAGAAAAGCAGCAAATTGGTGAGAAATTAAGTATATGGCGTTCAATAATGAGCTTTCCAATCATCTGGATGATTGTAGGGACGATCGGCATTATTCTCGTGGATGCACTATTTCGGCCATTAGCAGAGCAAACAGCGGGATTTGCCTCCCTTCTTTTAACACTAACGGCTGGGGTTGTGGCCATCATCATCTATGGGCTAACAATGAAATACATCGCCCATCGATCAGTTCCTGAGATATCAAGAAAACACGCAGGAATTGAAGCTGGCATGGGATTACTAATCGGAGCAATCTTTATGATCGTGTCTACTTTAATTATTGTTGCTGCAGGAGGTTATTCCCTTCAATGGGCGGGTGCTGCGGATACGGGCTCTGTTATAATTCCTTCTATTACAGCAGCTCTAGGGGCAGCCATTGTTGAAGAACTTATCTTTCGCGGGCTTATGTTTCAAGCTATTCAGAAATTGGGGAACAGCTGGATTGCGCTGGCTGTGACCTCACTATTCTTTGGAGTTGCCCATCTTGGAAATCCAGGAGCAACGCTATGGAGTGGGTTTGCTATCACCTTAGAAGCCGGGGTTCTACTTGGAGCTGCATTCTTGTGGCGACGGAACCTGTGGTTTGCCATGGGACTACATTTTTCCTGGAATGCAATTGAGGGTCTGCTTGGGATTCCCGTTTCTGGGCACGCAGCAAGCGGTCTGTTTACTGTAAAGGTGAACGGTGCTGCACTTCTCACAGGGGGGGATTTTGGACTCGAGGGTTCTATTATTCCAGTTATAATCAGCCTTCTAATTGCCATTCCCATGCTGATTGGCGCTGCACGAAAT
The DNA here is from genome assembly GCF_059445545.1 of Paenibacillus sp. Y568. Lineage (NCBI taxonomy): Bacteria > Bacillati > Bacillota > Bacilli > Caryophanales > Paenibacillaceae > Paenibacillus > Paenibacillus sp. Y568. The sequence goes on from NZ_JCAIUM010000005.1 coordinate 236,828, forward strand.
CGGGCGTCGTTAGGAAAGCAATGAGCCAGAAAAACGCAAACAGACTGGATAAATAATAAATCAACTACCGAGGCATTTAGAAACAACAGGCACCTATTGAGGTGCCTGTTGTTTTCGCCCTACTTATGGTGCGGTTCGCCCGCTGTCTCTAACGGTGTAGGCCCGCCCTATTACGGGATGGTCCTCCCCTGATTCACTTTGATCATGTGTCTTGGACCCTTACTTGGATTCGATGCGACCTAACGGACTGGCACCCTCCTCCAGAGCTTTCTGGGCTGCCAGCCAGCTAGAATCGTTGAAATTGAGTGCATTGCAAAGATAGGAACATGTGAGCTGCTGGAGCATAGCAACTCGTTCGGGATTCTCGTCCGTTGTCTCTGCTACGTTATACCCGGCAATTCCGCCAAGAGTGTGTTCTGCCCCAAAGAGGGTGAGCAGGCTCTTGCTGCCCGGACTCAAGAAATAGGGGTCGGTGAACCAGTCCGGCCCCCGATTAGACAGCTGGGATTGGTCATGATCCCCTGCTACTATCAGGGTCGGCATCTTCATGTCGGAGAAGCTCGGGTTCATAAATGGGAAGTGCTCTGCCGCAAACGGAGTCAAGTCAGCCCCCAGATAGGTTAAATATAAATTGAACCGGCCCCTTCCGCCAAATAACGGAGGGGCGTTTTCAATATACAGAGGGTTTCTCTCGACTAATAAAAAACTCACCCGCATTTCTACGCCGCTCATTTTGGCACCGAATAAGGAACCTAAGAAAATACCTAGTACTAAAAACACACCCCAATTGAGGAAATCCATATTCCCTGATACTAAGTACTGTAAAATGTTCGCCGATGGTGTTGTAATGCCTAAACCAAATATACGGCCAGAAGCCGCACTTAACGGCCAAGCTAATGTAGCAATTAAAGCAAATACACCAACGATCTGAATGGAAATAGCAATCAAAAGAGCATAAAATATACGATTGTCTTTCGCTATATACATATCTCTGAACCCAGAAAACCTCTATATATGAGAAAAAGCCACCTTTATATCGGTAGCTTCGGTCTTAGACCCAATTATGTTTCACTCTTTGTGTGAAATTGAGATTCGCCCTTTATAGAGAACAGTCCGCAGACCGTTCCCTTCGCTGTCTCACTTAGAAGCAGGTGAACGATCGAATCTGATTTAGATCAGTTCCGTAGTATCCCCAGAATATACCGACCCATCTGAACCCTGCAACAGAATTACGCCCAACGAAAACCGGGAAGAACCAGAATTGCTCTCCATTGTTCATCCAAATGTACGTGTTGCGGAATAGGCAGCCTCGGATTCCTCCGGGATCGACAGCAAATGTGGTGGTCTGCATTTGTGGTACGAACTGCGGTGGAGGAGCTGTTGGCGCTTGGGCGCCTCCTGGTGCACCTCCCGGAGATCCACCTGGAAACCCCGGCCCTCCCTGTCCTCCCGGAAATACCGGCATGCCAGATCCTCCAGGTCCTCCAGGTCCTCCTGGGAATCCCGGAAATCCTCCGCCAGGTCCTGGTGGTGAAAATAAACCCATATGTGTGGTCACTCCTTTCAACTAGTAGGCATAATCATCATATGCTTTTGCTGAGAGAGCGCCTGTGTGAATGCCCATAAATCGGACATGATTAGTCTACCTGATTCAAATGCATCTTACGGTGTGAGCAAATTCCACTATCGACCTAGAGGAGATATTTTAGTTTTGTTTGATCACTTCAATATTGCCGTTATTCGATTCTATATCCACTAGATTTTCTCCTTTTCCAATGACCGCATCCCCCTTATATTTATTGATAATATTTATTTTACCGTTGTTAGATGAAACCTTAAAGGCGGTATTAGTCGGTTCTTTATCCGTTATAATCGTAACTTTGCCATTGTCGCTCTCTAATTGAATGTTCCGATCTAAGTCCTTTGTAGTGATTGTTATTTTACCATTATTTGAAGAACCCTTGATATTTCCTTCCACATCATTAAGATCCACTCTACCGTTTGCACTTTTCAAGTCAATGTTTTCTGCTACGATCTGATCTAACTCAATATGACTATTATCCGTTTCCACTTTCAGATTCTTTATTTTTAGCTCAGACATGTTCGTTTTCCCATTTTTATTATCGACGATAAAGGAATCATATGACTTTTGCGGGACATATACGTATAACTTAGATGATCGAATGTTAAATCCAATGCTGAAGGTACTGTGTTCTTTTAATCTAATGGTAAGCTTATTTCCGTCCACTTCGGCAGTGAAATCCAACTTAGAAACATCTATACCTTTTGTTACAAGCTCTACTGTAGTCTCTGTATCCGAAGTCGGAAGAACTTCTACAGTTGCATTGTCCGCTTGAATCTGAACCTCTTTCACCATATCGGAGTTTACCGTTTTCTCTGTCGTGATTTCTTCCCGATTGGTTTGGGAAAACGTAATGAAACTGCCTATACCGCCAATTAATAATAGAAGCAACGCAAGGATTGATAATTTTTTACTCATGCTTCAAACCACCCTTCACAACAGTAATGTTAAATTTCAAATAGCGAATAAATCCTTTAGTTAAAGCTTTTGTGGCTACGAGCATCCCCATTGCTATAAATATGCCAATCCCACAAAGAGCAAGTGAGAAGAACAAATCAGATAATATAAATTGACTCATAAATAGATTAATAACAACAGCGAGTGGTGAAAGAATGAATGCTACAGATACTAACCATCCGGATACTGCCACACATAACAGTACACAAAAGGGTGCGAGGACAATTAAGATATTAAAAAATCCCAACCCAATCAAAGACCAGACTGCACGGAAAATGTTTCCGGCAGAAGTTGTTTGTTCAACCTTATCAAAATGGTAGGAGGCGAGTAGCTCCTTAGCAATTTGTTTCGGGTTCCCAAGGGATGCTGAGATTTCTTGCTCTAACTTTCCCTGTTCCATCCCTATTGCGAAGTACTCTTCGTAATCTTGAAGAATATCTTGTCTTTCCTCTTTAGAAAGCCTTTTTAGAGAAGCTTCCAACTGCATTAAAAATTGTCCTTTATTCATTTGCGTACACCTTCCTCGATTAATTGATTGACTCCATTAGCAAATTCATTCCACTCTGTCAACAATTCGTGAAGGTATACCCGCCCTTTATCAGTCAACTTGTAATACTTACGCGGTGGTCCTTCTGATGATTCTTGTAAATATGTCGTAAAGTACTCTTCCTTCGTCAATCTTCGTAATAGTGGATAAACCGACCCTTCCGATATTTCAATCTGATCCGAAATCCTCTGAACTAGCTCGTAGCCATATCGGTCTTGCTTATCAAGTAATACAAGCACGCATAACTCCAAGACGCCTTTCTTAAATTGTACATTCAATGCACGAACACTCCTTTCTGGTAAGCTTAGGTACTATTCAATGAACAGTACTGAGCATCAACCAATACATCCTTTTTTAACAATTTACCACATGCTACTGTTTATTGCAAGGTACTGTAATTGTCGGATAGCCTCTTTCCTCGCTTAAGGAATTAATCATCTAGCAGACGACCATTATCGTTCCATTGTCCGTACATTTTATTATCTCTCGTGTTTGTTATGAATTTGTCTAATCTGCTTTTAAATAATTCTGGTTGATTCTTATAGCTTTGTATCGTGTCGATCCGAACTCTCTTATATAGATCTGGAAATCCCATGAAGTTCTCATGGACTTGCTTATCCTCTTTTAGCCTTTGCTCTATGACTTGATCTATCCTGAAAGAATTGTGATCCATATCAGGAAGAACCCTTCTACCCTCGTCTCTCATGAGCCCTGACTGTTCGAGGCGGCGAACACGTTCTTTATTTAATTCTGTCCATGAACTTTTTTTACTTCTAGGAGATAGTCTCTGAGCCAGCTCCTTATCGGAAATTTTCTTTTTGACTCCATCAATCCAACCAAAGCACAACGCTTCCTCGACCGCATCCAAATATAACAATATATCCGGGGTGGGCATCATACTAACCAAGACCCAGCAAGAATGTTCACTCTTACCATTGTTCTGCAACCAAATCCTTAATTCTTCTCGCGATTTCACGGGTATTAAATTATTAATATCCATAGATAGAATACATGATCCTTTCTACATGAGGGCTAATACAATCCCGTAGCCTAAATTAGTAAACAAAAAATGGTCTTTGACTGCAAGACCATTTTTTTAAAATAAGTTACTGTTTGTTGGAAAGGACCTGATCCAAGAACTTATCAGCGTCACTATTGATCTTGTTACAAAAGAATATTGTTTCAACAACCGAGTTCTCCCAATTATTTAACGTGTCCAAAAGAACAATTCTACGTGATATGGAAACACTCGGTTATGCTAACATACCTATTTATGCTATAAATGGCGTCCACGGTGGCTACGGAATTATGGATGAATAGAAATTAGACAAACGGCTTTTAAGCAGCAAAGACTTAGAAAACATTCTAACTGCACTCGGTGGATTGGGGCAGATTTTATTTAGTGATAAAGTAGAGTTAACTCTTAAAAAAATTGACACCATGGTGGGATCAGCATCCTGGAAAGGTTCAATTCACCTGTCATTTTATGATTGGGAGGGTCGTTCTGAGATTCTTCAGACCTTGAACACATGTCAGGAATCCATATTAAAGAACAAGTTAGTTTCGTTTGATTATATTGATAAAGATGGTATGACAACCAAGCGAGTGATCGAGCCATATCAGCTTCATTTAGCGAAATGAGTTGGTATTTGAAGGGATTCTGTTTACATCGCCAGAGCTATAGAATATTTAAATTATCTAGGATTGATCATCTTCATATGGACGAACAAACATTTACTCCTCGAGATTATGTATTAGAACAAGAACATAACGTAAGCTACCAACCGCAACTAGTCGCTATTAAGGCGTTAATTTCACCTAGCGTAAAAGATCAATTTATTGAAAGGTACGGTCGAAAGAGTATTGAAGAGTATAGCTCTGAGTATCTCTTAGCAACAATAGAAACGCCGTCGACTTTCTCGCCTATCCTTCGAACGAATCCACACTCTGACATGAACAAAAAGAGATTGAAGAGGTTGAGCTATCCTTTGATAAAAACATAGAGGATTACGATAGCAATCTAATATTTTTACATCGTACAATTCCTCACATGCAATAAGATATTACAATGATAAGCTTAATCATGTATACCTTATTACATTTTTTAGGGGGATAATAAAATGAGCAAGTACACTGAAGCCATGAAGCTGCTGGACGAACAAGTGGGCAACAAGGACGGCCTGATCACTCTGTCCACCATCGCGCTAGAACCGGGGGCCGATGGCAAAAGCCGTCCTGCCGCCCGTATTGTGGACGCCTATTATGAAGACGGCTCGTTCTACACTGTCACCTATGCAACCTCGGGCAAGATGCTGCAGATCGCCCAAAACCCTGAAGTCGCCATTTGTATCATCGTCGAAAACTTTACGGCCGATGGTATCGGTGAAAACCTGGGCTGGGTATGTGACGAGAAAAACGTCGAGATGATGACAAAGCTGCGCACAATATTCGCTGCGTGGTATAACGAAGCCAATAACGATGAAGACCCCAACACATGCCTGCTGCGCATTCGCCTGACAAAGGGCCTGTGGAATGACGCCCACAAGGGGATCAGAAATGAGATTGATTTCGTCAATAAGACGGTAAATTAAGTAGCGTATGTAGTTTCCGTATATTTTGACCAACGGAAGCAACCTATCGGAAGTCATCCTATGTTTCTTCGAAAGGAACAATGCGATCGCTCACTAATATTTCTCCTGAACAACAATTCCACCCTCAGGTGACCTCTCGCGGGGGCAACTTTCCTTGCCTCGTAAGCGGTAAATACGAAAATTTTCGCCTCATTTAGGTTAAGGTTCACCGTACCATCTATAGGGAAAAATTTTAAAGGACATCCGACTGGATGCCCTTTATGCTTAAATTCTGACCGATTTGCCTAGGTTTATCAACAACACTAAATTTGATTTTATAGAGCTTTCCACAATCTCAGAAGTAAGACGACTGCTTCGGCTTTTATTGTCGATCCATCTGGGACAAACTCATTGCCACTTCGCCCTCTAAGAAGTCCATGGTCATAGGTTGCTGCGATATACGGCTTAGCCCAGGGTTGTATTCGTACGTCATCAGAGAAATATGTGCTTTCCGTACTGTTGGTCTTCCACTTCATTGCCCTTGAAACCATCACCGCCATTTCTAATCGGCTTACCGTTTGCTGTGGACGTATTGTCCCGTCGGGATATCCCTTGAGAATTCCCTCTGCCACTGCTGTCTGGATCGCCAATCGATCCACTCCAAGAATGCTTCCCACATCACTGAAGTCTATCGTCCTGGAATCGTCACTTAATGTAATTTGAAGGGTTCTCATCAACATCGTTGCAAACTCTGCCCGTGTGACGAGGCCATTCGGCAATAAAGTGTGGTTATCCTCTCCCATCACAATACCCAGCCCTACCGCTTCGCAAATATCTAGCTTCGCCCAGTGGTTCTCAATATCTGTAAATTGGCATACAGGAGCTTTAGTCCCATTATTGACTACTCGATTAATCGTTAATCTATATGTTTTACGGGTTCCATCCTCTGCATGAACCTTAATTGCTATCACGTTAGTACCCATCGTCAAAGGAATAGTTACCCTCTCACTTATACGTTTATCTATCAGTTCAACAACACTCTTAGGATGCTCAGGGGCCAGATGTAGCTCCACTTGTTCAACGCTTGTTTCTACTGTATATTCCGTAGTCTCGAACGTAAATGCAGGCGAGAGTTCCAATTCCTCGTTGGATGTATGAACGGTTAATCTAGCTAGATCTGCATTACTCGATGGAGTCGCTCTTGGTAGATAACCGCCGCTGGGTGGATTCTGAAGCTGGATAACATTCACCGTCCGCACTACATCCGTAGCTGCATTTCCCGAGTGATCCTGTATTTTATATGTTAGCTTATAAGTACCAACTTGACTACTATACACTGAACCACTAACTGTAATCTCGCTAGTTAAGTCCCCATTCACATCGTCCAATGCAGTCGCTCCCGGATCAATAAATGGGCTACCCACTTCTAATTCTAATGGATTTAAACCTATTAATGATAGGACGGGCGGAACCGTATCCACAACAATTGGATCCTTGGGATGGATAACAATATCTACAGTAGAGGGCAACGATTCACCATGTATATCACTTGCGCTCCACTCAAAAAATACCGTTCCCATTTTACCTACGTAGGAAATAAATTGTAAATCAGATAAGTCGCTAACATCTATAGTTTGATCTGCACTAATATCTGTTATGATTCCTCCTGTATTTAGTTGTAATTTTCCATACTTATTTTCTGGTAGGGTAACTATATTAATCTGAGTTAAAGGAGAAGAACCTGAGTATTGTGAGGTAAATACAGCTTCAGAGAATGTATATATCTCCCCTTCATTCATACTAATACTAACGGGTGTAATTACAGGTGGTGCGCTTATAGTTCTAAGTACCAGATGTATTGTGGACTCCTTTTGGATGTTATAATCAGCAAGGGTACGCCCATCCTCTAACTGTTTACCAGCATATATTAATCGCATTTGATCGGGCGGTATCCCTTCCTTGTCTTGGATCTTCACTTTTACATTTTCTATGCTATCACCCGATTCCACTTCTATCGAAATGGTTTTTCCTGTTAGTGTCTTAACAAAAATCTCCATGGCGAATACACTTTGTGGAAGCACAAATAATAGCATAACAATGAGCAGAAAACTTACGTAATATTTTTTATTCTTCATATAATGCACCTCACCTTTCCCTAGCCACTACAAACATAATATTATGTCTCTTAGCATGTCCTCTAGAATACTTCTATACTGAAAAAGGTCTTTATTCCATGTACCGCACACCTTCCTATAGTTCATTCCTACTATAATTATATAACCTATTTGCCGATTCAATCTTAATGAAATCTTAATAGATTACTAATAGGAGCTCTACCGTATCACCAATAGAGCAAAATCGATACGCAAGATTCCTAAACGACTCTTATTAACATAACCTCATTATTCAAATTGGAATCGGTCTTAATCCCCATACTGTCTAATTCACGTCCATCGGCTCCAGATGAAGCATCGATAGCCATGCAACCCCCGGGCGGCTTCAAGCGACAGGTAGATCACGATGTTGGAGTTAATGAATATGGTGGCCCTAATCGATTACTTGCGTATGCCGAGAAGTATTCCTTCATGAAGTCGATCTTCAATAGCGATATAATAAGGTGTAAAGGGAGGAATGACATTATATGGATAACCATATTTTTTCATCCGCATTGGGGGAATTCATCAAATCGCGCCGTAATCGGCTTCAACCTGAAGCAGTGGGAATCAAGCCGTTCCCCGGCCGAAGGCGTACCCCGGGACTTCGAAGAGAGGAAGTCGCCTACCTCGCTAATGTCAGCGTAACTTACTATACCTGGCTGGAACAGGGACGAGAGATAAATCCCTCCCCTGATGTTTTGTTCCACATCAGCCAAGCGTTTCAGCTGGACGAGGACGAGCGGAAGCACTTGTTCGACTTGGTCGCACCCGCTCCGGTCAGTCTCAATATGGCAACGAAATCGGATAAACCCGATGTCGAATTTTTGCAGAACCTTGTGAATCAAATGCGTTATCCTTCTTTTATCGCGAATGATGTTGCCGATATGATCGTTTGAAATCGGGGAGCAGAGCTTGTTGTTGCGAATTTTGGCCGTCTGCCGGAAAGCGAACGCAACATGGTGACGCTGCTATTTCTGGATCCGGAGTACCCGAAAAGGCTACTGAATTGGAAGGAGTTCGCCCGATATATGACGGCGTTGATACGAGCAACCTTCGACCGTTTCAAAGACAACCCGATATACATGGAACGATTCGAGCGTTTGAAACTAAACAGCGAGGACTTCGTTCGTTTGTGGGAATGGCATGAAGTCCGACAAAAAAGCACTGTACCGGTTCATTATCTCCTACCGGATGGTCAGAAGTTAGCGTTCACGATCCATTGCGCCGCCGCCATCGACAACGATCCTGGACTTCACTGGTGCTTCTTCGTACCGACGCCAGGTTCAGGCACAGAAGAGAGACTCGCGTTGCTACTAAAGCAGGACTCCGAATTGCCATCGCAATCTTAACCTGTTAGTCCCATTAATAGTATGGAGACACTGTGGTTAGCCCCCTCTGTCGTTGGTATCATACAGATAACTTCAACGACAAGGAGGGGCTTTCATGAACCCATATCATTATCAAGGCAAGCTGGCTGTGGTCACCGGCGCTTCCTCCGGGATCGGCGAGTCGTATGCCAAAGAGCTAGCAGCACGAGGCTGCCATCTCGTACTAACCGCACGGTCACAAAATAAGCTTGAAGCGTTAGCCGGCGAAATCAAACGGAAGCACGGCGTACAAGTGTATGTCCTGCCCAGCGATTTGTCCAAAGCAGGTGCCCCACGCCAACTAGTCAAATCCATAAACGAACTCGGCCTGAAGGTCGATATTCTCATCAACAACGCAGGCTTTGGCACGTATGGCCGCTTTGAGGATATGGATCCGGAGCACGAGCAGGAAGAGATAATGCTGAACACCGCCGCGCTTGTCGACCTGACACATCATTTTCTGCCCGGCATGCTGGGACGCAAGGATGGAATCGTCGTAAACGTAGTTTCAATGGCCGCATTCGTGCCTTGCGCTTATTCGGCTGTTTACGGTGCTACCAAGGCATTCGTATTATCTTTCTCCGAAGCGCTATGGGCAGAAACCCGCGGACGAGGTGTCCACATACTTACCCTGTGCCCGGGTGCGACGGATACGGGCTTCTTCGATGCTGTCGGCAGCCGGGACATGGCGGCGGGCAGTGCGCTGTCCACACCGGAGAACGTAGTTCAAGCCGGATCTCGTGGAATCGACAAAGGAAGCAGTTATATTATCGACGGGCGAAACAACTACATGGCGGCTCAGATGGGCCGCTTTCTTCCCCGACGCAGAGTAGCTATGATCATGGAACGCATTTCGCGCCCCAAAGCACGTTAAGGGGATGCAAGCGGCCGATTTGCTGCCTTGCATAATTCATGAAAGGCAGCAAATCTGTTTCCTAATATTTTAGAACGTTTGCTTCTCCCTACTTGTGGTATGGTTCATCGTATCACCGCAAAAGCGAAAAAAACCTTCATGAAATATATTCATGAAGAGTTTATTCCATAGGATTTCGCATATAGAATCTAGGGTTCGTGAGGATGTCGATTTATAATGATGTCGATGTCTTCACTACTAACCCGAATGAGGAATACTTTTACGAATCATACTTTTATGCTGACAAAGTAGTACAAATCCAACTGGAAGGTTACCCCGATATCATCTCTGCTCTAAATGCATCGTTGACGTCACGAGATGGTCATCCATTTTGCGAACCGTTCAGATCAGGCGGCAGAGGTTGTTCAGAATATTCAAAAAAACGGCGGGGAAGCGACAGCGATTCAGGCCGATATCAGCTGTTTGAGCGAGTTGGAGAAACTCTATCAAGAAACACTTAAAACGTTCGGAAAGCTTGATATTGTGGTGAATAACGCGGGGATCATCATTACAAAACCTATTGGCGATGTAACGGAAGCGGATTACGACCAACTGTTTGCGATTAATGTCAAAGGGACCTATTTTTCCTGCCAGCTTGCGCCAAGCATCTAAATCTCAATGGTCGCATCATCAATTTCTCCACGTCAGTGACCGGTCAGATGTTCCCGACTTACAGTCTATATGCTGGCTCTAAAGGAGTCGTCGAACAATTCACGCGTCAATTGGCTAAAGAGCTTGGAAAGAAAAATATTACGATTAATGCTGTAGCACCTGGCCCTATTAATACCGAGCTTTTCATGACTGGCAAAACACCCGAACAAATCCAGGGACTTGCCAACATGAACGCATTAGGACGTCTCGGGGAAACTGAAGACATCGCAGGTGTGATCCTCTTTCTTACGAGTGAAGAATCGCAGTGGGTCACGGGACAAACACTCCGCGTTAATGGTGGTTTTATTTAACCTACAGAAAGAACGTTATTTTTCCGTTACACGCCTGTCTAGCAGATATAAGAAAAGCGTAATAAACGGCGGTCGTATCCTGGTACTGCATCAGGGCGACCGCTTTACTGCTTCTGAATAAGATTGTCAGAATACGTTGTTCCAAAGGAGTAACAAAAAAAGCACAAAAATTTCGCCCTATTTGTGGTATGGTTCACCCCGATTAATTTTCACCGCACGGTACACCTGCTCCGTGAGTACCAGCCGCATCAGCTGATGCGGCAACGTCATGCGCCCGAAGCTAAGCTTCTGCTGGGCGCGACGCAACACTGCATCGGAGAGCCCGTGGCTCCCTCCGATGACGAATACGACATGGCTCGTCCCATAGGTGCCGAGCTTGTCGATCTCAGCGGCCAGCTCTTCCGAGCTCCATAGCTGGCCACCGATAGCGAGCGCGACTACATGCGCCTCGCTCTTAATATGCGCGAGGATACGTTCGCCCTCGCGCTCTTTTACAATAGACACCTCAGCTTCGCTCAAGGTGTCCGGTGCCTTTTCATCCGCAACCTCCACCATCTGAAACTTGATGTAAGGAGTAAGTCGCTTAGCATATTCCTGTATGCCCAAGACCAAATACTTCTCCTTCAACTTTCCCACGCCAATAATCTGAATAAACACGCTATAATCAACCTCCATAATGTATATAGCCCTATAAAAGATGCCTACCTGCATCCACTATCTATTTTTTATTATTGAATTTTCATAGAATCATTATCTTCTTTACCTCATGATCAATAATGATATCAATATTCTTAATTAACAATTGGTTCTACATCTATACCTTATTCTTTATCCCGGTCCTAGTCTTGGTTTTAATCTTGTCTTACCTTTACCTTGATTCTAGTACTGGTCTTATCCGCCTTGAACTTGCCTTTGTCTTTGTCTTTGTCTTTGCCTTTGTCTTTCCCTTGATCTTTATCTTTGTCTTTGCACTTGCCCTTGTCCTTGGCCTTGACCTTTGCCCTTAGATGGCTAACATGAAATCAGCCTTCACATCTTTCATACCACACCGCAGGCAGGCGCGGACTTTGCGCTCTGCCACCCACAGTGGGCGCGGAGGGAGGTGCGAGCCTTCTGGAGCGTTAAGTGGTTCAAGTGCGTACCAGCGAAGAGAACGGAATTGTTCTGGAGAAGCGATAGCGCTCGCCTTTGCGATCGGAAGAACAATCCGTTCTCGTAGCGGACTTCGAAGCACCCTTCGTAGCACAACTTTCGCATCACTTGCACTTCCTTCCATCCCCACAAACACAAAAAGGGCGCAAAATTCACGCCCCCTCCCCTTTTATACCACCAAATACTGCGCCGCCTGCTCACACTCAATACATTTAACCGGTGGATCCCAGTCGGAGAATTCGGTTTCCTTCAGATCGACAATATCTGGTGCATCTTCATATTCATCAACGAACTTATCAATCGCTAGTTCTACATGATCTTTGCATACCACGTACATGAATGAAAGCATCCTTTCTGTCCTACACTCTGCTGTTTATTATCTATTATAACCCGAATTCTCGTATTAGACATCCATAACCCGCATTTAGTTTTGCTCTCACTCTTCTACTGGCTTATCGCTAAGTTTCAATTTAGCTACCTTCAGTTCACCTTCACGGTAGTAAGTTACACTTAGCTCGTCACCAATTTTACGTTGATCATAGAGAAACTTACGAAGTTCCATAGTTGAACTAATCGGTTCATCATCCAATTTCGTAATCACGTCATTTAGCTTCAGCCCCGCATCAAGTGCTGGACCTACTGCATCCAGTACAACAATGCCTTCTTTCACATCACTTGGTAATTTCAGATTCTTACGTTCATCCGCATCCAAGGGAGCAAAAGAATTATTTAAATCGACGGTGTATACGCCTATGTATGGACGAGTGATTTTACCTGTGAGCATCAATTCATTTACGATTTTCATGACCTGCTCCGTTGGGATAGCGAATCCAAGTCCCTCTACACCCATATCAGATATCTTCATCGTATTAATGCCAATAACCTCACCGTTCAGATCAACTAATGCTCCTCCCGAGTTACCCTCGTTAATGGCTGCATCCGTCTGAATGACCTCTTGTTCCCAATCGTAGATACCATCTTTATTCAGAGATACCGGAATGAGACGATTCGTGTAACTTACAATACCTGAGGTAAGAGTGTCACCTAGCCCTAGTGGATTCCCTATAGCAATCACCGTTTCACCTAATCGGAGTTTACTTGAGTCACCAATCTTAGCAACGGTATTAATTTTCTTTCCTTCAATAGAGAGTACCGCAATATCGTTAACTGTGTCTGTACCCACTAACTTCGCTTTGATCTTTTCACCGTCAACCGTCATCACTTCCAGTTCTTCTGCTTCAGAGATGACATGATTGTTCGTGATAATATAAGCTAGATCTTTCTCTTTTTTAAAAATCACACCTGATCCGAGACCAGACTCCTCTAAACTCAACTTATCCTTGTTATGGTCCTTGTAATTCGAAATGCTTACGACCGCAGGGCGAACCTTCGCTGCCGCTTGAATCAACCGTTCATAAGGATCATTCTCAAGCTTTAATTGTACTGCGCTCACAGCAGATGCGTGGGGAGTTGAAGAGGGTGCTCCCGTTATTACACTAAATAATACTACTGCCACCACTGAGCTGATTACCGAGCTAATTACAGATATTTGCATGGTGGACATGCCCCGCCGACGGGTTCTAGACCAGCTTACGGGGTTTGTTTTTACTTTGGTATGCTCTTTTCTCTGTCTTGACACCTTTGTCGAATAAAAATCATCTTCGAACAAACCCATAGTAAATCCTCCCCTTTGTTATTACCCTCTAAGATTAAAACGTTTCTTCATCCCAGCCAAGCCCGAATCTTGACTTTCATATATTATATATAACTCCTTTATGACCCAAAAAGTTGCATGTTTAATTTCTTTAATTTTAAATTACCACATTACCGCTTTTCTAAATAGAAAAATGGCCAATTCCACATAAAAATAACCAATTTTATGATCATGTATGACTTCAATTCGTTCTCTCAATCTCTCTAGTAACCTTTATAAATAAATAGGAATATTTTATGTTAAAAGAGACTACACTAATAATAACTCTCCCGTAAATAATTCATAGATTAGTACTGTTCATTGTAACATACGTGTCGCTTACTACATAATATTTCACCATTAAATTTAATAGTTAAATATGGACTAATTTCCATATATATAAGAGAGGAGGCATGTATTTTGGAACGTTCAAATGTATCGATGGACATTGTCCATATGATGGCTAAGCTAGGAGATATGAAGGACGAGCATTATCGTAATATCCTTGCCATTAGTACCATCATTGAACTTCTTATAGAAAAAGGTATTCTTACTCGTGAGGAATTGGCTATAAAAGCCGACGAACTCGATCAATTTATGGCTTCATCAACCGATCACACGGTGTAATTGGTAGGTGGATTATAATAGATGTCAATGTATGCCTTGCGCGCAAAAAATGCGACCCGCCCCTCGTGAAGGGGCAGGTTGCACTTTGTTGTTTACTTTCTATCCAAACCGCTTTTTCAATCCCATTTTCTTAGACTCTTTAATGAGTTTTTCTATTCTATTTCTTTGCCTTCTGAGCCTTTGCCACTTTGTCAGCAGCAGCTTTAGTCCGAGTCTGAATAGTAGCCGTTGCTTGGTCTAATGATTTCTTTCCTTTTACTACCTGTGACAGTTCCGCCTCCATAATCATCCAGAATTCACCTTCCAAATCTTGTGATTTCTTCCCCAGTAAATGTCCTGTTATAAATTGATCGAAATTAGGTTTTAGTTTATAAAAAGCATCCAGCTTGTAGCCTGAGTACTCCTTAATCATGCGGGATAGAGGAGCCCCAATACTATTATTAGAGGTATTAGGTTTATAGTATTCGTTAGCAAAGTCATCTCCATTGAAATATTTAATGAAGTCCCAAGCCGCATTCACATTTGATGCATTTGCTGGAATAGCGAGTATGTCAGAAATATATGTATTTCCTGTTGACTTTCGATCCTTAGAATCCGCAGGGCCGGCAACCATACCAAGCGTGAAAGGTTTATAATTCTTCACACTACTTTTTGCTGCTTGCAAGGACTGCAGCGAAGAGATCGAAGATATTGCCATAGCTGATCGTCCCATAATAAAGGCGCTACCCTCCAGGTAACTTTTTTCAGAAATAGTGCTCCCATCGGTAAGCGCCCCCGACTTTATGGCTTCGACGGACAGACGATAGGCATTTTTCCACGCTTTTGTATTCGCAGTAGCCTCTAGAGTGTTCGGGTCTATGTACGTTAACCCTTCTGTTCTAGCGATATCCATGGCCAAATTACTGACACCAGAGTACCTTAAGCCCCAAATTCGGGTGTTCTTATCTCCTGTAGTAGGAAACTTACTAGCAAGCGTCAATATCTCTTCCCACGTCACTCCGTCGCTTGGCGCTTTAACATTGTACTTTTTAAATAAATCCGCATTATACAGAAGCGCGTATGAGTCCGTTCTTGGGCTTAGCCCGTAAAGGTTGCCATCGCCTTGTTCCTTCAACTCCTCAAGTAAGCCAGGATATACGGTTGTCATGTCATACTGATCTCGCTTAATTAAGGGCTCTAAATCTGTCAGTTTTTTATCTTTAGACATTTGTTTGTAATCGGATGGAGGCAGCAAAACAAGATCTGGTGAATACCTTTTGATAGCCGCGTTGTAATCTGTAATCGAACTCGTACCTGTAGGTGCAACTACTTGAATGTTTGTATTCGGGTATTTCTCATTAAACAAATCCCCATATGTCATTTTGAAATCGCCTGCGTTCCAGTACAATACCTTCAAATTATCTTTCTTATTGGCCTGATTATTTGAATTGGCATAAACTGAATTACCTGTGTTAAGACCTGCCGAAGTACCGATCAACATCACACCGAGGCTAGCAAGCATGAGCTTCTGAAATTTATTTCTCTTCAAATATAAAACCTCCATTCATTATTGTTCAAACAATTAATCACTTATGATGAACATGAACTAAGTATAGAAGAGGAAGCTTATCATCTTGCTACCCAACTTCTTATCAATCCCTTAAATAATGATGACGCTAATATTAAACTTACAAATATTCTATTTCTTTGCCTTCTGAGCCTTTGCCTCTTTATCAGCAACAGATTGTGTTTGTGTTTGAATAGCGGCAGTTGCTTTGTCTAATGTTTTCTTTCCGTTTATTACCTGTGTCAGTTCCTTTTCTAGAATTGACCGAAAATATAATTCAAAATTTGGTGACTTGTTCATGAGAGCATAACTTGATATAAATTGATCCTGTTTAGGTTTCAATTTATAAAATGCATCCAGCTTATAACCAGAGTACTCCTTAATCATGCGGGATAGAGGAGCCCCAATACTATTATTAGAGGTATTAGGTTTATAGTATTCGTTAGCGTATTCATCTCCATTGAAATATTTAATGAAGTCCCAAGCCGCATTCACATTTGATGCATTTGCTGGAATAGCGAATATTTCATGAATATTAATATTTCCTGTTGACTTTCGATCCTTAGAATCCGCAGGGCCAGCAACCATACCAAGCGTGAAAGGTTTATAATTCTTCACACTACTTTTTGCTGCTTTTAAGGACTGCAGCTGACTGAGCGGAGCTACTATCATAGCTGTTCGTCCCATAATGAAGGCGTTACCTTCCAAGAAACTCTTGGCAGACAGAACGGTCTTATCGGTAAGCACCCCAGATTTCATAGCCTCGATCGACAGACGATAGGCATTTTTCCACGCAGTTGTATTCGCAGTAGCCTTTAGAGTATTTGGATTAATGTACGTTAACCCTTCTGTTCTAGCGATATCCATGACCAAATTACTGGAGCCAGAGTAACCTAAACCCCAAATTCGGGTGTTCTTATCTCCCTTAGTAGGGAATTTCTTAGCAAGATTCAATATCTCCTCCCACGTCACTCCGTCGCTTGGTACTTTAACATTATACTTTTTAAACAAATCAACATTATATAGAAGAGCATGCGACTCCGTTTTTGGGCTTAGCCCGTAAAGCTTGCCACCGCCTTGTTTCTTCAATTCATCAAGCAAGCCAGGGTATAATGTTGTCGTGTTATACTGATCTCGCTTAATTAAGGGTTCTAAATCTACCAACTTTTTATCTTTAGACATTTGTTTGTAATCGGATGGAGGTAGCAAAACAAGATCTGGTGAATACTTTTTGATAGCCGCATTGTAATCTGTAATCGAACTCGTGCCTGTAGGTGCAACTACTTGAATGTTTGTATTCGGATATTTCTCATTAAACAAATCCCCATATGTCATTTTGAAATCGCCTGCGTTCCAGTACAATACTTTTAAAGTTCGTTTCGTATCGACCTGGTTGTCCGAATTGGCATAAACTGAATTACCTGTGCTAAGACCTGCCGAAGTACCGATCAACATCACACCGAGACTAGCAAGCATGACCTTCTGTAATATATTTTTCTTCAAAAATAAACCCTCCACTCATTTAATGTTCAATGATTATTAGTGTATGAACTTAGTATAGAGGAGGAAGCTTATCATCTTGCTACCCAACTTCTTATCATTTCCTTAAAAAAGACGGAGACGCGTGGAAAACATAGAGCCCATTGTCAGATCGTAATGATCTGACAATGGGCTCTTATAGGCATATAAGTGCGTTATCAGCAAGCTAAGTTTCCTGAGTTACTTTTTCGCCTTTTGCTTTTTCACAGCATCATTAAGGCTCTTTTGAACTTGTGTTTGAATGGAAACCATTGCTTTATCCAGTGTTTTTTTGTTGCTGATTACCTGTTTAAGTTCATTATATACAATAACTGTATACTGCAAATTGTTAAATGGGATTCCTATTGGGTTGATATGTGGAGGTGTTTCCAGATTTGGTTTTAATTTATAGAAGGCCTCCAGACTATATCCTTTGTATTCTTTACTATAATTCATGCGAGATAGGGAATTAGAGTAAGGTTCCTCAGCTCTGAATTTAGCATAGTCCACACCGTTATAATATTTGATGAAATCCCAAGCAAGCTCTTTATTCGCTGAACCCGCTGGAATCGCCATGATGGTTTCAATGTACACGCTTCGTGTCATGTTACGGTTCTTAGGATCGGCCGGACCCGCAGCAATTTTAACGTTAAAAGGTTTATAGTTAGCTACAGCAGATTTATCTGCAATTACTTCTTTTAAAGTTACCATACTTTCAACACTTACCTTCATAGCCGCTCGTCCCATAATGAAGGGATCAACATCAAATCCAACTAAATTTGAGCCTTCTATGGTTTTGGACTTTATGGCATTGATAGCCATACTATATACTCTTTTCCAACCCGCTGTATTTAACGTTACTTTTAGGGTATTTGGTTCAAACTTATTTAACCCTTCAGAAGTTGCTATGTCATTTATTAAATAGGTGTAATTGTCAAGAGGATAGTCAAGTCCCCAGATCCGGGTGTCCTTAGTTCCGGTAGTTGGGAATTTAGCGGCTAATTTCAGTATTTCTTCCCAAGTCATTCCGTCCTTCGGCAATGGAACATTATATTTTTTGAATAAGTCGGCATTGTAAAAAAGAGATTCTGTGCTGAAGAATGGGCTTAACCCGTAGAGCTTTCCATTCACTTTCAAGGCGTCCAACAATCCGGGATATATGGTTGCCGTGTTATAATTGTCGCGTTTGATTAACGCTCCCAGCTCTGCTAACTTATTCTCCTTGGACATCTGCTTATATTCGAGGGGATTCATCATAACGATGTCAGGGGATTGCATGGCAATAAACGTCTTCAAATCTGATGTGCGATCCCATTTAACTTCCTGGATCTGTACATCAGGAAATTGCTGTTTAAACACATTCTCATCGAAATAAGCTTTATTATTGTACATCACCTTTATCGTTTGCTTCGTCTTTGCCTGGGAATTTGCAGACACTTTTTCATCCAGACTGCAACCTACTGAGACAGCCAATAGCATTAAGCTCAAAGTAGCAATTGATGCCCTTTTAAAAATATTTTTCTTCAAAAATAAAACCTCCACTCATTTTTTGTTTAAACGATTATTCCTTATGCTTGAACTAATTATAGAAGATGGAACTTATCATCTAGCTACCCAACTTCTTATCATTTCCTTAAAAAAGGCTAACGTTATTTATTGCATAAGAAAAATCGCTTATACTTATTGTTCTGATCTTCAATTTAAGAAAGATTCAGGAATCAAGGGAGGATCTATGGTGGAAAGTACGATTTTGATGGTGGATGACGAAGCGGAAATTATCCAATTAATGAATATTTATTTTAATAACGAGGGCTACAAGCTCCTGCAAGCGTCAAATGGCCTGGAGGCGCTGGAGATTCTACAGTCTCAACAAGTCGATCTAATCGTACTTGATCTAATGATGCCTAAGATGGACGGATTGCAAGCTTGTATGAAAATTCGAGAAAGTAATCCGATCCCCATCATCATGCTCTCGGCTAAAAGCCAAGATATCGACAAAATATCAGGCCTCAGTATCGGCGCTGACGACTACGTAACCAAACCTTTTAACCCGCTCGAGTTGATCGCACGTATCAAGTCGCAGCTTCGAAGAATGAACCAGTTCAACTCTGTTTCAGCTAACGCGAACGAAATACATATCGACAACATCGTGATTAATATTCCGTCCCATACGGTAACGGTCGACCAGCAGGAAATCAAGTTGACTCCTCGAGAGTTCGCGCTCCTTCATATGCTGGCTGTTAATAGGGGGATGGTACTAAGCATGGATCGCATCTACGAAGAGGTCTGGAACGAACCATTTATGGAGTCGAAGAATAGCGTTATGGTTCATATCCGAAAGCTTCGTGAGAAGATAGAACCTAATCCACGCGAACCGCAGATAATCAAAACCGTGTGGGGAATTGGATACAAAATTGAAAGCGATCTTAAGAAAAGGGATGAGTAAAATCCAACCACAATGGCTGTATACAATTCGTTGGAGATTAATGTTAATCATGGTTGCAAGCCTGGCTTTAACAGGTGCAGCTATCTTTTTCGGGTATTACTTGGTGGGAGCGTTGCAAAAAATTGATTACGTAGCTCGCCCGATCAATTGGACAATTGTGCATGCTGGATCCTTTCGCGTGATGATTATAGCCTATATCCTTCTCTTTCCCATCATGTTCTTCCTTGCTAGCATCCGGTTGGTTAAAGACTTGCACGAAATCAACACAGGGCTGGAAAAAATGTCAGCAGGTCAGTTCGGGCATGTGGTAACGGTCAAGGGCAAGGATGAGTTAGGCAATATCGCAGAGAGTATGAACCAGTTGAACAGCGAATGGAATCATTACTTTTCCGAAATCACGCATGGCTTGGAGGAAATCGCCAACGGACAGTTCGACCATCAAATACCGGAACTTACCGATAACAAATTGGGTGAGATCGCGCTCAGTATCAACCAGATGCGTATGCAGTTGAAACATTCGAGAGCAGAGGAACGCAAAGCGGAAAAGACCAAAAACGATTTAATTACCGGTGTATCACATGACCTACGCACCCCCCTGACCTCGATTCTCGGCTTTCTCGAAGTGATCGAGAAGGATCGATATCAGGACGAAGTGGAATTGCGTTATTATGTCAACATCGCGTATGAGAAATCTTTGGCACTTCGGCGTTTGATCGACGAACTGTTCGAATATACGCGGATCAACAACGGCATGCCTTTGGAACGGAGTGAGCTTAATATCTCCGGGTTAATCTCTCAGCTTGCCGAGGAATTCGTGCCGGTTACGGAGAACGCAGGCATGGAAATCAGGCTTAACATGCAGGAAGGAGAATTCAAGATCCAAGCGGATGGAGGATTATTAGTGCGAGCGTACGAGAATATTATCGCCAATGCCATCCAGTACGGACAAGCGGGTAAATATATTGATATCGATATGGCACAGGATGGAGATGTGCTTGCCGTGCGAGTCCAAAATTATGGAGACCCCATACCAGAACGGGATTTACCCTTTGTGTTCGACCGCTTTTATCGATTGGAGAGCTCTAGATCGAAGCAGACCGGGGGTACAGGTCTTGGTCTGGCCATTACGAAAAGCATTATCGAGGTACACGGGGGGGACATCACTGCGCACAGCAGCAGGAAAGCAACCTCATTTGTGACACGATTCTCGATTTCTGGCCTTAATCAGGCGCATGCGGCAACTTCAGAAGAAATACAACATGATATCGAGCCGGAACCGACCGTGCCTCCCGAACAAGGCCCGGTACCGAAACAAAGAAGGTTTACTCAGCAACGAGGCTTATTTCAAACTAGGGTAGCCGCAGTGTCGATGATCGTATTGCTTGTCTGTGCAGTGGTACTATTCAGCGTTAAAAATCCATTTACCTCCGCGATCGTGCCCATTTTGACTAAATATAGCGATCCAGCGCTGATGCCAACAGGCGGATTTAATGAGATGCTTGTAATAACTGCTAAAACAGACAAAGGCTATACCCTTCTCATTCATGAATACTTTTTTAACGGCCATAGTCTTATTATTCGCTACTCAATGAAACATTCTAACGAGATAGCGGAATTGCAATGGGTGAATCAATCGCTCAAGCCTACTTTTCAACTGGACTCTTCAACAATACAGGCGGTTCCCGGCATCGCTACGGATTCAGGTGTCATGTTGGCCAAAAACGGCACCATCAATTATCATTTTACCGGAACCACACCTCCAGACAAGTTCATGTTACAAGTCAACGTAAAAAGTATAGCCCTATCCGATGACTCCAATCAGCAGCGTCTGCTCGCTGGAGACTGGAGCTTCGAAATTCCCGTGGAGAAAAATTATAAATTAAAATCCAACGGCCAAAGTGCGCCGCTGGCAGATTTCGAATAAAATTTATAGTGGAATAAAGCAATCAAATCAAACTCAATTCATTTATGACTTGCTCACGCGATCCCACGGTGTAGGTCGATCATAGTAGGTGTCACACAATTTGAAATCCGTCTCTTTGAAGAAACACCCGCGTTCTTCCATTGCATCACGTACGGACATTTTAGCTAAGTCCATCATGTTGTGATCTCGACTTAAGTGTGCCAAATACGTACGTTTCGTATCACCTGTAAGGAGTTCGCTCATCGCTTCCCCAGAGGCTTCGTTTGAGAGATGCCCTAGGTCTCCTAGGATACGCCGTTTGGTATTCCAAGGATACCGTCCCATACGTAGCAATTCGACATCATGATTAGCCTCAAGCACTAATACATCTGAATTCTCGATAGCCCGCTTCACTTTTTCACTAACATAACCCAGATCCGTAGCTACACTAAGCTTCTCATCTCCATCATAGAAGCTGTAACCTACGGGTTCTGCTGCATCATGAGAAATACCGAATGATTCGACACGAAGTGTTCCGAAGTCTTTCACTTCACCACTATCTAACACAATACGATTCTCTTCTGAGATTGCACCAATCGATTTATTCATAGCATCCCAAGTCTTCTCATTAGCATAGATAGGTAGATTATATTTACGAGCTACTGGCCCTAGACCCTTGATATGGTCAGAATGCTCGTGTGTTATTAATATCCCATCAATTTCACCGCCTGTCATATCACGTTCCTTCAACAATTCATCAATCCGACGTGCACTGAATCCTGCGTCGATTAATAGGGTTGTCTCCCCATTCGTAACTACGGTCGCATTTCCTGTCGACCCACTAGATAGTACTGTAAATGATATCCCCATAACAATTGTCCTACTCCTTTGTTTTATCTGTTTTGGAACTAATAACGTCCCCACTGATGCCCTGCACATAGTAGACTTCATTCTCTAATGTGAACCGCCATGCAGGTGCTGCTACTTGATTCTCGGAGTTAAACATCTCTCCATAATACCCGAGTTGAATATCTTTCACCGTTGAATTCGGCGGAATATAGTTATTATTAATTAGCTTTGCTAATGCATCTGACGCATGCAACACTTTCTGCTGCTCTTCTTCGTTGGAGGGTATAATCTCCGTATCCGACAGTTGATAGGAAGTGATTTTTTGCTCGTGGTACAACAGCTTGAGCTTCACTTGATCATTGAAAAGTGGCCATTCCCCATCGACTACAGGGTGAAACACAAATGTCCCATCTTCACTTTCCATAGGGTCATAGCGATAGTTTCTGAATTGAGGAATCTGACCTTCAATTGCTGTCGCCAGCTCGTTACCCATAAAGACAAGCTTACTATCTAGAGGTTCCTTAAGCTCGACTGGGTTTGTATTTAGCCTACTTATGAAATGATAGGTGATCTTAGGGAGAACCGGATTTCCAGCAGGTATAAGGCATAACAACTGAATATTCTTCTCCTGCATGATTTTTTGTGTATTCTCATCTAGTGAAGTATAATCCAGATTCGTAATGGTTTGTTCTCTCACATCGTTCCATAACTGATAGCCTAACAAGAAATTCAGCAACAAGAATGCGTAGATCAATACATTTTTGGCTCGTCCCCAATCCATCCATGTCCCCCCCTTAGCGCCAACAATTATTTTTCTAAATAGGTTCCAAATTCATATCTTTATTCAATGGTAATCACAACACCGCTACGAAGCTTAACTGCCCATACAGCGGTTAAATGTAACCCTTCCTTCGTGAGCGTTGGCTTGTAAGCAGGATAAAGGTCCGCTATAGCTGATTGTTCACTTACGTTTTTCAACTTCGCTATTAACTCATCTCCACCCGGTAACAACTTCATTTGCTTGTTTTGTTCTTCAGGTTTCATATAGATAAGAGATCGTTCATAAGCAGATACCGTCCCTTGGTGCAAATCAAGGTTAATCGTACCATAGTGGAATTGAGAAGTATCTAGAATAGGATAGGTGCCGAAGTACTGTTGAAAAATCACCTTATTCTTATCTATCCCACCTCCAGCTAGACTTAAGCGATAGTCACCATTCCAACCACCATGTTTATTCACGAAATCAACCGCTGCTAGAACTTCTTTATCGATATTACTCTCTCCCTCAGGCATAGCTGCTGGGTCGGTGTAACTGATCCATTTCTGTTCTTGTCTTACTTGCAAGCTACGCTTACTATCTGTATAGATTTCAGAGCCATCCTTTTCCCTAATGTTACGGGTAATACTTGAATCAAAAAATAAACTTCGTTGCATTTGTTCTGCTGTATACACATCCATGCCTAATGTGGATTCAACCATCTCTATCGATGTATCCGGAATATAATAGGAACCCTCCCTCGCTGTATAAGGGGTCCACGTTAGACCGAAATCAACATGTTGCTGTACATCCTGCACGGTAAGGTCAGCTTTACCTGCCTCATATACCACTCCACCCTCTGTACTAAAGAACAAAGCATGTGCTTTCGATTCATTATTGACGTTATATATCCAGATCCGATCAATCTGCTCTGCTTGAAATAACGAATCCGGCTGAATCTGCATCACACGCTGCAATAGTGTCACAGGTACACCTGATCCAAAGGTCAGCTCAATACCCGAGTTCTTAGAACGTATTTCATCCACGTCTACATCCTGTAAAGAAAGCCGTTGGAAACTATCGAAACTTCGCCCTTCAAGCAAGGAGAAGATCAAGTTGTAGAACGTTGAATTAGGATAGAAAACAGTATGATTATCGTCACCCATATGAATAACCATTTTGTCCGGATAAATAAGGTTCTCAACATTCGTCTCAGGCCCCATATTATCCGTCTTAATATACTTCGTGGCCGACTTAATGACAGAGTCACTACCTGGAAGGCGATACATGAGATAATAACTCTCCACGAGGCTACTCACAACTAATAAGACAAGTAGGATTGACTTCAACTTCTCCTTCATGTCGTCACACCTCCATCATCAACCAAAGGAAGCGTGAAGCTGACCTTCGTTCCTTGACCTAATTCAGATTGGAGTATCATGACTCCCCCATGAGCGCTAACAATTTCCCGGGCAATGGAAAGACCTAGACCCGTTCCTCCCATATTACGTGAGCGAGCCTTGTCCACTCGATAGAAGCGGTCAAATATATGCTCCAGATCCTTCTTAGGAATACCAATTCCCGTATCTTGTACAGAGATTGAAAGCCTTGAATCTTCTGTAAGCTTAGCTTCGAGCGTGACCACGCCACCCTCAGGAGTATATTTGAGCGAATTAGATACAAGATTATCTAACACTTGGTCAATCTGATCACGATCAAACCATACGCTGCCTATGCCTTCTTCCACCTTCACCTCGGATTCAATACTCTTTTGCTGCATTTGAAAAGAAAACCGATCTTTTACATCCTCCAACATTTCCAATACTTCCGTTGGTTCTTTTCGAAGGGAGGCTTCTTTATTATCCAGCCTTGATAAGTGCAGAAGATCTGTTACTAGGCGAATCATACGTTCCGTCTCATTCTGAATGACCCCAATAAAACGAGGTGCTAATTGCGTATCTTCAAGTGCCCCATCATCTAGCGCTTCTGTATAGCTCTTAATTGTCGTTAACGGGGTACGTAACTCATGAGATACGTTAGCTACAAATTCACGGCGTGAAGCTTCCAACTTCTCCTGTTCCGTTACATCCTGTAGTACGGCTATCGTACCAGTAATACCGAATTCCCGACGGTGAATAGGTGTGAAAGTTACCTTTACTTTAAAGGACATTGCCATATCCTCTGGGCTGATCTCCATAAGAGCTGTATTAATAGCCCCCTCTGTAAAAAAACGCGTCTGCTCAGCATTAAAGCCAAGTAGTTCAGTAATGTCGCGCTGATCTAAGTCTTCTTCATCCAAGCCCAACATCGCAGCAGCTCGTCTATTCATGAGAATGACATGTCCCGCTTCATCCGTCGCAATCACACCATCACTCATATTCGTAAGGATTGAGGCTAATTTCTCCTTCTCCTCTTCATTCTGTAAGAGAGCATTTCGGAGACGACTCGTCATATAGTTAAAAGCTTCACTCAATTTCCCGATTTCATCATCGCCAAACACTGGCATCTTCTGATCGAAGTTCCCCTCTGCTACTGCTGTAGCATGGCGTGTCATTTCTTTAATTGGCTGAGTAATAGTATGTGCTAGAATAACACCCACGATCGCTGTCAAACCTAGTGCAATCAACATGCCGGATATAAAAATATTGTTCACACGGCCCATTGTATCGTGCAGTTCATTCATAGAGGCTACAATATAGATCGCACCGACAATTTTACTGTTATAAATAACAGGCTTGGCAACCACCCGCTTGCGCTCATTGTCTTCATCAATCATATATTCTTCATTATCGCTAATGCCCTGAAGAGCACGGCTAACAACGGTCTGCGTATTCTTACGTCCTACGTAGTCTTCATGGGTTGATAAGGAAGTAATCAATACCTTACCACTGACATCAAGGACTTGAATCTCTACACCGCTGAGATTGAATAGGTTATTGACGATAATGCCCAAGCTCTCAACAGAGTTCTTCCCCGCTTCACCGTCACTGCCCAATTTCTCAGCTGCCATCACAGAGAGTAACTCCGCTTGTTCTTTCAGATCATTAGTGAAATTGCTCGTTAGTGAATTTTTCATTGCGCTCACGAAATAGACACCTATTAATTGCATCGCAATGAGAATCAGCAGCATATATACAATAATAAGTTTTGCTTGAATAGTACGAAAAAAAGAAGCTAACTTCATCAGAGCCCCCCGTTTTTAAGGCTTCGCATAACATACCCAAGCCCCCTGCGGGTAAGAATATATTCTGGCTTGCTAGGGTTCTCCTCAATTTTCTCACGTAATCGGCGGATCGTAACATCCACAGTACGTACATCGCCGAAATATTCAAATCCCCATACCGCTTGTAGCAAATGTTCGCGTGTCATCACTTTACCCGCATGTTTCACAAGGTAGACTAACAACTCATACTCTCGATGGGTCAGATCAAGCGGTTCTCCACTCTTAAATACCAGATACATATCTGTATCAATAAACAATTCAAAGAGTTGTATCCCTTGTTTCTCTTCACCCACGGTTTCTTCTGAGGGCGCGACTGTTTTGGTGAGTCTCCGCATATGTGCCTTGACGCGGGCTAGCAGTTCACGTGTACTAAATGGCTTAGTTACATAATCATCTGCACCCAACTCTAATCCGAGTACCTTATCGATTTCTCCATCCTTTGCTGTAAGCATAATAATAGGGAAGAACAATTGTGCTGCACGAATATCTCGGCATACATCCATCCCGTCCTTACCAGGCAACATCAGGTCAAGTAACATGAGATCTGGCTTTTCTGAAATGGCTAACTCAACAGCTGTAATCCCATCCGGCGCACAGATCACATCGTATCCTTCTTTTTCTAAGTTAAATTTCAATATATCAGCAATGGGTTGTTCATCATCTACTACTAGAATCGTTCCTTGCATGAATGTATCCCACCTTATATTTCAAGACATTAGTTGTTATTCCTGCTCCTATTTTACCACACCTGATAGCCTGTAACATCCTCATAAGTATCTAATAAACGGCAAAAAGAGCACCCCCGTAGTACTAATCATAGGGTCATGCTCTTCTTTCATCATGCTTTAATCATATCTTGTGTTAATTTAAGTATTTCATAGGGTTCTGGGCCACATTATTCTTCTTAATCTCAAAATGTAAATGCGTACCTGTAGAACGTCCCGTATTACCCATCACGCCAAGACTACTACCTTTTGATACGGTCTGGCCCTGAGTAACAGAAATACTACTCATGTGACCATATAACGTAGTATAGCCATTACTATGATTCACAATGACAGCATTACCATAACCACTTATCGTTCCAGTAAAAGTAACTGTCCCTTCATCCGCCGCCATAATGGTACGGTTACTAGACACCATATCAAGTCCTTGATGTTGTTTGCCCCAACGTGAACCATACGTGCTAGATATCCGTGCGCCTTTCACAGGCCAAGCGAATTGTCCTGATCCTTGCCCTGCAATCTTCGTTCCTTGGAGTACAACTTCTGTTACAGAAGATTTCACCACTTTTTGACCAATCCATTGTTCATCAATCGCTTGGCCATTTTCCTTGGTTACTAAGTACTGCATGACTTTAAGTCCTTCTTGTCCAGGACGAACCACTTTTGATTTACCTGCAGCAAGTTCTGTCGTTTTTCTAATTTCTATAGCTGGAGCCGTTACAATCTCTTCAGAAATTTGTTCTACCGTTGTAACTGTAACTGGAAGTTTAGGCACCGTTAACTTTAACTTATCTCCGATTTTAAGATATTTCTCTTCAATACCAGGGTTGTTTAGATAGATCTGCTTTTCCGTAATCCCATATCTCTTAACAATAGAACTAAGCGTATCACCTTCCGCTATTGTGTAAACGATAGGAGCATCTTCACTATTCGTGAGAAGTACCGTTACTTCCTCAGCGCTAAGCACCTTATTAGGGTCGGTGTTAACTGACGCAACATCTACTTTTTCGGCTATTTTTATAGATTTCACAGTTGAGTCTGGCGCAGACCCCGTACTAATTGTAGATGCAGTCACAGAAGCACTCATGTTTTTTATTTTTAGTTGCTTCACTTCTTCAGCTGGTAAATACCTTGATTTCACTTTCTCTAATATACTATCAACTGTTTCTTGATCCTTTACAATCGCTATAACCTTACCGCCAATTTTGAGCTCTACACCTTTGGCATAGGCAGTCAACATACCATCTAGCTTCCCGAGCGTGGCTTCACTATCGACTTCTGCTTTATAGGATTTATCAACTTCGGTTGTGATGCCTTTGGTCTGTAGGATCATTTCTATACCTGGATATTTATCCTTATACTCCTGCCGCTTTTGGCTAAATAATTGCTCAATCTGAGTTGGTTCCTGTACATTACCAATCATCTGACCCTGAACAAACACATTATAATACGAAACCTGGTTAGCATTGACATACTGCTTACCTGCAAATACAAGTCCTACTATAATGACAACACTCGATGCCGTTATTACCATCCATTTATTTTTAATTAATTTTGGTTTTTGCCCAATCATGTCCGGTGATTTCATGCTGTTTTCATTTTGTTTATGGATCGGTTGGATGCCGGTATAGATCTTGTCCCACATCTTTCCTACCCAACGTATGTTATTGAAACCCTTCATGCTTTTTCTCCTTTATAACCAGGTCTATATATTTGACAGATTTAGATTCGTAAGTACTGTCTAACTTATTAAGCCAATATTATGTCCAAACGTTATAGTACCCCATTCATGCAATTATAAGTACGGGTATGTAAATAAATCACTCTAAAAGGTTTCAAAATTTTAACTTTTTGAGTTCTTTGTATACTTTAACATAAGGTTTATAAATAATTCAACTTTCGCCAAACACGAAAAAACCCGCTAATTTAGCGAGTTTCCTATCCTTTTCCTATATTTACATGAAACATTAACTTATGACAATTCAGTGATTTTTAAATGATTTTAGGATTTAAGTAACGTCATTAACTTACTATATTCGTCTTTACTCAGATACTTTGAAATAATATCTTCCACTTGTTTAAGTTCCTGTTCTGTTAGGCCATTCTCCATAGCTACCGTTATTTCTTGTATTTTATCTTGAGGTAGCTTAGTCATTAGTATGTTAAATATCTCTTCCTTTTCACTAGCAGGTAAGTCATCCTTTTTACGTGCAACATCATCAGGTGTAACAACAACCTGTTGATCTTGTTGTCCCATCCCAGAAGCCTCTGAATCAATCCCACCCATCACGGATAATGCATCCTCAGGAACTTCTTCATCCACAACTGGTGAATCCTCTTTGACCGATCCTGGGGAGCTCTCACCATTCCCTTTAACCTCATCCCGTTTAGATGAATCTAAGTCTTTCGTTATGCTTGAAGATCCCACTACAGGTTCCTTATCTTCTATTACTGGTTTTTTACTATCTCTTTCCTCGGTAGATGAAGAGTTGTTGCCCCCCATCATTCCTTGAAGCATACTTCCCCAAGCAAAGGGTTGTCCCTCAAGCTGTATATTAAAACTATTTAATATAGACTTAATATAGGCATTTACAACCATTCCTGTCGTGAACACCGTCAATGAACTGACCATTAGAACAACTAGCACCATCTTACACAACCAACCCATAAATTTCATAATAAAGTCCTCCTATACATCCCCTGATCCGATATCTTCAACGTTACTCTCTTTGGCAGTATTGACCAGAAGGAGGAGGTTTAACCTACGTAATTCGTAATAATCATATAAAAAAAGCCTGTCTAGCCACAGTTGTGACAGACAGGCTCATATATTCTTATCTTCCTAATCTCATAACAGATATCCTATTCGTAAATCTTAATAACTTGGTTCGTCTGATCACGATTACGTCCTACGGAGAAGATCGCAATTGGAATTCCAGTAAGTTCAGAGACACGAGTTACATAATTACGTGTGTTCTCTGGAAGATCTTCGAGTGTCTTAGCACCTGTAATATCTTCGCTCCAACCCGGCAATTCTTCATATACTGCTTCACATTCTGCAAGCATCTTCAAGCTTGCAGGATAAGTAGTAATCACTTCTCCACGATATTTATATCCTGTACAGATCTTAACAGTCTCAAGTCCAGACAGTACATCAAGTGAATTCAAAGATAATCCCGTTAATCCACTTACGCGACGTGCGTGACGTACAACCACACTATCGAACCAACCTACACGACGTGCACGGCCCGTAACTGTTCCATACTCATGGCCTGTTTCACGAATAATATCTCCGATTTCATTGTTTAATTCCGTAGGGAAAGGACCGTCTCCTACACGAGTTGTATAGGATTTAGCTACCCCAATAACTTGTTTAATCTTAGAAGGACCCACACCAGATCCAATACACACCCCACCTGCGGAGGGATTAGAAGAAGTTACGTAAGGATAAGTTCCTTGATCAATATCTAGCATGACGCCTTGAGCACCTTCAAATAATACTTTGCGGTTCTCATCAATCGCATCATTTAGGATAACGGAAGTATCCGTTACATAAGGTCGAATAAATTCTGCATATTCTAGATACTGTTTCAAGACTTCCTCCACATCAAGTGGTTCTGCACCATACACCTGTTCAAGAACATGGTTCTTCTCGATCATCATATGACGAAGTCTTAATTCAAATTCTTCTGGATCAAGCAAATCCGAGATACGAATACCATTACGTGCAGCTTTATCCATATAACAAGGGCCGATCCCTTTACGTGTTGTACCGATCTTATTAGCACCTTTACGATCTTCTTCTAATGCATCTAGAACCATATGATAAGGCATAATGACATGTGCACGGTCACTAATTACCAAGTTGTTTGTAGTAAATCCATTATCGTGAATGTATGTGATCTCTTGAATAAGAGCCGCTGGATTAATAACCATTCCGTTACCAATAACGCAAATTTTATCTTCATAAAATACGCCTGATGGAATTAGACTCAACTTATATTTTTTATCGTCAATCAGAATGGTATGGCCGGCATTGTTCCCGCCCTGATATCGAGCTACTACATCTGCGCTCTCTGCCAGAAAATCCGTGATTTTGCCTTTGCCTTCGTCTCCCCATTGTGTTCCCACAACGACTACTGTTGACATATTCATTCCCCTTTTGGTGCTGTCACACCTCGTATTATTTCTTATTACTTTGAGCTTAGCATATGAACTTTACATGCAAACCATTCACTGCATAAGCAGCAATAATAGTGTAACAGCCCCCATTTTTAAAGTCAAATAAAAAACGAACAATCCGACTTGTCTAAGTTGGATCGTTCGGAAATAGATGCCTTATGGATAAGCTAATGTCTTCATATCGACATTATCCTGCAAATGAGTCTGAATGTGCTCGCTCATAATTGACAAACTTATTGAAGTTTTTAAGAAATACGAGTTCTACTGTACCCACTGGACCGTTACGTTGCTTAGCGATAATAATTTCGATAATGTTCTTTTTTTCCGTATCCGCATTATAGTAATCATCACGATACAAGAAAGAAACAATATCCGCATCTTGCTCAATCGATCCCGATTCACGCAAGTCACTCATCATGGGGCGTTTATCTTGTCTTTGCTCGACACCACGGCTTAACTGTGACAGGGCTACTACAGGTACTTCAAGCTCACGAGCAATCTGCTTCAATGTACGAGAAATTTCGGATACTTCCTGCTGACGGTTCTCGCCAGCTTTTCCTCGTCCATGAATGAGTTGAAGGTAATCAATAACGATCATTCCAAGACCCTTCTCTTTCTTCAATCGTCGACACTTAGCTCGAATGTCTGCTACGGTGACGCCGGGTGTATCATCAATATAGATTTCAGCTTCAGATAGGGACGATATCCCCATCGTTAACTTCGCCCAATCATCATCTTTGAAGTCGCCTGTACGCATCACATTCGCATCCAGATTAGCCTCAGCACAGATCATACGTTGCACAAGCTGTGGTGCTGACATTTCCAGGCTAAATATAGCTACGGTCTCTTTAGCGCGAACCGCAACATTCTGAGCAATATTCAGAGCAAATGCCGTTTTACCTACAGATGGTCTGGCTGCAACGATAATGAGGTCATTACGCTGAAATCCGTTCGTCATCTTATCTAGATCAACGAATCCCGTTGGAATTCCTGATGTTCCACCTTTGTTCTCATGCAACATTTCTACTCGATCGAATACTTCCATCAATACATCACGAATTAAGACAAACCCGCTTCCGCTACGCCGATTAGAAATCTCCAAGATTTTACGCTCTGCATCGCCGAGCATGCCAGAGACATCTTCGCCACCCGTGTAGCCTTCACTGACAATTTGCGTAGCTGTTCGGATTAGTCGGCGTAACATGGATTTCTCTTCAATGATCTGCGCGTAATAATCTACGTTCGCCGCGGTAGGAACAGCATGAGCCAACTTCGCCAGATAGCTCACACCGCCGATTTCCTCTAACTGTCCACGATCTTGCAACAAAGAAGTCAATGTAATCAGATCAATCGGTTGATTACTTTCACCTAGCTGTAACATGGCTTCAAAAATTAATTGATGAGGTTTATCATAGA
This sequence comes from Paenibacillus sp. Y568, assembly GCF_059445545.1. Classification (NCBI taxonomy): domain Bacteria; kingdom Bacillati; phylum Bacillota; class Bacilli; order Caryophanales; family Paenibacillaceae; genus Paenibacillus; species Paenibacillus sp. Y568. The sequence continues at coordinate 269,919 of NZ_JCAIUM010000005.1, forward strand.
AATCTTCCGTGTGGACACGTTCCATCACGGTAATGATAGCTTCATCCTGTAATAATATGGCACCTATAACAGCTTGCTCTGCTTCTAGATTCTGAGGAGGAATTCGATCGAAAAAGAGCTCTCCGCCCATCTTAACCCTCCGCTACTTGAACCTTGAGTGTTGCTTTCACTTCAGGGTGTAGCTTCACTGGAACTTGGGTAACACCCAAGTGGCGAATGGGTTCATTTAACTCTATCTTACGTTTGTCTATTTTTACGCCTTTAGCCGCAAGTGCCTCTGCGATTTGTTTACTAGTAATGGCTCCAAACAGACGTCCGCCTTCCCCTGCTTTGGCTGCAAGTTCAACGATCATCTCTTCAAGTTTCTTACCAAGAGCTGCTGCTTCATCTTTCTCTTGTTGTTTACGTTTTTGTTCTGCTGACGTTTGATTCTCAAGCGTCTTCATGTTGCCATCTGTTGCTGCACGTGCCAATCCACGAGGAAATAGGAAATTCGCTGCATACCCTTCTGAAACTTCCTTAACGTCTCCCTTTTTCGCCTGACCCTTAATATCTTTTACAAATATAACTTTCATTCAAATAGACCCTCTTTCTCCTCAATTTGCGTTAACACTTCTAGTAATTGTGCTTCAGCTTCACCGACTGTGCCTTTGAGTTGTACAGCAGCGTTGGTCAAATGGCCTCCTCCGCCTAACATCTCCATAACGACTTGCACATTCATTCTACCTAGTGAACGAGCACTTATGCCAATCATACCATCCGGTCGTTCACTAATGACGAAGGAAGCTACTACATCTGTCATTGTCAAAAGCGTATCCGCCACCTGTGCTATCAGCAATTGTGGAATGACCACACCTGATTCGGTCGCCGCTAGTGCGATATGATTATGAATCATTTTTACCTTTTTAATAATCTCAGCCTTAGCCAAATACTCTTGAAGATCCTCTTTCAACATTCGTTGGATCATCACGGTATCTGCCCCACTTCGGCGTAGGAATCCAGCAGCTTCAAAGGTCCGTGAACCTGTATGAAGTGCAAAATGCTTGGTGTCTACGATAATTCCAGCTAGTAGCATGGTGGCTTCTAATGGATTAAGTTGTGTTTTTTCATGGATATATTGAAGCAACTCCGTCACTAACTCACAAGCGGATGAGGCATACGGTTCCATATATACAAGCACAGCGTCATTTATGAACTCTTCACTCCGACGGTGATGATCTACCACCACAATTCGTGATGCATTATGCACTAATCGTGGCTCCATCGTCATGGATGCCTTGTGTGTGTCTACCACAACCAATAGGCTGTGTTCCGTGAGCATCTGCAAAGCCTGTTCTGGAGTTACAAAACGTTCTGATAATTTCTCATCTTTCTCCACCTGTACAAGCATACGCTCAATCGATGGATTACTTCCCGATAACACGATATACGCATCAACATTATACATTTGTGCTGCTTTTAGTACGCCAATAGAAGCACCTATAACATCCATATCGGGCATTTTGTGTCCCATGATTAGTACTTTATCGCTTTCTTGCATGAGGTCACGAAGAGCATGAGCAATAACTCTAGCTCGAACACGTGTCCTTTTCTCTACAGCATTTGATTTGCCACCATAAAAGGACAGTCGTTGTCCCGCCTTCACAGCCGCCTGATCGCCTCCACGTCCTAGAGCCATATCAAGACTTGATTGAGCAAGTTCACCCAATTCAGAGATATCCTCAGGTCCAAAGGCAAGACCTATACTAAGTGTCATAGGCACTTTCAAATCGGCAGTCATTTCTCTCACCTCGTCCAAAATAACGAAGCGGCTTTTCTCTAATTCTTGCAGCGATTTATAACTCAGCATCATAAGATAACGATCCGAAGAAAGACGTCGCAGATAAACTCTATATGTTTTAGCCCAAGACGTTATTTCATTTGCTACCTTCGCAATAAGCGCCGTACGTTGTTGATCGTCCATTCCTTGCGATGCTTCATCAAGATTGTCCAAATTGATAATTCCTAAGGCTAACTTCTCATTCGCATATCGCGTTCTAAGTACTACCAATTCTGAAATGTCATGCATATAAATAAGTCGCTCATCTGGAATGACAACAAGTTGATAAAATCGATCTTCGTATTGTATTTCCAATTGTTGTTCTTTATGAGGATAATCCTTGTTGCCTTCTTTCTTATCGGTACCAAAAGATGAAGGTAACTGCGGAAAGACTTCTTGCAAGGAAAACCCAATCAGTGACTTACGTCTGCACAATTCGCTAACGTAATGATTATTCCACTCGACAGTACGCTCCTCGCTGTACAGTATAATACCAAAAGGAAGCATACTCATCGCTTCACCTTCCACCCGCTTAATACGGAATGAAAGCCCATTGATATATTCAAGTAAATCTTTACGAAACGTCATTTCAGTCTTTAACGTTAGGTAGCTAAGAACAGATACAATGCAAAGACAGAATATGCCGAGTGGCCAATTATACCAGGATACAAAGATGACAAGCAGAAGTAGAAGCATGAACGCCCAGACGCTATGGTAGCCGTGCCAGCGTTTCTGTAGAAATTTAGGCATGACTTCTCATCCTATCATTTTGATTTGGTCATCATCTGACGCAGTGGAAAGGCAATATCTAGAATACCGATAATAGCCATCGGGGGAAACAAAATCACAGGAATAGCTATTATACATGGGAAAACCGGGTGCCATTTACGGTGATATGCAAGAAAAAAGAAAAATCCGATGGCTTGAATACCAAACAATATATTCAGTGAAGGAACTAAATTAGCCGAGATCATTGTTAAGTAACCACTATCTGAGTTTACCGCAATAATCTGAATCAGAAAACCGAGCAAATAGTACCATACCAGCGATCGAGGAAACTTCCATTCTCTTGCAGGTTTTAATTTTATTACAGTAAAACCCATGCTGCTTAATATCGGCCGGGCGATGCTGTGTGTGATAAACGCAACTATGAAAGAACTAAGAATTAAGGCAAAAGGAATCTTCTGCACTGTCATATCCATTAGACTATCCATATATTCTTTTGTCATCACAAAATCTGTGGAAACTGAGCTATTCGATATCATATCTTGAAGTGGCTTCATCGTCACATTCACCATATCTTGAACATACACAGACAAGTCGAATTGGAACAGTAATGTACCAATAAGGAGGAGTACTAACATTTCAGTCAAAATTGTAGCGGCTCCGACTAATAAAGTACGTAAAGCGGAGGCATGTTTTTTATAACATATTCCCATTAGTATTCCTGGAATAGCGAAATATACAGCCAACATTAAATAAATGGGATGAATTAAACATGCGATCAACCACACAATGATGACATGAATAAAAAACTTTCTCGTACTTAATATGTTAAACAGTACAATCACCGGTACAATTAATAAAAATACGGTGATAATCGAGAAGCTGGTCAGCAACGATAGGATAAGGAGTAAATATATCCCCGTCCATAATATAGCCATGGAGCGCGATTTCAAGTCAGTTCACCTCTTACGCAAATGTTCTTCAAGTGTTGATATATCTTGATACCAATCTTCCAATTGATGTCCTTCTTGCTTATGCTTCTTAAGTTTGTCAATCAATAGCTCATCGATCTCCCGATAAGACACACCAAGCCTTCTACCCAGAATATACGAGCTCATAATCAAGCTAGCTATGCTGTCACTTACCCGAGCCGTACTTCCTTCCCATAGTGCCTTAAATAATCGAGATACATGGTCTACAACCTCTGTCTTTAGCCATTCAATCACTTTAGCGCGTTTGGCTACATCCAAATCCTTTGGCATGTTGGACACATTAACCTCCCTGAAAAAGCTTTATTCTCGATTATATCATAAAAAGAGATTACCTACACATTGTCTCGCTGGGAAGATTGGAGCAACTCGCGAAGTTCATTTTAGCGAGAATCCATGGATTCCCTAGATACAAATTTCTCGCAATATTCAATGATCTGACTTCTACGTACAATCCCAATGAATCGGTTCATATCGTCTACTACAGGGACAAAGTTCTGTACTTTGGCTAGGTTAATTAAATCCTCCATATCGGCCTCGATGGATACCGGCTTATTACTTGTCTTTATAGGAATATCCTTAATCAGAAACTTCGAAGCGTTCTCAAATGTAACTTTTCCTTCAGAGTTCTTCATATACCACAACAAGTCACCTTCTGTGATTGTGCCTGCATACTGTCCATTATTATCTAACAAAGGTACAGACGTATATCGATGATATTCCATTCGTTCTAAGGTCTGCCTTAGTGTCGATTCAAGGGTTAAACAAACCACTTCTTGTTTGGGAAGCAGAAAAAATGCAATATTCATATCATTCTATTCCTCCTAGATCTTAATACAAGTTCTCTTCCTTCTTACGTTTACAGCCTATAAATGTTCCATTTAAAAGTTAAACCAGCAGCCCTACTCGGCTGGGCTGCTGGTTTAGCTAACTACTCTGCTTCTTTCTGATCCTCTGGCATCAGTAACTCATTTGCTGGTGTAGAGCTACTCATCCAATTATCAATTAAGTCTTGAGCAAATTCCAAATCTTCTTCATCTGCTAAATCATAAGAGATCCCGTGCATTCGTGTACTCTCTCCCATTACTGTATAACTTGTGATCTCAACTTCCCTTCCAGTAAGTAACTGTTTACCCAGATCAATAATGAACTTTGGTTGCATATTCGTTTGAAGATTAGTGCCCATAATATCTAGTAATTGTGGAATCTTAGTGACTTGGTTAAGATTCATCATTTTCTTAGCTACTTGATCTATAAATACTTGTTGTCTCTTAGTCCGGTTAAAATCATTGTCCTCACGATAACGTACATAGTTTAAAGCATCCGTACCCCCGTAAATAGGTTGATTGGCTTTGATCGTGAATTTCTCGTGATCCGCACCTTTATTGACGATATCCTTCTGAATCGGAAGTTCAACGCCTCCAAGCGCATCAACAGCATCTCTTAATCCCTCGAAATTAATCGTAGTATAATAATCTAACGTGTGATCAAGGAAGGCTTCCATCGTATCTTTAGCCATCTGTTGTCCACCAAAAGCAAAAGCATGGTTAATTTTATCCTTCTTATCTTTACCTATGATTTCTGTATAAGTATCTCTTGGAATGGAAACTAACAATATCTTCGACTCTTTAGGTCTGATCACCGAATAAATCATCGTATCCGAACGCGCTGGTTCAGTTCCACGCTGATCAGTTCCTAATAGTAAGACGGAAAGTGGCTTGGTTTGAACTGCAATAGGTTCAGCTTTAGGTGTCATTGTATCGCCTTCTAAGGGCTTATATGACTTTGCTTGAAGTGTATCTTCTATTTGATCTGAAAGAAATATGTCAAACGCAAGCACAGCGAGCGATTTACGAAAAGTAAAGGCTCCACCAGCAATCAACAACAGCATTACAGCTGCTATGACATACTTTTTTGTTCTCTTTTCCATGATTGGAGTTCCTCTTCTATATGTGGAATATAAATAAATAGCGTAAATGTGAAAATGGACTACGAAGACGTACCTGACCCAGCCTCCTTTCAGTATTAAACAGATAAATACGTCATTGAAGCAGATATATGACCATAGTCATACCAAACTATTGTAAACGCTAAGCGGATAAAAAGAAACTGATAAATGCTTACAACCCTTGTTTTACTGCACAATTTTTAACATATAACCACATAAAATAAGCGTATCTCTTGCGAACTTACTATGGCTATGATAGAATTACTTTTGCTGTGGAAAGGTACCCAAGTGGTCCAAGGGGGCTGACTCGAAATCAGTTAGGCGTCGCAAGGCGTGCGTGGGTTCGACTCCCACTCTTTCCGCCATCATTATTACCCTATAATACATAACCAAGCTAATTTAAACCTCCTATGAATATGGGAGGTTTTTTTGTTTCATGATTGACGCAAATTATTAAATGAGCGTACATTCAGGGATTAATTAACATATAATACTTTATTGAATAGAACACAGACTTATACCGAGGACTAGCTATTAATGAAGGTGTTTTATTTGAGGTTAATTTAATGACATCTAATTTCAGCTATATAGTAGTAGGACAAGCCAAAGAAGGACCCTATCGGATCCTTCTTGACAGCGGTACATGTCGATTTGGAACTCTTATACATTCACAATAAAAGGTTACTTTCGCTGTGTTGCCATTAGATTTCCGGTGAGCTGTTAAGAAACTAACAAAAGTTATGTTTTACGATAACCCAAGCCTATTTCTCGCAGAATGACTACCACCCTCTAAAGGGAAGGACGTCATATCTACTGACTGTGAAGTCCAACGGAACCACACCTCTCTCCTGTACCGCTTGAAAATAGTATGATCCACATGAGCGGTCTCTATACATTCTCTAAAAATTAATGTGACTTTTCTTTGTTTTTCTTTTTCCATATCCGATTCTGATTAGATGTTTCAGGGAATCGCTCACCTTTGTGTAATTTCACGTGCTTAGGGTCAAGAATTGGGGTGTCTAACCCAATCTCACCAAACTCCATGTAATGGCCGTTATTAGGTGCTTTATCACCTGGTCTGAATTCTTGCTTTTCGCCCATCTGAATATCCCCCTTAAAAAAATGAAGTTCATCCTTAGTGTGTACCAGCTGAAGAGAATCATGTGTCCATCTATTGGAAGTAAGGAGCCAAGCAGTCTTGCATATGACTTGGCAATTTGTTATAGTAATGTAGTGCGAGTTTAAACTCGTTCCTTGCTCCTGAGTAAGATCAGGGGCCGTGAGTCCATAAGGAGGTGAAAAAATATGCGCAAATATGAAGTGATGTACATTATTCGTCCAGACATTGAACAGGATCTAGTTCAAGCTACAGTCGAAAAATTCCAAGGCATCATCTCCAACGGTGGAGAAATTACAAAGCATGACGTAATGGGTAAACGCCGTCTTGCGTATGAGATCAAGAAATTCAATGACGGTACTTTCGTTCTAGTTAACTTCAACGGTACACCAGAAGTAATTAACGAACTTGAGCGTCTAATGAAGATTTCTGACGAAGTAATTCGTTATCTCATTACGAATGACGTAGCTTAATTCATTTCGGTTTTGTAGTTAAAACGCTTGAGGGAGGGGACTTAAATTGTTGAATCGTGTCATACTGATCGGCCGATTGACTAAGGATCCTGAATTGCGGTACACACCTTCGGGTGTTGCAGTAACGCAATTTACGCTCGCTGTAGACCGTCCGTTTACGGCTCAAGGCGGGGAGCGCGAAGCGGATTTCATTCCGATCGTTACCTGGAGACAACTTGCAGAGACTTGCGCCAACTATTTGCGTAAAGGCCGCTTAACAGCAGTTGAAGGACGCATTCAAGTTCGTAATTACGAGAATAACGAAGGAAAACGTGTATACGTTACTGAAGTTATTGCCGATAATGTTCGATTCTTGGAATCATCAAAAAGCGAAAGCGGAAATGGTGGAAATAGCAGTGCTACGCGTGAAGAACCTTCTTATGGAGGCGAAGGACGTGGAAATCAATCCTCTCGCAATAAAAACAACAATCAGGATCCTTTTTCCGATGACGGAAAACCGATAGATATCTCGGATGATGATTTGCCATTTTAACAACGGAAAGGACTGACTAGCATGGCTTTTAAACCAAGAGAAGGCGCCGATAACGATAAGAGACCGGCACGCCGTGGTGGACGTAATAAACGTAAAAAAGTATGTTTCTTTACTGCCAACAAAATTACTCATATTGACTATAAAGATACTGACTTGCTCAAGAAATTTGTTAGCGAACGTGGAAAGATTTTGCCACGTCGTGTAACAGGTACTAGTGCAAAATATCAACGTGCTTTGACTATAGCTATCAAACGCTCACGTCAAATCGCATTGTTGCCATATACTACTGAATAGTAGTTCATATTGGTATCATAGAAAGACGATCTCAATTTATTCGTAAATTGAAGATTGTCTTTTTATTTTTCTTTAATGTTATACATATACTACCTCCTTTATACCTCACCTTCACGAAAAAACCGCTAGGATCATACATCCTAACGGTTTATTTCTATATAAAGATTATATTGAGTTATTCAAAGCACTATCTTTTAAACAAAGTGACAAGCAACTAGATGTTCGTTACCTAGACTACCTACATCACGATACTCCGGCACTTGTTGCTTACAAATATCTGAAGCTATAGGACACCGTGTATGGAACTTACACCCAGATGGTGGATTTGCCGGACTCGGTATATCCCCTTGAAGAACGATTCGCTCTCTCTTCAACGTCGGATCAGGAATGGGTATAGCAGACATCAATGCCTTAGTATAAGGGTGTAGTGGATTACGGAATAACTCTTCCTTACTACACATCTCTACCATAGCACCAAGATACATAACCCCTACTCGGTCACATAAATGCTCTACCACACTTAAATCATGGGAAATGAACAAGTACGTTAGTTGCTTTTCACGTTGCAAGTCACTTAGCAGGTTAATAATCTGAGCTTGGATAGACACATCTAGTGCAGATACTGGCTCATCTGCTACAATAAATTCCGGATTCATGATCAATGCGCGTGCAATCCCAATACGTTGTCTCTGTCCACCAGAGAACTCATGAGGAAAGCGATCATATTGATAACTAGCAAGACCACAGATAGCCATAGTCTCCATTACGCGTTCCCGTACTTCCTTAGGATTGGTAACTCCATGATCATAGAGAGCTTCTCCAATTGCATGTCCGACCTTAATCCGAGGATTCAATGAACTGAAAGGATCTTGAAATACAATTTGAAGCTTCGGACGTAAACGACGCAGTTCCTCTTTAGGCAACTTATACAGGTCTTGGCCTTGAAATAGGACCGTACCATCCGTCTTTTCGTTCAATCGAAGAATGGTTCTTCCAATTGTACTCTTTCCACAACCAGATTCCCCTACTAAGCCAAATGATTCACCTTTATGAATACGAAAAGAAACATCATCAACTGCCTTAACATGGCCTACTGTACGTTGAAGGATCCCACCAGTTACGGGGAAGTATTTCTTCAGATTGTCTACTTGCATTAAGACTTCACTCAAAGTACTTCCCTCTCTTCTTCATATAACCAGCAGGCTGATTTATGGTTCTCATTATCGTGTGCTCTAAATGGTGGTTGCTTCACCTTACAAATATCCATGCAAAATTCACAACGATCGTGAAAGTGGCAGTTATCTCCAAGATCAATAGGATTCGGAACTTGACCAGGTATAGAATAAAGACGCTCTTGCCTCTGATTAATAATAGGCTTGGCTTTGAGCAAGCCTTTGGTATATGGATGCTGTGGATCTCGGAAGAGCTCCAAGACCGGTGCTTCTTCAATCACCTTACCTGCATACATAACAACAACATAATCAGCCATCTCAGCTACTACACCTAAGTCATGTGTAATTAACATAATAGAAGTATTGAGCTTATCTTTAATGTCTCTCATCAAATCTAGAATCTGCGCCTGAATCGTTACATCGAGTGCGGTCGTCGGCTCATCTGCAATAAGCAATTTAGGATCACAGCTTAGAGCAATGGCTATCATTATCCGCTGACGCATTCCACCACTTAACTCGTGTGGATAGGAATCAAATATTTTCTCCGCACGTGGAATACCTACGAGCGTAATTAATTCAATTGCCCGTTTCTTGGCAGCTTTACGATCTAATAGCATATGCAACATTAAGGGTTCACTAATTTGATGTCCAATGGAAAGAACAGGATTTAATGATGACATCGGCTCTTGGAAAATAACGGATATCTCATTACCACGAATTCTAGACATTTCTCTTTTATTTAATTTAAGAAGGTCTCGACCTTCAAATACGATCTCGCCTCCGACAATTTTTCCATGTGGTGCTTCAATTAACCGCATAAGTGACATCGCTGTCACGCTCTTACCGCAACCCGATTCACCTACAACACATAACGTTTCGCCTTCACGAATAGTAAAACTAACATTATCCACAGCCTTAACCGTACCTGCTGATGTTTGAAAGTGTGTTTCTAAATTACGGAATTCTACTAAATCTTTTGCCATATTGCATCTCCCATCTTGAAGATATCGACCTCTTTTACGAGAATCGATGTTGTTCAAGGAAGCAGTTCTCACTGCTTACATCTATCACTTATACTTTTATTACACAAATTATTTTTTTGACTTAGGATCCATGGCATCACGAAGTCCATCACCAATCAAGTTAATGGCTACCGCTGTAATCAGGATACAAGTCCCTGGTGGAATCCATAGCCATGGTCTTTTGCGAAAATCAATCAAGTTGTTTGCCGCTGAGATCATGTTACCCCAAGATGGAGTAGGTGGAACGACACCAATACCTAAGAAACTAAGTGCTGACTCTGATAGAATTGCACCAGCAACACTAAGCGTTGCTGTAACGATAATGACAGGAACTGTGTTCGGGAGCAAGTGCTTAAATATTTTACGTCTGTCCTTTAAGCCCAACGCTTCAGTCGCCTGCATAAACTCTTGTTCACGAAGCGTTAGAATTTGTCCCCGTACAAGTCGTGCCAGAGTTGTCCAGTTCAGAACTCCAATAATGACCATAAGGTAATATATTCTTTTTGAAGGATCAACTTTAAGATCAGATAGAACTGCTCCAAGAATAATAAGAATCGGTAATGATGGAAGAGCCATAAATACGTCAGCTACACGCATAACAATCGTATCAATAAATTTACCATAAAATCCAGCTAATGCACCCAATGTTGCACCGATTAAAACTGTTATAAAGGTAGCAACAAGGCCAACTAATAGAGAGATTCGACCAGCCAACATCATACGAAGCAAAATATCGCGACCTAGCTTATCCGTACCTAACCAGTATGTTCCATTAGGACTTAAATTCTTATGTTTCAAACTGTAATCAAATAGATTATGTGGTGACAATAAGGGCCCTATGAAACAAAGTAAAAACATGAACACGATCATGATAAAGCCAAATACCGCAAGCCGATTTCGTGTGAAACGGCGCCAAGTTGATCTCCAAGGTGTATCAACAGATTTCGCCTTGGTTTTTTTATTTTCTGTTATAGGCATAACATCAGCAGACAACGCAATCTCCTCCTACTTTAAACGAATTCTGGGGTCTGCAATTCCATAGAGCACGTCGGCGAGCAAATTACCCACTAGGGTCAACATAGCTAGAAAGACAGTAAACCCAAGCATAAACGGATAATCTCTCATACTAATTGAATTAAGATAGATGTGACCGACACCTGGCCAAACAAATATTTGCTCCAGAATCATGGCTCCACCAAACAGTCCTGGCAGTTCAAACCCAAGTAGAGTGATTGCAGGAATCATTGCATTCCGAAATGCATGCTTGAAAATAACTGTCCGTTCCTTAAGACCTTTAGCCCGGGCAGTCCGAATATAATCCTGTCGAATAACTTCGAGCATACTCGTACGGAAATAACGTGTTAATCCACCCGTATTCAACATAGTCAGTACCATGACCGGTAAAAAGCTGTGTTTAAGGACATCCTTGATATACGCCCATCCATCAGCATTTAACCCGGAAGTGGCCATTCCCCCAACCGGAAATAATTTTAGATTTAATGCAAAAAACTTGATAAGTAACAGTCCTATAAAGAACGAAGGTAGTGACATACATACAAATACTAATAATGTGACTATCTTATCAAAAAACGAATATTGAAATTTGGCAGAAAATATACCAGTTACCATGGCTATAAACCAACTTAAAATCAAAGAAAAGAATCCGATTATAAATGAATTCCATACATACGAGTTAATAACAGTTGTGACGGGTTGCTTGTGCTGCATTGAATCCCCGAAATTCCCCTTAAGCATGTTTCCAGCCCATATGAAATAACGTTGATAGTCCGGCTTATCCAGTCCGTATATGGCTCTAAGTTGCTCTTGTTTCTCAATAGACATATTCGGATTCGCCCGAGCTGTAATGTAATCCCCTGGTACCATCGCTGATATGGCAAAAATAATGATAGATATGCCTATTAGCGTGGGTATCATTTGCAACAGCCGTCGAATGATATATTGCTTCATTCCTATTCCCCCTGGCTATAAGTGGATATGCTCAGCTCTTATGAGCTGAGCATATCAGAACATACTTTATTGTTGCAATTCAACTTGATACAGACTGAAAGGGAAATCCTTGTATGGAGAAATATCGAAGCCTTGTGCTCTAGCATCAACAGAAGTCATGTTCGTTCTTTGATACATAAAGATTACAGGAATATCCTTGTTCATCTCTTGATACATTTCTTTGTAAATGGTTTTACGTTTTTCAAGATCCATTTCCTTCTTACCTTTAGCCATTAATTCATCAACTTTGGCATTAGAATATCCGACATCATTTTGTGCACCTTTTGTTGTGTATACTGTGTTGTCAGGATCTGGTGTTAAGCCCCATGCCGCGAAGTACATTTCGAAGTCGCCAGCCGATTTCTTGTCGGTAATTGCATTAAAGTCGAGCGTTTCAGCAACGATCTCAATACCTAAATCTTTGTAATTTGTAGTCATAATCGGTAACAATGCTTCTACAACTGGATTATCTGCAGTAGCCGAGAAGTTGATCTTGAATTTCTCTCCATCTTTCTCACGAATACCATCTGATCCAACAACCCAACCTGCTTCGTCAAGCAAGGCTTTTGCTTTTTCTGCATCGAAGTCATACTTCTCGATATTCTCATCCGTATATGCCCAAGATACTTTAGATTCAGGGATGTTAATTACATCTGCGTATGGTCCGTAGATACCTTTTACAATTTCATCACGATTTAACCCATAAGTAAGTGCTTGACGTACTTTTGGATCTTGGAATTTCTTAAGATTATGGTTAAACCCAATGTATCCATAACCGTTGTTTGGAAGGATGTTAATGTCTAGGAATCCTAATTCCTTCAACGCTTCCACATTATCTTCAGAAACAGAAACTTCATCCATGTCTGTTTCACCAGATTCTAGCATTGCCATTTTAGTTGAATCTGATGTTGTTTTGAAGATGACATTCTTAGTCTTTGGAGCTCCTTTGAAATAGTTCGCATTAGCTTCCATTACAATTTCTTGTCCTGCTTTGTAATTTGTCATCTTATATTGGCCACTACCAAGTGGTTTGCTGTTTAATGCCTTTACAGATTCCAAATCACCTTGTTTGTAGCCCTTGCCGTAATAAGATTCAGGCAAAATGTACTGAGTTCCCAATTCAACTGGAGACAAAGCAGAATATTCAGTCAATGTAACTTCTACTGTAAGATCATCGATGACTTTGATACCAGAGATATCAACTGATTTTCCATCGTAATAATCTTGAGCACCTACGATATGATAACTTAGTGGATCAGATTCACCATCGTAGCTCTTATCAAGGAAAAGCTTCATTGTAAACAGGTAGTCGCTAGCTTTCATTGGGCTACCATCAGTGTAAGTAATACCTGGTTTGAGGTGGTAGGTATATTTCAAGCCATCCTCAGATACATCCACTTTCTCTGCCAGACTGTTTTCATAGCTTCCGTCAGCCTTAACTGTAATGAAGGAATCAAATAATGAATAGTTTACATAATAATCATAAGCCGTTTCCATAAACAGTGGGCTGAATACCCCTTTTGGATCTGTCATACCTACAATCAAAGTATCTTTGCGGTTCTTAGCTAGCTCAGGAATAAGAGAAGTATCCGTTGCTTTAATTACCCCAGTAGTTTGATCCTCAGCTGGTGCTGTAGGTGTTTCTGTTGTTGGTTCCACTGCATTCGTGCTGTTCGTTGGCTCCGTTGGTGCAGCCTCTTTGTTGTCCCCACCACATGCGGAGAGTACCATTGTTAGTGAAAGCAAAAGTACTATTGCTACATTCTTTTTCTTTGTCATGCAAAATCTCCTCCTTTTAGTAATTTTTAATATATATTATGAATATAATATATCCCACAAATAGTATTAACCCGATGGGTTAAATGTAGTTAAAACTTGCAATAATGACCACAGGTCAATTTTAAGAACTGCTTACCCAATGTGGGATTGTATATGTAAGGTATATTAACATATTCAAATCAATTTAATTAATAATATAACCCAATTATCATAATATTCCAAGCATTTTATATTACAATATGTTTATGGATGCTTAAACATACAATAAAATCAATCAAAGAGGTTAATCTTTCACTACTTTTTTGTTATCTAATCTACTCATTTGTGTTAGAGATCAATAACATCATTAACAATAATCCCTATTTTGCGAGTCACCCTTTTTATGTAATGATTAAATTTTATATTAACTTTTTATTGTTATCCCTAGTTAGCCTTATAGTCAGTGGTTATAACGGACTGTTATGCTTTACACACCAAAGGCACCTCGTGTTGGTGCTCCTCAAAGATCACAATCATCACTTTTCTTATGTTGCATTATTTAGTTTCCGAATTGGCCTTTTTTTGAATTCAATTTCATAGATTCTTTTATTGTATAATTTTACCTTGTACATGGTTGTTATTCAACACTTTTTCCATTAGTCGTTTCAAATATTCTATAACTTATTTTGTGAATTTAACACTTATTTTTTTTAACAATCTATTAGGCTCATTTTATATGTGAAAATAAATTTCTATGTATTTATATGTACTATAATAAATATAGCAATACCTGACACATAAATTACGTATAATGTCGTATATATTTTTTTATTATAAGATTTTAGCTTAATATTTACGTAAATATAAAGCATACGCATGTGTCTGTATACTTTATTTAACACGTTTTGTTATTTTTAATTTAATTCTAACAAAAAAACCTCCTACAATTAAATGTAAGAGGTCTAATAGAACCAAAGTAAACCATTCAAAGAAAACCCTATATTGTCTTTATACCTCAGGTGGCAAATTGGAACGCAGGACCTTTTTCATGTTTTTTTCAAATTTCACACGTGGAATAAGTACGCTATGCTGGCACCCAACACACTTAACTCGAATATCCATTCCCATACGGATAATCTCCATTTCATTACTTCCACAAGGATGTTGCTTCTTCATCTGTACGATATCCCCTAATTGAAATATCTTACGTTCCATCTTCAACCCCCCCTTTATCTTCATTCGTCGCAGCATGCTCAACCCTAGCTAATTGAAGTGCCTCTTCTTCTTCAAAAATCTGCTTAATCCCCATCTGAATATCACGCTCTACCTTATCCCGTGTATTAGGTAAACAATCCGCTACAATCCGAATAGCATATTCACTTGTATTCAGTGATTGTACGCCTAACACATTTGCTGTCGAGAGCATCTCTGCACTACTCTTTTGAATATTGTCTAGCGCATGCTTAATAAGCTCTATAGTGTCTTCGAGATTACGCTCATTCTTTATAGGAATATCTACAATAGCTAATGCATTCGATAATGAGAAATTAGTTACAGTGGCGATGGCACCATTAGGTAATATGTACACTTCGCCTGTATGGCTTACAATCCTAGTCGTACGAATTCCAATCATCTCAACAGTACCTTTGAAGGTACCTGTCTGGATCACATCTCCTACTGCAAATTGATCCTCTAATATAATGAAGAACCCTGTAATTACATCCTTTACCACGCTCTGTGCCCCGAACCCTATAGCTAACCCTAGAACTCCAGCTCCTGCAATAAGAGGCGCAAGGTCAAAGTTGAATTCCGATAGAACAATTAGAACCATAACGAAATTACAAGCAACCGAGGTTACGTTCTTTAACAACCCACCTACTGTCACAAAGCGACGTGGATTCATTCTTAGTCTACTATTTTCCTGACGAGCTAATGTTTGGTCAATTATTTTATATACTACCTTAATGATTAAACGAGTTAATAGGAATATCACTACGATTCGTATTGCCGCAAATAGAATAACCATCCACATATCCGTATCTGTTAGCCATTTCCACGCTATATCCTTAAATTGAAGCGCCTCCTCTATGACCTTCTGCGTAGTTTCAGTTTCATTACCTGAATTCTGCAAGATATTCCACCCCCTTACATCTCGATGATTTCATAGTGCTCTAAGTTGTTTTTAGTAAAGATTCCCCGAATCTCTACCTTTTCTTGATTAATGATATCCCACACGACTAGCAAGTCCCTCTTTGGAAAAAGAATGGATAATGCACAGCCTGCAGTAACATCTTTAGGTGTAGGAAATAAGTCAATCTCAATCTCTGCATACTCTAGTAACATTTCAACCCGCAGTGCCTGCTGAGTGGAATCAAATGCAATGAGAAGCCATTCCTCCATCATACAGCCCCCTGTGTTGTATCTTCCATACGTTATAATTTCCAACATTGGTTTTTGAGTATAAATAATGATTTTCATCCATATACTAGTACTACTATCTGCATACGAAAGGAAGATCTTATGAGTCCTGTGACCAATCCATTCTCACAACAACAGCAACCTTCTTGCTTAAAAATACCACATACCGATCCTGAAATCCATTCCGCTATCATTCATCGGTTGTTGTTTCATTTAGCTCAAGTAAAAGAGGGTCAACCTGTTATTATTGTATGCATAGGAACAGATCGATCCACAGGGGATAGTCTTGGTCCTCTTGTTGGTACTTCTCTATCTCGGTATAAAAGTCATCTCTTTCGTATATACGGCACATTAGATGAACCTATCCACGCTGTTAACTTGCAGGAAACCATATCTTCTATTAACGAACTCTTTCATCAACCTTTTATTATTGGTATTGATGCCTGTTTGGGTCAATCCTCCAGTATAGGTTGTATACAAGTGGCTGATGGTCCTCTGAAGCCTGGAGCTGGGGTAAATAAACAATTACCGCCGATCGGCGATATCCATTTAACTGGCATCGTTAACGTCGGCGGCTTCATGGAATATTTCGTATTACAAAACACACGTCTAAGTCTAGTGATGCGTTTGTCTGAGATTATTGCAACAAGCGTCTACTCCGCCATTAAGGAGTGGAAATCTCACTCTACATTTTTTGCTTTGCGAGAGTAATAGCTTCCTTCTCCTCTGTTGATAAGGAGTGCTTAGAATCACCTTGCTCTAGCGATTTAGCATAGATATAAGAATTATCTCTATTATAGATAGAAGTAAGTACAACTCCATCTAATCGATCATCTAATATTGCTACAGAGAAGCTTAAGTCACTACCTCTCTCCCCAAATGCATTGTATCGAATAAGACCAACGTGTCCTTTTACAGCTTGTAGTTTATCTACGGTACTCTTGAGCAGTTCTCGTTGTTTCTTTTGATCATCTTCCATACTATCCAGTTGGACCTTAAGATCGATCAGGAGTGACTCTAAGTTCTCTACACCACTACCAGACATCATCAATTCGTATCTCTGGCGTAGTTTGGTTAACTTAGATAATTGAGTAAACATCAGTATCAACAACAATAACACCACAAGCACGATAACTCCGATAATCAAAGATAAATGTTCCAAAAATAAATCATTCAGTTCAGACATTGATGTTTCATTCCCTTTCCTCTTCCTCAATCTTAGAATAGATCTATATTTAAACTTCTATCTACAAAGTTGTTTTACAGCCTTAATAAGAGTTTCAATTTCCTTTTCTGTCGTGTTGAATCCTACACTGGCACGTACCGCGCCTGTTTTTTCTGTATGAACAGCATAGTGCGCTAATGGGGTACAATGGAAGCCTGCTCGGACAGCAATGCCATATTCACGATCTAACTGAAATGCTAATTTTGATGAATCCAATTGGTCTACTACAAAAGAAACAATACCTGTCCGAGGTAATCCTGGATCAGGCCCTAATATAGTCATACCACTAATGTTTTTTATGCCACTTAATAACTGTTGCGTAAGATTCCACTCATGAGTATATATCCATTTAGGGGTAAGCTCAACAACTTTTTCTATCCCTACTCGTAAGCCTGCAATTCCTACCGTATTAGGCGTTCCTGCTTCATAACGATCTGGACGAACAGTAGGCTGCTCTTTCTCTTCAGACTGACTTCCTGTTCCGCCGTGTAGCAACGGTTCCAGGTCCACATGAGGGGCAATATAAAGACCGCCTGTCCCTTGGGGTCCTAACAACCCTTTATGACCTGGAAACGCCATTAGATCAATTTTCATGCGTTCTACATCTATATCGAGAATACCCGCGCTCTGCGCAGCATCTACTAAGAATATAGCCCCAGAATTGTGAGCAAGGTTACCTATTTCCTCTACAGGCAATATACTTCCCAACAAATTAGAACTGTGACTACAAATAACCAGTCGAGTTGATTGTTTCAAGGCTTCCTTTATATCAAGAAGATTCAATTCACCTTTCCCATTAACTCTTACATAATCAACAGTAATTCCGAGCGTTCTCTTTAAATATTCTAAAGGGCGTCGAACAGAATTATGTTCAACCATCGTGGCGACAACGTGGTCTCCCTCTCGCAGCAATCCCTTTATTGCTAGATTCAAAGCCATGGTGGTATTAGATGTAAATGCAATGTCATTAGCATTATTTATATGGAACAATTTAGATATTCCCATTCTGGTCTCAAATAGCACACGACTAGCCTTTACAGCCATCGCGTGGCTTCCTCTTCCAGGATTGGCCGCTGACTGTTGCATAGCGAACTGCATCGCATCCAACACACCAGGAGGTTTAGGCCAAGAGGTAGCCGCATGATCTAAGTAAATAACTGAATCCATACCTAACCTCCTCTAACAACAGAAAGACATATCCTTTTCCACAACGGAATAAATCAAGATATGCCCTCCTCCCTCTTTGACATCAACTATTGTTTCAATACACTAACATTGTTATTGTCTTATGATTTCTGTAGTAATTCTAACAACCGCTCTAAATCTTGTTTACTGTAGTAATTCAGTTCAATCTTACCTTTATCTTTATTATGCTTAATCTTAACCGTCGTATGGAATCGATCACGGAGAGATTCCTCTAGATGATTAATATAGGGATCACTCTTTTTCGTTGTTGGTTTTTGCGTCTCTACAGGCTTACGGTCCAAGTATTTTACCGTTTCCTCTAACTCTCGAACGCTCCATTCATTTTCTACACATTGTTTCGCTAAATTCTTGATGACAACTGAGTCCTTAATTCCTACAATAGCTCTCGCGTGACCCATTGATAATGTTCCACGTGAAACATAGTCCTTCACTTCTTCAGGTAATGATAATAAGCGTAGAAAATTGGCAATATGAGACCTGGATTTACCCACTTTAAGCGAAAGTTCTTCCTGTGTTAGATTATACTGATCCATGAGTCCTTGGTAAGCAACGGCAATCTCAAGCGTATTTAAATTTTCGCGTTGTAAATTCTCAATTAGTGCAATTTCCATCACTTGTTGATCTGAGAAATTACGAACTACAGCAGGAATCGTTGCTTTCCCACAATACTGAGATGCTCTAAAGCGACGCTCACCTGCAATGATTTCATATCCCCTAATAACACTACGAACAATAATAGGTTGAATTACACCATGTTGGCGAATCGATTCCGCTAATTCATGAATAGCCTCTTCCTTAAATTCTTTACGTGGTTGATATGGATTAGCACGTAATTGACTCAATGGAATTTCAACAATCTTATCATCATCATTAATGGAGAGAGAAGGAATAAGTGCATCTAATCCTTTGCCCAACCGTTTACTCATATGAAATCACTTCCTTTGCCAACTCTAAGTACGCTTCAGCACCTTTAGAGCGTGGATCATACGTTATGATCGATTTTCCATGTGATGGTGCTTCACTCAAACGGACGTTCCTTGCAATAACTGTCTTGTATACTTTATCTTGAAAATATTTTTTAACTTCTTCAATAACTTGAATTCCCAAGTTTGTTCTTGCATCAAACATAGTCAACAATACACCCTCGATTTGCAAAGATGTATTCAGATGCTTCTGAACTAATCGAATGGAGTTAAGTAATTGACTTAAGCCCTCTAATGCGTAATATTCACATTGTATGGGAATAATCACTGAATCAGCAGCCGTTAGCGAATTAATTGTTAGTATGCCTAGCGATGGTGGACAATCTATTAAAATGTAGTCATACATATCTTTAACTAAATGTAATGACTTTTTAAGGCGTAGTTCTCTAGAAATGGTTGGTACCAATTCTATTTCTGCTCCTGCCAGTTGAATCGTAGCAGGAATAATATGTAGACCTTCTACATCTGTATGCGTAATGGCATCTCTTGGATTAACTTCATTTATTATGACATCATAAATGCAGTTCTCCACATCTGCTTTATTTATTCCGACCCCACTTGTGGTGTTACCCTGTGGGTCAATATCAACGAGAAGCACTCTTTTCCCTAAAGAAGCCATGCCTGCACCCAGATTGACGGAGGTGGTAGTTTTACCGACCCCGCCTTTTTGATTTGCTATGGCAATAATTTTGGACACTCATTTCACCTCAATATATAATTGACTCTTCGTGTAGTTCGTGAGATATACTTTTTACAGCCTAGCAAATTGGTTGTCATTCTTTCTGTCTGCACCCTATTAGTTACAACCATAAGTCAATCATTAGAAAAAGCGGCTGATATTACCTTTCTCCTTCCCACTATCTTTTAGGAATTTGAATAACAATTTCATAGTGATCATCATGATCTTTTTCAGTTGTTATAATAGACATTCCTGATCCGGATACCATATCAATAGACTGTCTAATCGTATTTAGAGCAAGACGAACATCTTTAGAAAACGAGATACGTTTTGCCTTTTTAATTGTGGAGGATTCTTTATAGTAGGCAACTCTTGCTTCTGTCTGCTTTACATTAAGTTCTTTAGTTATAATTTCTGCAAGCAATTTCAGTTGCAACTCTTCGGGACTTAGAGATAAAAGTGCTCGAGCATGCCGTTCAGTGACTTTTCGTTCCATTAAAGCTTGCTTTACAGGTTCAGGTAAGTTTAATAAGCGGATTTTATTAGCAATGGTGGATTGACTCTTGCCTAAACGCTGAGCCAGACTCTCTTGAGTTAACTGATGTAAATCAATGAGCTTTTGATAGGCTACTGCTTCTTCTATGGAAGTTAGACCTTCACGTTGCAGGTTCTCAATCAATGCAATCGAAGCGGCTTGTGAATCATTAAAATCGCGAACAATAGCTGGGATGGTTTCAAGCCCCAATTTCTTAACAGCTCGCCATCGACGTTCTCCTGCAATAATCTCATATTTGGCATTACGATAACGAACAACAATAGGTTGAATTACGCCATGAGTTTTAATCGTCTGACAAAGTTCATCAATTCTATTATCATCAAAAATAGTACGAGGTTGAAAAGGACTCCCCACAATATTATCCACTGGAATCTGTTTCACTTCATCCCCATTAGTCCGCTCAGTTAGGCCAAACAACTTAGAAAATTGTTCTTTCATTCCGCATATTACCACCTAATTTCAAAATAGTACCGTAACACGATGGAATAATTAACCTTACATTCACCATGTCATCTCAGTACCTTCCTATCTCTGTACAAAGTAGAAACAATATGACTATACTTTGCACGTATTCACATGATCATTTGTTGCATTAATCTCTTTAAAGATTAAGGTTTCATATAAATTACACTACTTGATCTACTTGATATTTTATCTAAAAATTGGATATTGCTCATTACTTTTCGTAAGAACTTCTATCTATCTTATTCTATCACTTTTTCTCATATAATCCTATTCTATCATGCGTAAATTTTTCTAGAAATTGCTTATTATTTAAACTCAAAAAAAGACTATATCTCCCAAACCATACGGGTGACATAGTCTTACCTGTTTTAATGTTTCACGTGAAACATTACTTAATAAATTAGATTAGCGGAGACTTAGCTGCAACCCCAGGACTTCTTGGATATTTCTGAGGTGTAGATGCTCTTTTTTCTACAATAATAATATGACGGTCGGCTTCTTCCACGGGAAGAGTGAACTTCTCTACCTTGTTTAGTTTACCTTTAAGTTGTTTGAAGCTATAGGATGCTTCTTTGATCTCGTCGGTAGGGTCACTACCCTTCATAGCCGCAAATGTGCCGTCCACGCGAACAAAAGGTAAACAAAATTCATTAAGTAACGCTAACTTAGCGACAGCTCTAGCTGTAACTAGATCATAATGATCACGGTATCCCTTCTTTTGACCCCATTCCTCTGCTCTACCATGAATGAGTTCAACGCCCGTAAGACCTAATTGATCTACAATATTTTTAAGAAACGATATTCTTTTGTTAAGAGAGTCAATAATCGTTAATTGAATGTCTGGAAAACAAATCTTAAGTGGTATCCCAGGAAACCCTGCTCCCGATCCGATATCTGCTAGTGTTGATACTTTTTTCATATCTACAAAAAAAGCAAGGGAAACAGAGTCGTAAAAATGTTTCATATATACCTGATCTCGTTCTGTAATCCCTGTTAAATTCATTTTTTCATTCCAACTTACTAGTTCTTTGAAATATATTTCGAACTGATCTAGTTGAGTCTCACTTAACGTAATTCCGTGTTCCTGTAGCCGACTAGTAAATGACTGTTGTATTAAGTCCATATCTTAACCCCTTGCCGCAGTTACACGGTTATAATGTTCGAGATACACTAGCAGAACAGATATATCCGCAGGTGTAACACCAGAAATACGTGAAGCTTGCCCAATGGAAATAGGACGAATGTTTGCGAGTTTTTGACGAGCCTCGATAGCTAAACCATGAATTTCTGAATACTCTATAGAATCAGGAATCTTCTTTTTCTCCATTTTCTGTAGACGTTCCACATGAACTAATTGTTTCTCTATATAACCTGCATATTTAATCTGAATTTCAGCTTGCTCTTTCATCTCATCGGTTAACTCGTAAGGTGAAGGTGAAAGTTGTTCAATATGGCTATAGCTAATCTCAGGTCGACGTAAAAGGACTAACATATTTGTCCCATCCTGAATTTCAGAGGAATCAGAGTCTTTTAGAAGAGCATTCACTTCTTTAGGCTTTGCCTTCTCAACACTAAGACGTTCAACCTCAAGATCTACTGTGTTCTTTTTACTTAGGAATCTTTCATATCGATCATCTGATATTAGACCAATCTCATGTCCAATCGGAGTAAGACGTAGATCGGCATTATCATGACGAAGTAACAAACGATATTCAGCGCGTGAAGTCAAAAGTCGATAAGGTTCATTCGTTCCTTTGGTCACCAAGTCATCGATTAATACACCAATATATCCTTGAGAACGATTAAGTACGATAGGCTCTTTCCCTTGTACCTTCCGTGCAGCATTAATTCCCGCCATAACCCCTTGCCCTGCAGCTTCTTCATATCCTGAGGTTCCATTAATTTGACCTGCAGTGAATAATCCAGGCATTTTTTTGGTTTCGAGTGATGGGTATAATTGCGTCGGAACCATCGCATCATATTCAATGGCATACCCATTACGCATCATTTCAACCTTTTCCAACCCTGGGATAGAACGTAACATCGATAATTGAACATCCTCTGGCATACTTGTTGATAGACCTTGTACATAATACTCAGCTGTATTTCTACCTTCAGGCTCTAGAAAAATCTGATGTCTCGGTTTATCACTGAAACGAACAATCTTATCCTCAATGGACGGACAATAACGTGGACCTGTCCCCTCAATAATACCCGAGAACATAGGCGCACGATGGAGATTATCCGTAATAATTTTTTGTGTATCCACAGAAGTATAGGTTAACCAGCAAGGAAGTTGTTCATTCGTATTAGTAGATTCCTGTGTCTCATAAGAGAAGAATTTAGGCTTACTGTCCCCTGGCTGAATCTCCGTCTTCGAGAAATCAATTGTATCTCTATGAACACGTGGAGGAGTACCTGTCTTAAAACGAACAAGATCGAACCCATGTTCGCGTAAATTCTCCGCGAGTTTAATTGAAGGTTGCTGATTATTAGGTCCACTTTCGTAAGCTAACTCACCCATAATGACTTTACCCCGCAAATAGGTGCCTGTCGTCAATACAATGGACTTACCACGGTATTCAGTGCCTGTCTTCGTAACTACACCCACACAATGTCCATCCTCAACGATGAGCTCTTCTACCATCCCTTGACGCATCGTTAAGTTTGGTTCCTTCTCCATCGTTTCCTTCATCGTATGCTGATAAGAGAACTTATCTGCTTGTGCACGGAGGGCGTGAACAGCAGGACCCTTCGCCGTGTTTAACATTCTCATTTGAATAAAGGTTCTATCTATATTACGGCCCATTTCCCCACCTAGAGCGTCAATTTCCCGAACAACATGCCCTTTCGCAGGTCCACCAATCGAAGGATTGCATGGCATGAAAGCCACCATATCTAAATTGATTGTAATCATTAGCGTAGAGCAACCCATTCGAGCAGAAGCTAAAGCCGCTTCAACCCCCGCATGCCCTGCACCGATAACAATTACATCATAATTTCCACCTGTGTAACTCATAGTCTTACCTCCTTTAAATAATTATATCTATAAATTATTTATCAACATGAAGCTTTAAATGTTAAAGCTATTTACCCAAACAAAATTGCGAGAAAATTTGATCTAATAACGTATCTCCCGCCGTATCCCCAATAATTTCACCAAGTTGTTCCCATGCCAATCGAACATCGATCTGGATCAGATCGATTGGAATAAACTGATCTGCAGCTTCATAAGCATCTTGCAAAGATTGCTTCGCCTTCTTCAATAAAGCTATATGTCGTACGTTACTAACATAAGTTAAATCATTCGATTCAAGGCGTCCACTAAAGAATAACTTAGAAATAGCATTTTCTAAAGCGTCGATTCCCTCTTGTGTCTTAACAGACATTTGTACGATACAATCCTCATTGAAGTAACGCTTTACGATATCCATATCTAGCATGGACGGTAAGTCCATTTTATTCATAATAACGATACATTGTCTACCGCGGATTTGTTCCATTAATACCAATTCATCCTCGTGTAGAGGTTGACTAACATCTAACACAAGCAAAATAAGGTCTGCCTCATTCACTGCATTTTTAGAACGTTCTACCCCTATTTTCTCAACCACATCAAGTGTTTCACGGATACCGGCTGTGTCTAATAACTTTAAAGGGATATTGTTAATTGTAACAAATTCCTCAATAACGTCACGTGTTGTACCTGGAATATCCGTTACGATGGCTTTATTATCATGTGCTAATGTATTTAACAAAGATGATTTACCTACGTTAGGTCGGCCAACAATAGCTGTTGTTATTCCTTCACGAAGAATTTTACCTTCCTCAGCGGTTTTTAATAGTCTCGTAATTCCCTCCATCACTTCACTACATTTATCTTTTATAAAAGAAGACGTGAGTGAATCCACATCATGTTCTGGATAGTCAATATTCACTTCAATATGTGCCATAGTCTCAATTAGTGTAAACCGTTGTTTCTTAATTTGTTGAGATAAGTCACCTTTAACTTGTTTCAACGCGATCGAGAAAGCCCGATCCGATTTAGAACGAATGAGGTCTATTACAGCCTCAGCTTGCGACAAGTCAATTCGCCCATTTAGAAAAGCTCGTTTCGTGAATTCACCTGGCTCTGCTAGCCTAATATTTTGTTGTAATAACATATCCATCACTCTTGTAACTGAAATAACCCCACCATGCGCGCTGATCTCTACTACATTCTCCATTGTAAATGAGCGAGGTGCCCGCATAATTGTAACTAGTACCTCTTCAATTTGTTCCCCTGTATGGTGGTCTATAATGTGTCCATAATGAACCGTATGCGATTCAGCCTCAGATAGCTTAACTCGACTTTTAAAAATTCGATCCACTTCAGGTATCGCATCTGGCCCACTTACACGAATGACAGCAATCCCAGCTTCTCCAACGGCTGTAGCAATAGCTGCAATGGTCTCACTTACCAACATGTTGCACCTCTCTCTATAAAATATAAAAAAACAATGACTCCTATCACTAATCAGAGAGTCATTGCATCTATATAGAATGAACTAAAGTCCAAATTTTCTGGTCCTTTGTACATTCTATTCTATCCATTTAATCTCGTTTATTTTAACGAAATGACTACACGCCGGTTTGGCTCTTCACCTTTACTGTAGGTCTTAACTAATTTGTGATCCTGCAGTTTCGCATGAATTACCTTACGTTCTTGCGGTGACATTGGCTCTAACACGACTTCTTTACGGGAACGTATGACTCGTCCTGCCAACCGATCGGCTAACTCTTCCAATGTCTTCTTACGTCGTTCACGGAAATTCTCCGCATCAAGAATAATTCTTATATAACTACTCGAAATCCGATTAGCTACGATGTTGGCTAAATATTGAAGTGAATCAAGCGTCTGCCCTCTTCTCCCAATCATAAGACCTAAGTCAGGACCAAAGATATGAAGTGTTGTTGCATCTCTTGTATGCTGTACATCCACTCTTACTTCTAATCCCATACTTTTGCCTACATCTAAAATGAAACTCACTGCTGCGGCGTATGGGTCATCTTCTACAACATGAGATGTAGAGGTAGAGGTTGGCTCCATTGTCCCCACGACTGGATCTGGTGAAACTTCTGTAAGCAAAGTAAGTTCTACTTTCGCTTCCCTGACACCAATCAGTCCCAGGAATCCTTTTGACGGCTGAGAAAGTATGTTAACCGTAACACGGTCTTGGCTTACCCCAAGTTGGGAAAGTCCCTTATTTACAGCATCTTCAACGGTTTTTCCTGAAGCGATGACGTTCCTCATTTAGACCGTTTAGCCCCCTTCGAGTTTTTGCCTTTACCTTTGTTTCCTTTATGATTACCTTTG
This sequence comes from Paenibacillus sp. Y568, assembly GCF_059445545.1. Lineage (NCBI taxonomy): Bacteria > Bacillati > Bacillota > Bacilli > Caryophanales > Paenibacillaceae > Paenibacillus > Paenibacillus sp. Y568. The sequence goes on from NZ_JCAIUM010000005.1 coordinate 296,664, forward strand.
GATTTAGCATTACCTGATGCTGCAATAGCAGATACACTACCTTTAGCCGTCGCTGTTGTATCATTATTGCGATATAAGAAGTAATTCTGTATCAATGTATACAAGTTACTGAAGAACCAGTACAGTGGCAACGCAGATGGGAAATTATATGACATGAAGAATATAAGTACCGGATATACCATCATCATAAACTTCATTGGCCCTTGTTGTGGACTTGGGTTCATCTTCATCATCATCTTCGTCTGCAAGAATGTTGTAAGTGCAGCTAATAATGGAAGAATAAAGGTTTTATCTGGACTGCCTAGTTGTAACCAAAGAAATTCACCATGGCGCAATAAATCATTTCCATATATAGAGTTGTAAAGAGCAATGAATATAGGCATCTGAACAATCAATGGTAAACAACCTGCTAATGGATTTACTTTATGCTCTTGAAATAATTTCATTGTTTCTTGTTGTTGTTGTTCTGGATTGTCTTTATACTTTTCTTTCAACTTTGCTAGTTCCGGCTGAATGGCTTGCATGGCTCTAGAACTTCTCACTTGCTTAATTGTTAATGGCAAAATAATTGTACGAACAATAATAACCATTACTAATACGGCTAGTCCGTATTGTCCACCGAACCAATTCGCAAATGTATCCAGTGCTTTAGCAAACCAGTAAACTACATTACTCTGCCAAAAGCCTCCATTTTGCAAATCTTCAAGAGTCTTGGGTGCAGCAGCACTCGTTCCACAACCCGATAATATGGTCATTGCGAATATCATCACAATGGTGAGGAGGATCCATTTCTTTCCTCGGCTAGTCTTCAATCGCGACACTTCATAACCCCTCTCTTAGCGCTTCCATTTCATAGTAAATCATAACATATTCACATGGACAAGGAAACCTGACTTCATCGGTTTGAGGACTTCAAAAGTGACGCTTTCCGTAACACGTGCATGATACTTCTTTCCAAATCCTTATAAGGCATATTTAACGCACCCTTGCGAACAATAAATACGAGGTCAATATGCTCCATCAACTCAGAATCATGGTGACGAACAATTTCCTTAACCAGTCTTCTCATCCGATTACGAACAACCGCGTTACCTACCTTTTTACTAACTGAAATTCCTACTCTAAATTGCTCCACTTCTCTTTTGCGGAACCAATACACAACAAATTGATGATTGGCGAATGACTTTCCATGACGATATACGCGACTAAAGTCAGCACGGTTTCGTAAACGTAAACTTTTATGCACGAGTTTCTCCCAATTTCACTTCAATTTTCAATGCAGTTAAAATTTTTCTTCATATATATATATTATAGTCAGCATCCAGATCCCCTAAACTAATCTGAACTTAACTATCACGCTTCCATTCTCAATAGAAAAAAAGACCACCGCGGTGGTCTTCATGAACGCTTAATTAAGCACTCAATGTTTTTCTGCCTTTTAAGCGACGAGCAGCTAGCACTTTACGGCCGTTTTTCGTGCTCATTCTTTTACGAAAACCATGAACCTTAGCGCGCTTGCTCACATTTGGTCTAAAAGTCGGTCTCATGTATTGCACCCCCTTACAGGATTTACTACTATAGATTAACCATTTTCATACTCACAGAAAATGCCTCTATACATTTAACCATGTACACGCTCAAAAGTCAACTGATCCTTGCGTTTTCTCATTCCCTCTTTTTAAAGGGGTTATTAACAGTTTTCCACAGCTCTCAAAAGAAACCAAAAAAAAATATAACTTATCCACTTGTTCACAATAATCTAAATTTTGATTATTTATAGCACAACCTGTGTATAAGTTTTTTTATAAAAACAAAGATGCTGTCGAAACTTTAACAAATTATAAACAATATCTTGTGTTGTGAATAAAAATTATACACAAGTTATTGAGTTTGTGGATAAATTGGTGTGAATCATTGAAATTACACGCTTATTTTGCTATGATGATAATACTTTTGGATGTGTATACAGGATTTAAACCTCAATATTATCAACAAGCTGTGGATAAAGTTGTGAACAATTTCAATTTATCCATTTTTTTATGTTTTCACCTTTCTGGGTTTTGGGGATAAATGCACCATTATTCAATTTTTTTCGACATTTCCTCTCATGGCTCTAGCCACATTTGGATGATTTAAAGGAGTGACAAAATCTGTGGAAAGCCATACTTCTGAATTATGGCAAGAAATTTTATCTATTATTCAAAGCAAATTGAGTAAGCCTAGCTTTGATACATGGTTCAAAGCAACAAAAGCGACGCGGATGAATGATCATTCCATTGTGATCTCTGCTCCTACGACATTTGCTGTCGAGTGGCTTGAGAGTCGTTATACCAAATTAGTGGGTTCAACTCTTTTTGAGGTTGTTGGAAAACAACTTGACGTTAAATTCGTCATTGAAGAGGCTATAATCGAGGATCCCATTCCATCACTATCTTCTCCCCAACCGCAAGTGTTTCATGAAGAAGCCATGTCTCACATGCTTAATCCGAAGTACACCTTTGACACATTTGTTATTGGCTCGGGTAACCGATTCGCACATGCAGCTTCTCTAGCTGTCGCTGAAGCGCCAGCTAAGGCCTACAATCCACTATTTCTATATGGCGGTGTTGGATTAGGTAAGACACATCTTATGCATGCCATTGGTCACTATATTTTGGAACATAATCCGAACAGTAAAGTCGTTTATCTTTCATCGGAGAAATTTACGAATGAATTTATCAACTCAATTCGTGATAATCGTACAGAGAATTTTCGTAACAAATACCGTAGCGTAGATATTCTTCTCGTTGATGACATCCAGTTCATTGCTGGGAAAGAATCGACCCAGGAGGAATTCTTTCATACGTTCAATGCGCTACATGAAGAACGTAAGCAGATTATTATCTCTAGCGATAGACCTCCTAAAGAAATTCCGACACTGGAAGAACGGTTACGTTCCCGTTTTGAATGGGGCTTGATTACGGATATTCAACCTCCGGATCTTGAGACTCGCACAGCGATTCTACGCAAAAAAGCCAAGGCAGAGAACTTGGATATTCCTAATGAAGCTATGACCTATATTGCGAACCAGATTGACACTAATATTCGTGAACTTGAAGGTGCTTTAATCCGTGTAGTGGCCTATTCATCGCTTACGAACCAAGATGTAACCACTCATTTAGCAGCCGAGGCGCTTAAGGATATCATCCCTTCAAGTCGCCCTAAGATGATAACGATGCAGGATATTCAACAAAAAGTAGGAGAATACTACAACCTACGAATGGATGATTTCAAAGCACGTAAACGGACAAAGGCTGTAGCATTCCCGAGACAAATAGCTATGTATCTTTCACGCGAATTAACGGACTTTTCGTTACCCAAAATTGGAGAAGCGTTCGGTGGTAGAGATCATACAACGGTCATTCATGCTCACGAGAAGATATCTCAATTACTTAAGGTGGATCAGGATTTATTTAAAGTCGTAAATAACCTCATAGAAAAAATCAAAAATCCGTCCTGAACAAGTCCAAGCCTATGCACAATCTATACACATGTGGATAGGCTTGGTTTTATTAATGAAACTAGGGTTATCCACATATCCACTGCGCCTATTACTATTACTAATAAAATCTTTAAACAATAACCATCTATAAAGAGGGTGAAACTAACGTCATCTTTTGACACATTCACCGAATTCTCTCAAGGAGTGAAAATATGAAGATCAGCATTCTTAAAAACAATTTGAACGATTCTATACAACAGGTGTATAAAGCGATATCCAGTCGAACAACGATTCCAATTCTGACCGGTATTAAGTTAGACGTGAATCATCAAGGAGTTACACTTACAGCAAGTGACACTGATATCTCCATTCAATCCTTCATTCCCATTGAAGATAACAATCAAACGGTTGTCCAAGTGGAGCAAACAGGAAGTGTAGTACTACCAGCTAAGTTTTTTGTAGAAATTATAAAGAAGTTGCCATCACAGGAAATTAACATGGAAGTCAAAGAAAATTTCCAAACATTTATCTCATCTGGAGCCACAGAAATTCAAATGGTAGGTCTAGATCCTGAGGAATTTCCTATTTTGCCAGCGATTGAGGGTAACCAGACTCTCTCCATCCCAGGGGATCTACTCAAGAATATGATCAAACAAACGGGATTCTCTATTTCCACACACGAAACAACGCCTATCCTTACAGGGATACTATGGAACTTAGAAAATAATGAATTAAAATTTACAGCAACGGATCGACACCGTCTTGCGACTCGTTCCGCTCAATTAAAAGCTGGTGAAGTGAGATTTAACAACGTCGTCATTGCAGGTAAGACACTAAGTGAGTTAAGTAAAATTATTCCTGATCAGAATACACTTGTTGATATTCTCGTATCCGATAATCAGGTCTTGTTCAAAATTGACCGCGTATTATTCTATTCACGGATTCTGGAAGGAATTTATCCGGATACTTCTAGGATTATTCCGTCCAACTACAAAACAGAACTAATTATCGACACAAAAAAATTAAGTGAATCGATTGATCGGGCTTATTTGCTGTCGAGAGAAGAAAAAACAAACATCGTAAAATTGCAAACCTTAGAACAAGGCGGAATTGAAATTTCCTCAAGTTCAACAGAACTTGGTAAAGTACGCGAGGAACTAGATGTGGTAGACTTTAAAGGGGATCCATTACGTATCTCTTTTAACTCAAAATATATGCTAGATGTACTAAAAGTAGTAGAAAGTGAGCAATTAATGATTGCATTTACTGGCGTAATGAGTCCTATTGTGCTTAAACCGATGGACGACAGTGAAAGTCTTTACGTTATTTTGCCTTACCGAACCAATAACTAAACGTTTGAATGCGAAAGGAACATTTCAAGTGAACAAAATACTTATCCACAGTGAATATATTAAATTAGACACTTTTCTAAAATTATCAAATTGTGTATCCACAGGCGGGATGGCTAAGGCTCTTCTTCAAGAAGGCCTAGTTACCGTCAATGGAGAACAAGAGGAAAGACGCGGTCGCAAGTTATATCCGGGCGATATTGTCAAAGTGACAGATGAAGGAACGTTTGAGGTCACTAAAGAATCGTAATCTTTACCTCAAAATAATCCCAAAACGTAAGTATCAGGGGTGGAGGATGAGGAGGATAACGTGTGTTTGTAAAAAACATTAGCTTGCAGCAATACCGCAATTATGAACAATTGCGGTTGGATTCCTTCGGGGATGTGAATCTTTTGATCGGTCCCAATGCTCAAGGAAAGACCAATTTGCTGGAAGCTATCTTTGTGCTGGCACTTACCAAAAGCCATCGAACGTCGAAAGATCGTGAGCTCATTGGCTTTGAACAGACAAGTGCTCACATCTCTGCTACCGTGGAGAAAAAATATGGACCTCTTCTTTTAGAATTAACCTTGTCATCTCAAGGAAAAAAGGCGAAGATAAACGGACTTGAGCAACGTAAATTAAGTGAGTTTATCGGTTCACTTAATGTCGTTATGTTTGCACCGGAAGACTTAGAGATTGTAAAGGGTACACCAGGGATCCGCCGTCGCTTTCTCGATATGGAGATAGGACAAGTCCAACCAAGCTATCTTTATCATCTGCAGCAATACCAGAAGATTCTCCTCCAAAGAAATAATTTTTTGAAGCAATTATGGGGAAAAGACTCTACGGAACAGGGATTGCTAGACATATGGAATGAACAGTTGGTAGAACACGGTGTTAAAATTATAAGAAAAAGGAAACAATTCATAATAAAACTCCAGAAATGGGCGGAGTCGATCCATCGGGGAATTACAAACGGTAGCGAAGATCTCCAATTACGTTATGTTCCATCGTTTGGAGAAGCGACAGAGGAAGATGAAGCTGTCTTATTTGAGCAATTTATGATAAAGTTAAGACAAATGAAAGAACAGGAAGTTCGGCGCGGCATGACACTTGCGGGGCCTCACCGTGATGATATGACCTTTTATATTAACGGTAAGGAAGTGCATACTTATGGGTCTCAAGGACAGCAACGAACGACTGCCTTGTCACTCAAATTGGCGGAGATTGAGCTGATTAAAGAGGAGATTGGCGAATATCCCGTTCTATTGCTAGATGATGTATTATCTGAGCTTGATCCTTACCGTCAGACCCAACTGATTGAGACATTTCAGAGCAAAGTGCAGACGTTCATCACCGCAACCGGAATAGAGAGTTTGAATGCGGATAAATTAAAGAATGCAAGCATCTATCATGTGAATGCAGGTCAAGTGGGTCTATAAAAGAGTGGAGGATTATTGATGTATATACATTTGGGGGGAGAAAGAATTATTCGTTCTTCCGAGCTCATTGCTATTTTTGACATATCCATAGAGAAATCTTCCAAAATATCCAAACAATTTGTTAATCACGTCAAGCAAGAGAAGACGTTAGTTAATATTGGCGAAGAAGAAGCTAAGTCCATCGTTGTAACGAAAGACACAGTCTTTTACTCTCCCATTTCTTCTTCCACTCTCAAAAAAAGAGTTAACGTTTTTTATGCTAATGCTTAATTAGCAGTTGTAGAATCTATAGAAGTAGGTGAAGGCATGTCTATGAATGAACCAATGTATGATGAGAATCAGATTCAGGTACTGGAAGGCCTTGAAGCTGTACGTAAACGGCCGGGGATGTATATTGGGTCGACTAGTGCTAAGGGCTTGCATCATTTAGTCTGGGAAGTAGTGGACAACAGTATTGATGAAGCCATGGCAGGTATCTGTGATCATATAGAAATTACCGTTCACAAAGATAACAGTGTAACCGTTGTCGATAACGGACGTGGTATTCCTGTAGGGGAACACGCCAAAATGAAACGCCCTGCTCTAGAAGTTGTTATGACTGTATTGCATGCGGGTGGTAAATTTGGCGGCGGTGGATATAAAGTTTCAGGAGGACTACATGGTGTAGGTGTTTCGGTTGTTAATGCTTTATCGGAAAAAGTAGTAGTAACCGTGAAACGTGAAGGACATGTCTACCAACAAGAATATCGTCGTGGTGCGCCTCAATATGACGTGAAGGTGATTGGAGATTCGGAGGAACATGGAACGACCGTAACCTTCCATCCAGATCCAGAAATCTTTACAGAAACCACTGAATATGATTACGCGACACTTCTTACTCGTGTTCGGGAAATTGCATTTTTAAATAAAGGTATTGCCTTGACGCTGAATGACGAACGAAGTGATACATCTGTTCGTTTTATGTATGAAGGTGGTATTAAGGAATATGTGAAGTTTCTAAACGAGAAGAAAGAAGCACTTCACGAGGAACCTATTTATGTGGAAGGCTCTCGCGATATGATGCAGGTTGAAGTAGCTCTGCAATATAATGATAGCTATACAGAGAATATTTACTCCTTCTGTAATAATATTAATACACATGAAGGCGGAACACATGAGTCTGGATTTAAGAGTGCATTAACTCGGATTATTAATGATTATGCTCGTAAAACGGGTATCATCAAAGACAGTAACTCTAATCTCTCAGGTGACGATGTTCGTGAAGGGTTGACTGCTATTATTTCAGTCAAAATTCCAGAACCTCAGTTCGAAGGACAGACAAAGACGAAGCTTGGTAACAGTGAGGTACGCGGTATTGTGGAGTCACTGTTCTCTGAGAAACTACAAGAGTTCTTGGAAGAGAACCCAGCGGTATCTCGTCGTATTCTAGAGAAGGGTCTACAAGCTTCTAGAGCACGTGAGGCTGCTCGTAAAGCACGTGAATTAACACGTCGTAAGAGTGCTTTGGAAGTTAGCGCATTGCCTGGTAAACTAGCTGACTGTTCTTCTAAGGATGCATCACTAAGTGAATTATATATCGTCGAAGGGGATTCTGCCGGTGGGTCGGCTAAACAGGGTCGTGACCGACATTTTCAAGCTATACTCCCTTTGCGTGGTAAAATTCTAAACGTAGAGAAAGCTAGACTTGACCGCATTCTCTCCAATGCTGAGATTCGCAATATGATTACAGCAATGGGAACGGGTGTAGGCGAGGACTTCGATATTAGCAAAGCTCGTTATCACAAAGTGATTATCATGACCGATGCCGATGTCGATGGAGCGCATATTCGTACGCTTATGTTGACTTTCTTCTATCGCTATATGAGAAAACTCCTTGATGCAGGGTATGTATATATTGCACAACCACCATTGTTTAAAGTAGAGCGTAATAAGGTTATCCGCTATGCAAATAGTGAAAAAGAAAGAGATGCGATTATTAGCGAATTTGGAGCTAATGCTAAATATAATGTTCAACGGTATAAAGGACTTGGTGAAATGAACGCAGGACAATTGTGGGAAACAACCATGGATCCTGAAAGTAGAACCATGCTTCAAGTTACTATTGATGATGCCATGTTAGCAGATAATATATTTGATATACTGATGGGTGATAATGTTGAACCGCGTCGTGACTTTATATATGAACATGCTAAGACAGTTAAGAATTTAGATATTTAAATAAGACAGCATGAGAAGAGAAGGTACCTATATTGGTACCTTCTCTTTGTTTTTCTTGTAAAGTACGTTATTTCGATACTTTTTTTGAAGAATATCTTCCGTAGGAAACAGCATAATGGTGAATACGACGGTATACATCTTTGTCAGAAATATATTTTTTAAAAGGAAAGAGGGCAGGTAACGTATTTACTTCTAAAATCCAAGGATTATGTTCTTGATCAATGGCAATATCCAGTCCTAGTTCTTTAATATGATGATATTTCTTTTGAAGTTGACTTGCGACAGAAACACCTAACCCTTTCAGTAATTGTTGTAGTTTGAAAATTTCCATATTGCTCATATAGGGAGACATTAAGGTTTCAAAAGTTTGAACTTTGCCTCCACTATGATGATTAGTCACTACTTTATGAGGTGCTGCGACACGACCAATAATTCCGGTTGAAACCCATTGGCCTGTTGGACTCTTCTGGGTAAGTACGCGTAAATCAAATGGACAGGAACGATAATGTAATAAGTGGATACCCTTTTGGATTAGGTAATTATCATTTCGAATATAGGCTTTAATTCCTACTAACAGTTCTTCGAGAGATGGGAATATTTCAGTTTTGGTGGTATACCGAAGTTGATAAGCGACTTGTGTATGCTCTGACGGGTCAGTTGAGTCATTGGGATCATTGGGTTCAATATTATTAAGAGTAAGTTGTTCAACACACATTACCCCTCGACCATACGTTCCACAATCAGGCTTTAGGAAGACCATAATGTACTCATTCAGCATATTAACTAAAGCTTCTGAAGAGTATTTACAGGTGGTAGGAATATAGGGAGATATATTTTCATTTTTTAGGAGCACTTTGGTTTTGGACCACTTGCTGGAGACACGCTGAATAGCCAAGAATGTTCATCCTTTCATTAATCTATTTTTGGAAAAGTAAGTTCTCAGTCCACGTACAATTGAACTTGATGAATCGTCAGTTATAGATAATCGTTCACCCATGTTGTTAGTTCACAGATCGAAGAAAAATGTGCTTGTTTTATCGTGTTAGAGGTGAGTATTTAGATACTTCAAAGGCTTAAAAATTAGGACAAGGTAGTAAAAGAATGGTATACTATGTGTTGGGGATTTCTTAAACATTGTATGAATAGGCAGTATAAGAAGGAAGGGCATATCCCTATTTCTCAGTTTTAAATTAGTCTTTATTTACGTTTAACGTGTTTAACGTTTAATTGTGCTCCTTTTGAGAAAGTAATATAATAAAGATTACTGGTTTTTAGCGTAATTAGCGTAATAGGTATTGAAGCGGATCTTTGACTTTATAAGGGTAACTCTAGGTTATGGTTAACATAACTAGTTTAAGTGCATACCCCTAAAAGGACGGAAAAGCCGTTTTTACTTGAATATAAGAATGTTGAAATTGTAATGCATTGCTTGATAGGAATTGGAGGAGGTACAGCATGGCAGAGGAATTAAACTCGCAAATTAAGGATCGGGATATTGGAGTTGAAATGCGCGAGTCATTTATGGACTATGCAATGAGTATCATTGTAAGCCGGGCTTTACCTGATGTAAGAGATGGATTGAAGCCGGTACATCGACGTATTCTGTATGCTATGAATGACTTGGGGATGACCCCAGATAAACCATTTAAGAAATCAGCGAGAATCGTTGGTGATGTTATTGGTAAGTATCACCCGCATGGTGATACAGCGGTATACCATACAATGGTTCGTATGGCACAAGATTTCTCTATGCGTTATATGCTTGTAGAAGGTCATGGTAACTTCGGATCAGTTGATGGTGACATGGCTGCAGCAATGCGTTATACGGAAGCTCGTCTTTCTAAAATTGCTATGGAAATGCTAAGAGATATTAATAAAGACACCATTGACTTTCAACCTAACTATGATGGGGAAGAACAAGAGCCTGTTGTACTACCTGCAAGGTTCCCTAACTTGTTGGTGAATGGGGTGTCAGGTATTGCCGTTGGTATGGCCACGAATATTCCACCACACAATCTAGGTGAGGTTATCGATGGTGTTCAAGCTTTAATTAAGAATCCAGAAATAACTTCAATGGAATTAATGGAGTATATCAAGGGACCCGATTTTCCAACCTCCGGGTATATATTAGGACGTCAAGGGATTCGCCAAGCCTATCAGACAGGCCGTGGTTCCGTTACGATGCGGGCTAAGGCTAATATTGAAGAGAATAACAACAAAGCGCGTATAGTTATCTACGAACTTCCTTACCAAGTGAATAAAGCAAGACTTGTTGAGAAGATTGCTGAGCTTGTACGTGAGAAAAGTATAGAAGGTATTACTGATTTACGTGATGAGTCAGATCGTAATGGTATGCGTGTCGTTATTGAGTTACGACGTGATGTTAATCCTAATGTCGTCTTAAATAACTTGTACAAGCATACGCCTATGCAGTCTACTTTCGGTATTAATATGTTAGCTATCGTTAACAACGAACCGAAGACACTCAGTCTGTTCGATATGCTATATCATTATTTGGAGCATCAGAAGGTTGTCATCCGTCGCCGGACAGAATTTGAACTTAAAAAGGCAGAAGCACGCGCTCACATTCTGGAAGGACTGCGTACGGCACTCGATCATTTGGATGAAGTGATTACGCTTATCCGTAGTTCTCAAACAACAGACATTGCACGTGATGGATTAATGAGCAGATTCGAGCTAAGTCTTGAACAGGCACAAGCCATTATGGAAATGCGTCTACAACGTTTGACAGGATTAGAACGTGATAAGATTGAGAATGAATACCAAGAATTGCAGAAGAAGATTGCAGAATATCGTGAAATCTTAGCTGATGAATTGCTAATACTGCAGATCATTAGCGAAGAACTAAATGAGATTAAAGAACGTTTCAATGATGAACGTCGTACTGAAATTACAGTAGGTGAAGAGAGCATTCTGGATGAAGACCTTATTCCACAAGAAGAAGTAATCATCACGATTAGCCATAGTGGCTATATCAAACGTCTGCCTGCTAACACCTACCGTAACCAGAAGCGTGGTGGACGAGGCGTTATGGGTATGGATACGAAAGATCAAGACTTTGTTGAACATCTCTTCGTAACCAACTCACATCACTATCTCTTGTTCTTTACCGACCGAGGGAAAGTATATCGCCTTAAGGCATATGAGATTCCTGACTTGAGCCGTACAGCGAGAGGAACAGCGATTATCAACCTGATTCAGATTGAGCAGGGCGAGACAGTTAACGCAGTGATTCCGGTGCAGAAGTTTGATGGTGAAGAATACTTATTCTTTGCTACTCGTCAGGGAGTCGTGAAGAAGACACCACTTGAGGATTATACGAACATCCGTAAAGGCGGCCTTATTGCTATAAACCTTCGTGAAGATGATGCTCTCATTGGAGTGAAGTTGGCAAATGGGGAGCAAGAGTTGATTATGGGTACGGCCCAAGGTATGTCTATTCGTTTCTCTGAGGATGATGTCCGTTCTATGGGACGTAGTGCAACCGGTGTTAGAGGTATTCGCTTAGATGATAACGATGAAGTTATTGGCATGGATGTCATTGATAAAGATTTGGATATCTTGATCGTTACAGCTAATGGATACGGTAAGCGGACACCAGCTAGTGACTATCGCTCTCAAAGTCGTGGCGGTAAGGGAATCAAGACGATCAACGTAACAGAGAAGAATGGTGCTGTTATTGCCCTTAAAGTGGTTAAGAATGAAGAGGACTTGATGATTATCACAACCCTTGGAACTCTGATCCGTACGAGTATGGAAGGGATCTCTACAATGGGTCGTTATACTCAAGGGGTTAAGTTGATTAATATACGCGAAGATGATGCAGTGGCTACTGTAAGCCGTGTAGACAAAATGGAAGAAGAAGTAGATGAGTTGCTTGAAGGTGAAGAATCCAATGAGTTAGATGTGGATTCAAGTACCAATGGAGATGAAACAGAATCTTCAATGGACAATTCAGTTGGTGAGGGAACTTCTCTAGATGCTTCGGATGAAAATATAGACGAAGAATAAATTTATATTAAGCTTTTTCAAATGACCTCGGTATAGTTTCCGGGGTCATTTTTGTTATTGTGGAAAGTTTATTTAAGCTTAATCTAATTAGGGGGATCGAATTATTTGGTTATATATTCCTAATTAAAGATTGTAGAGCAATAAAATAAATAATATAATGACCTTGATTGCTGTTGTAAAGGATCAATTTAAAAATGAAATGGAGATGTATATTAATCTATGACTAGCGTATCCATTTTGGATTTGAAACCAGGGCTCAAATTAGTTAAGGACGTACATAGCCCTTTAGGTGGCCTTCTTTTTCAGAAAGAAAAGGTATTACTCCCACGTGATCTAAAAATTCTAGAAGCATTTCTAGTGGAGTATGTTGAAATTGGACAAGTGGGTGATAAAATTATCCATACGAAGGAAAAGGCATCAAACGAACGCAAATTAACAGTTATAGAGAAAGTTCATACAATCTCTTCTAATCCTTTAGCTCAAGATCAGACAGCAATGAAGAGTACAACTTTATTCGATGAGGAATATGACAAGCTCATAAACATAATAAAAGGAGCCTACCCTTCCGTCGCTGCAGCGGGAATTCCCATTTACGAAATTCGTAATCAATTAGACAATGTCATTCAATATATCAAGGATTATAGTGTGATATCGTTTCAACCGCGTGTATTAAATAACTATGACTATATGTATCACAATGCCGTTCTGTGTGCATTATCTTCATATAAGCTTGCAGAATGGATTGGTCTTCCTAAAAAAGATTGGATGCAAGCAGCCTTTGCAGGCCTTTTCCATGATATTGGTAACGTTAAAGTAGATCCCACTATTTTATTTAAACCAACAGCATTAACATTGAGTGAAATAAATGAAATACGTGAGCATACAAAAACCGGATACCATTTATTAAAGAATGTCACTGCGATTAATGAAGGTGTTCGTTTAGCAGCTTTACAACATCATGAGAAGGTTGACGGTACAGGATATCCACTGGGTGTTCAGAGTAGCAGTATTCATATCTATTCAAGAATCGTAGGCATTGTAGATATATTTCATGCTATGACGTTAAACAAGGCTTACCGTAAGGGGCAGTCCCCATATTTAGTTCTAGAGCAGATTAACACGGAGTCCTTCGGTAAATTAGATCCAAAATTGGTGCATACCTTTATTAAAAAAGTTACAGAGTTTAATAATGGCGTAGTAGTTCGATTGAGTAATGATCAGATTGGTGAAATTGTTTTCGCTAATAGCAACGAACCAACACGTCCTATGGTATCTATTGGCCAAGATATTATTAACTTGGAGCAGCAAAGACATCTTTACATAGTAGAAATCATTAAAAAGAATACCTAGATTATACAAAGCCACCATGTAGTAGTTTATATTCGGTCATATCATCTTTAAATAGAATGGTATGACCGTAAATGTGTAAGCTATATATAATAATTAATATTATTAAAAAAGTGTTGCAATCATTAATTATACGTGATATATTATTAGTCCGGCCAGTAAATAACACATTTATTGAATCGGCAAGCCAAACTCGAATGAAACTTAAACGAAAAAAAAGCTTGCACAAACGAACCGGACATGATATGATATAGAAGTTGTCGCCGAGAACAACTGGTAACAACAAAATGAACAAATTGGTCTTTGAAAACTGAACAATGAGTGAGTAGATTTCACGAAAGTGAAGTCAAAACAAATGAGAAATCATTTGATAGAGAAAGTAATTTCTCGTCAGTTTGTTTTAAATGGGCATATCGCTCTTTCTAAATTGATTCCAAATCACTGCAAAGCTGATTTGAAATCAATATAATTTGGAGAGTTTGATCCTGGCTCAGGACGAACGCTGGCGGCGTGCCTAATACATGCAAGTCG